>JAIFKN010000022.1 GCA_020049615.1 bacterium | reverse complement strand
GTTCGGCGCCACCACCGGGCGGCCGCGCCGCTGCGGCTGGCTCGACCTGGTCATCGTCGGCTACGCCTGCCGGCTCAACGGCGTCGATGCGGTCGCCCTGACCAAGCTCGACATCCTCGACGGCGAGCGCGAGCTGCCGGTGTGCACCGGCTACCGCCTCGACGGCAAGGTCCTCGACGGACCACCGGCGAAGATCGAGGACCTCGCCCGGGTCGAGCCGATCTACCAGACCCTGCCCGGCTGGGACAGGCCCTCGACCGGTGCGCGCAGCTTCGACGCCCTGCCCCGGCAGGCGCAGGACTACGTCCGCTTCATCGAGCAGCGCATCGGCGTGCCGGTCAAGTGGATCGGCACCGGCGCCGGTCGCGACGAGATCGTTGTCCGCTGACATGCTGCAGGCGGCCTGCATCATGTCAGTGCTGAGAGAAGACCGGGGCGGCCTGCTGCCGCCATTTTCCCGGTCTTCTCCCAGCCGGCTTTCTGCCACGGGGGGCCCGACGGCCCCCCGCACCCCCCCGCTGGCGCCATGACCCCGGTCGTCCACGACGCCATCGCTGCGGCCCGCGCCGCCGGCCTCGATGCCGAGCGCCTGCCCCGGCATCTGGCGGTGATCATGGATGGCAATGGCCGCTGGGCGAAGCGGCGCAGCTGGGAGCGCTTCCTCGGCCATCGCCGCGGCGCCGACACCGTGCGCGAGGTGACCACCGCCTGCGTCCGGCTTGGCATCCCGCGACTCACCCTCTACGCGTTCAGCTCCGAGAACTGGTCGCGGCCGCGCCGCGAGGTCGAGGTCCTGATGGACCTGCTGGCGACGTTCCTGCGTACCGAGCTGCAGACCATGCAGGACAATGGCGTCCGTCTGCGGGCCATCGGCCGCCTCGAGCGGCTGCCCTGCGACGCGCGTTCCGCCCTCGATGAGGCGATCGCCGCCACTGCCCGGAACACCGGCATGGCCCTCACCCTGGCGCTGAGCTACGGTGGCCGCGACGAGCTGGTCGATGCCTGCCGCGCCGTCGCCTCGCGGGTGGCCAGCGGAGAGCTCGACGCCGACGCCATCGACGCTGCCACGGTGCAGGCCGCGCTCTACGATGGGCACGACGTCGATCTGCTGGTGCGCACCGCCGGCGAGCAGCGCGTGTCCAATTTCCTGCCCTGGCAGACCGCCTACGCCGAGTTCGTCAGCAGTCCGGCGCTGTGGCCGGATTTCACCGTAGCCGACCTGCATGCCTGCTTGCGCGAATACCAGGGGCGCGAACGGCGATTCGGTCAAGTATAAGCGCCTGCCCGACCCCTCGGGAGACAGCTTGCGCCGCCCAGGCGGAGGCTCTAACCTACCGGGATGGGCCCGCACACGGCGGGAGGAGGCTACATGCAGGTGCGCCTGTGGGGCGTGCGCGGTTCGATCGCGTCCCCCATGACCAGCGCTGGTCTGCGCGACAAGGCCAGGGCGCTCCTCCTCGAGGCGCGGCCCGAGGATCTCGCGTCGCCTGACGCCGTAGACGCCTATCTCGACCGGTCCGAGCACGCCTGGACCTACGGCGGCAACACCTCGTGCGTCGAGGTCGCCTTCGGCGACTGCATCTTCGTCCTCGACGCCGGCACCGGCATCCGCGCCCTCGGCGGGGCGCTGAAGGCCGAAGGGCGCGCAGCGACGGCGAAGATCCACATGTTCTTCACCCACTTCCACTGGGACCACATCTGCGGCTTCCCCTTCTTCCTGCCGATCTACCAGCCCGGTCGCGAGATCGGGGTGTGGAGCGGCCGCAGCGATTCCGAGCGCCTGCTCTCGCTGCAGATGAATGACGCCCACTTCCCGGTGAAGTGGAACAACCTGCCGTCGAAGATCATCTGCCGGCAGCTGCCCGAGGACGTAGCGACGGAGGTCGAGGGCGCCCAGGTGCGCATCCTGCCGCTCATCCATCCCGACAAGGCCTACGGCTACCGCATCGACCATGGCGGCAAGTCGGTGGTCTACCTCACCGACACCGAGGTGAGCAAGCATCCGGACAAGGTCGCCGAGCATTACGCGCGTTTCGCCGAAGGCGCCGATCTGGTCATCGTCGACGCGATGTACGGCTTCCTCGACTACCACGACCACATCAACTTCGGCCATTCGACCATCTTCAATTTCATCGACTTCTTCCGCGAGGCGAAGATTGGCGAATTGGTCATCTTCCACCACGACCCGCTGGCGAGCGACGCCCAGGTGACGCGTCTGGCGGCCGACGCCAAGCGCTACAAGGAACTGATCGCGCCGCACGCGACGTGGAAGCTGTCGGCGGCGCGCGAACTGAATAGCTGGAGCTTGTAGCCCAGGGGCCTCGCCGGCCCCCGAACCCCCGCCCAGGGCCCTTCGCCCTGGACCCGCTCGATCCCGGCTCACTGACATTCGCCGATCGCGCGAACGACGTCAGTCCGAGGCGTGCTCGGCGACGGCCAAGCCTGCGCCTCCGCCGCCAATGGGCGCACAACGTTCGAACACCAGACTAATCCTCGGCCACCGTGCCGGCGCGCAGCAAGGCGATCAACTCGGTATAGCTGCGCGCAGCGATGACTTGGCGCTGCACCGCGGGATCGGACAGCTCGCGGGCGATCTGCGCCAGCAGGCCGAGATGCTCGTCCTCGGCCTCGCCCGGGGTGAGCAGCAGGACGATGATGCGGGCCGGCTGGCCGTCGGCCGCCTCGAAGGCGAGGCCGTCCTCGCTGACACCCAGGGCCATGAGCGGAGCCGGCAGACCGGGCAGCCGGGCGTGCGGGATGGCCAGGCCACGGTTGAAGCCGGTGGGCGAGGATCCCTCGCGCGCCAGCACCGCCTGCACCGCCAGTTCGATGTCGGTGCCGGGCATGGCGGCGGCCATGACCAGTTCGCGCACCGCGCCACTGCGCTCGGATGATTGCAGGCGGCGGACGAAGGCCTTGGCTGGCAGCCAGCCGGCCAGGCCGCGTACCGGCTTGAGCGCCAGCAGCCGCTTGATCGCCGGCCCGGCGATCAGCGAGGTGACCAGGGCGGTGACCACCAGGGCGACGAAGGTGGTCTCGCCGATGACCTTGAAGCGCAGCGCGATGGAGGCGAGGACGATCTCCATCGCTCCACGCGCGTTGAGCGCCATCGCCACCGCGGCGGACGAACGCCAGTCCAGTCCGGTGAGCAGCGCGCCGATGCCGCAGCCGAGCAGCTTGCCGAGGCAGGCGACGAACAGCACCGTGCCGACCACGAGCGGCGCGAAGTTTCCGATGAGATCGGCCTTCAGCCCGATGCCGGCGAAGAACAGCGGGGCGAAGAAGGAACGTACGAAATCCTCGAGCACCAGGCGGGTGCGTGGACGCAGGTGCGGGCTGTCGCCCAGCGCGACGCCGGCGACGAAGGCGCCGAAGATCGCGTGCAGGCCGATCCACTCGGTGAAGGCGGCGCAGCCCAGCGCCAGGGCGAAGGCGAAGCCGAGCACGCCGCCTGGCCAGCTGAGGTAGGCCTGCACCCATGGCAGCAGACGGTCGATCAGCCAGCGTCCGACCGTCAGCATGACGGCGCAGAAGCCCAGGGTCAGCATCACCGTCTGCGCCACCGAGGTCGCCTGCACGCTGTAGCGGTCGACCACGCTGAGCACCACGGCGAAGGCCAGCCAGCCGACCAGATCCATGATGATCGCCGAGGGGATGACCACCGCGCCGATCCCGCTGCGGTAGATGCCGAGGTCGATCAGGGTGCGGGCGATCACCGGCAGGGCCGAGATCGACATGGCGACGGCGAAGAACAGGGCGAACCCCCACGAGGCGCCGCCGACCGAGCCGACCAGGTGCGGCGCGCCCATCGCGACCGCCAGGCCCAGGCCGAACGGCGCCAGCAGGCCGCCGAAGGACACCGCCAGGGCCCGGCCGCCCTCGCGCCGCACCGCCGCCAGGCTGACCTCCATGCCGGCGACGAAGAGGAAGAGGCCGACGGCGAGCTGCTCGATGCCGCCGAGGGTGATCGCGGACGGCGTGCCAGCGGCGGGGAAGATGGTGCCGTGCACGGCGGGCAGGAACCGGCCGAGCACGGTCGGCCCGAGCAGCACACCGGCGAGGATCTCGCCGAGCACCTCGGCCTGGCCGAGCCGGCGCGCGATTTCGCCGCAGATCCGCGCCGCCACCAGCAGGGTTGCGAGCGCCAGCAGCAGGGCAGTGAGGTCGCCGTGTCCCATGGCGCGGAGGATGCGTCAGCTGCCGAGGTGATCCACCAGGATCTTCACCCCGATGCCGATCAGGACCAGGCCGCCGACGATCTCCGCGCGCCCGGCCCAGCGCCCGCCGAGGCGCCCGGCCAGCAGCACCGCCGGCAGGCACAGGGCGGTGGTGGTGCCGCCGATGATCCCCAGGGTGAGTGCAACCGGCAGATCGATGAAGGCTATGGTCAATCCGGCGGCGAGGGCGTCGATCGAGGTGGCGATGGCCAGGACGGTGAGGCGACCCCAGGCGAACGGATCGGCCTGACCACATTCCTCGTCCTCGCCCTTGCACGCCTCCCACAGCATCTTCCCGCCGATGCCGGCGAGCAGGAGGAAGGCCAGCCAGTGGTCCCAGGCGGCGACGTGTTCGACCACGGCCGCGCCGCCAAGCCAACCGAGGAACGGCATGAGGGCCTGGAAGAAGCCGAACGCCAGCGGCATGCGCAGCAGCCGCCAGAACCGCTCGTCCGGACGGCACAGCCCCGAACTGATCGACACCGCGACCGCGTCCATGCTGAGTCCGAGGGCGAGCAGGAAGGCGGAGACGGTCAGCATCGCGGCGACATGCTGCTGATGGTGGCGGTTGCCGCAATGCGGCTGGCCGCATCGCCTGGGCTTGACCGGCGCCTGAGATTCCACAATCCGCCTTGTGCCCCATCCGACCGCCCTGCTGCTCGATGAACTGCGTTCCCATCGTACCGGCATCGCCGTCGTCGGCCTGGGTTATGTCGGCCTGCCGCTGGCCTTGTGCCTGGCCCGGCATTTCCGCGTTCTCGGCTTCGATCTCAATGCGGCCAAGATCGCCGCGTTGCAGGCCGGGCGCGACCCGGTCGGCGAGTGCGGGGACGCCGCCGTCGCGGCGCGCCTCGCCGACGCCTCCTTCAGCGCCACCGGCGATGCCGCCGCATTGCGCTCCTGCCGCTTCGTCATCATCGCCGTACCGACCCCGGTCGACGGCGCCAAGCGTCCCGATCTCGCTCCGCTCGTCGGCGCCAGCACCCTGGTCGGCCGGAACCTCGCCGCCGGTGCGGTACTGGTCTATGAGAGTACGGTCTATCCGGGCGCGACCGAGGAGGTCTGCATCCCGGTGGTCGAGCGTGAAAGCGGGCGCATCGCTGGCGTCGACTTCGCCTACGGCTACAGCCCCGAGCGCATCAACCCGGGCGACCGCGAGCACACCGTCGAGAAGATCCGCAAGGTGGTTTCGGGCATGGACCAGCCCACCTGCGACTGCGTCGCTGCGGTGTATGGCACCGCCATCACCGCCGGGGTGTTCCCTGCCGCCTCGGTCAAGGTCGCTGAGGCTGCCAAGGTGATCGAGAACACGCAGCGCGACCTCAATATCGCGCTGATGAACGAACTCGCCCTGATCTTCCACCGCCTCGGCATCGACACCCTCGATGTGCTGGCGGCGGCCGGCACCAAATGGAACTTCCTGCCTTTCCGGCCTGGTCTGGTCGGCGGCCACTGCATCGGCGTCGATCCCTACTACCTGACGCACAAGGCCGAGGAGGTCGGCTATCATCCCCAGGTCATCCTCGCTGGCCGGCGCATCAACGACGGCATGGGCGCATGGATCGCCCAGGAATGCGTGCGCCTGATGATCCAGCAGGGCCGGCGGGTGAAGGGCGCGCAGGTCCTCGTCCTGGGCATCACGTTCAAGGAGGACTGTCCGGATGTGCGCAACAGCAAGGTGATCGACATCATCAACGAGCTCAGACGCTTCGGCGCGGTGCCGGTGGTCTGCGATCCGGTCGCCGATGCCGGTGAGGTGCGGCATGAGTACGGCCTGGAACTGGCACCGCTATCGCCGCTGCCGCGGTCCGAGGCGGTGATCGTCGCGGTGAAGCACCGCCGGATCTGCGAACTGCAGGCGGGAGAGGTGGCTGCCGCCATCGGCGCCGGCGGACCCTGTCTGGATGTGAAGGGGGCCTGGAGCGCAACCGCGGTCGGCGATCTCACCTACTGGCGCCTCTGACCGGCGGATCTCCTGGTGACGACATGCGAACACCCCCGGCATGCGCCGGGGGTGTTGCAGTTCAGGCAGCGATGGTGCAGGCATCAGCCTGCGGGCCATTCACTTCTTGAACTTCTCCTTGGCTTCCTTGGCGAAGCGGAAGACGAGCTTGGCGCTCTTGGGCTTGGCCTTGACCTGGATCTCCTT
>JAIFKN010000020.1 GCA_020049615.1 bacterium | reverse complement strand
GTTGGGTTGGAGTGGTTCAGGCGAGGTAGTCGAAGCTGCGGACGGCCTCGTAGCCGGTCGGCCAGCAGTCCTGCGCGCGGCAGACCTTCAGCCGCTCGATCGCCGCCAAGTTGTCCCGCGCCGCGGCGTCGAGGACCTGGTCGGAGAAGCGCCAGACACCGACCCGGAAGGGCTCCTTCTTCTCGACGGCGATGACGTGGACCTCCGGCTTGCGGCCGGCGACCTGGGCGAGGATGGCGCGGTAGAACGCGAGTTGGTGGGCGTAGCCGAACGAGCGGGCCTGCAGTTCGAAGTAGTCGAGATCATCGATAGTCTTGAGATCGACGATGCCGCGCTCGGGATGAGTCCAGTCGATGCGGATCTGGCTGGCAATGCCGCTGTACTCGGCGCGCACCACGCCTTCGGCTTGGCCTTCACCCAGGAGCGCCGCAGCGGCATCGTGCTCGCGCACCGCACGGGAGAGACGATCGCAGAGGTCGGCGGTGTCCTGGCTGATGGCCGGCTTGCCGATGGCCGCAGCCCACTCGGCGTAGGCCTTCGTGTCCTGGCCAAAGGACTTCCCGGTCTTCGGGTTGATCGGGCCGCCGATGGCGAAGCGACGGCGGAACTCGGTCTCGCCTTCCAGTACGCGGCAGTGGGCCGCCCGGCCGATCACGAAGGCGGCGCGCTCCTCCTCGACCACCAGGCCGAGTTGCTTCTGCCGGTAGAGGCAGGGATTCTTGCGGAACTCGTTCAGCGCATGGCTGGAGAGATTTTCGCGCCGGCCAGCAGCGTAGGTCTCCTCGGGTTCCCTGATCAGGTGGTCGATGAACGGTCGCGCTGATACGGCTGACGTGGTGAAGGCGGCGGGCAAGGTCATCGATCAGTCCTGGCGCGGCTACCCGTCGGCGTGATCCGCCGGCATCGTCCGCCTCCCATAGACTTATTTCCCGCCGACCCCGGATTTCTTCACATGACTTGAGCAGTGGATGGATGTCCCCGGGGTCACAGTCCTGTGTCCCCGGGGACACAGGACTGCGACAGGACTGTGACCCCGCTGCACAGGACGCGGGGACATCTATCGCAGGGCCTGCGATAGCGACGTGTCCCCGGTGTTGGACCGAGGTTCCGCTCGTTCCGCCGGCATGTCGCCGGCCGGGACATCAACCCGGACGAGCGAGGTCCCTGTGCGCATCACCACCATCACCAGCAACCCATACGAAGGCGTCCTGACCCAGTCGGAGTACGACCACGCCGTCAAGTACGCCAAGTGCAACGGCCTACCGGCCCACGACATCCCCGATGCCCTGCAAGAGGTGTCCATCGCCATCCTCGACTTCCGCTTCGACCCCAGCAAGGCCAATGGGGCCTGCGAACGCACGGCCCGGACGGCCATCATCCGCAAGTCGGTGCTCAAGTTCCTGCGCACACAGTCGCGTTATGGGGGGCTGGTTGATCGCTTTGCCGCCGACCTCGATACTGACGCCGCCTTCCACGACCCCGATGACCAACTCGAGGCCACCGAGCTATGGCAGATTGTTGGCCGTCTGGATGCCAACGAACGCCATATCTGCGAAGCCCTGGCGGAGGGGAAGAACATCCACGAGATCGCCACCGATCTGGGTCTGCACTGGATCACGGTACAGCGCGCCATCGGGAGGATCCGCCAGTACATGGAGAAGTCGGGCATCGATGGCGCCATCGGGCGTTGACATGCTCCAGCATCATTCCGAACCGTCGGAACCGGCAGACTCCACTGGATGTCCCCCAAGTTCACGGCAACAGATGCAGGAACAGGGGGCGCGCCCGCGTCCCTTGGCAGAGGCCTGGATCAGCGACGCCCTCATCGAGGAGGCGATCGCCGTCTGGTCCAGGCTCTACCGACGGCGGATCACCCGCGAGGAGGCAGTCGACATGCTCATGAACGTCAAACGCCTCGGAGCGGCGTTCTACCACGCCGCCCGGGAACTGGATTCGCCATGAACGTTGTCATCTGGACCAGGGTCAGTTCCCGTGAGCAGCGTGAGGGCTACTCCATCGACGCCCAGATCCGCGCCTGCCGGGAGCGGGCCGAACGGCAGGGGTGGAAAGTGGTCCGAGAGTTCGAAGTTGCCGAATCGGCGAAGCGCGGGGTTGAACGGCAGGCCTTCAACGAGATGTTCGAGTGGGTTCGCCGCAACGCCCGTCGGCAAGGAATCCACGTCATCCTTGCCCACAAGCTGGACCGCGTCTGCCGCAACATGAAGGATGCGGTCCGGCTGCAGGGGTTGGAGGACGAGTGCGGGGTCAAGCTGGCCTTCATCGACAACCAGTTCGGCCCTGGGGCCAGTGGTGCCCTGTCGTTCAACGTGATGGCGGCGGTGGCGCAGTACTACAGCGACAACCTGCGCTCCGAGGTCCTCAAGGGCATGGAGGAGAAGATCCGCCAAGGCTGGCCCATGGGCCGGGCCAGCTTCGGCTACCAGAACACGTCCGACAAGGGGTGCCCGGTGATGCCCCATCCGGAAAAGTCCAAGACCGTGGTGCGCATCTTCGAACTCTTCGCCTCGGGCAACTACACCCTGGATGCGCTGGGTGACCAGTTGATCGCCGAAGGGCACTCCTTCCGGGATTCCTGCCGCCGGTTCAACCGCACGGCCTTGGCCTACATCCTCCACAACCGCGCCTATGTCGGGGAGATCGTCCGTCGTGGCGTCACCCACGTCGCCAAGTTCGCCCCATTGGTGTCGCGGGAGACCTTCGACCTCTGCCAGGACGTGCTGAAGGGGAAGAACCGCCGCACGGGGACGCCAGAGCTGCCCTACCAGGGCGGCCTCTTCCGTTGTGCCTTGTGCGGGTCGATGATGACTGGTGAGCGCATCGTCCGGCGCCGGCAGAGCGGCCATGAGGTGGTCTACCACTACTACCGCTGCGCAAACAACGACCCGCCGACGGGCCATCCGGTGGTCCGCTGGCCGGCAGAGAAGATAGACGACGCCGTGGTGGCAGAGCTGGAGTCCCTGCGCATCCACGACGAGGCCCACGCCCAGCTGATCCGCAACACCCTGAAGGCCGCCTTCGCCGATGTGGCCAAGCTCGACGCCGACCGCCGCAGGGCGCTGACCAAGCTGCGCAGCGACACGAAGGGTCGCCTCGACCGCCTGATGAACGTCTTCCTGGACGGGGCGATCGAGCAGGCCGAGTTCTCGTCGAAGCAGGGCCAGTTGCGGGCTGATCTGGCCGATCTTGACCGCCAACTGGAGGAGAGACCTCGCTACGACGCCAAGCGCGGAGAATTGGCCCTGACAATCTTCGATTTCATGCAGAACGCCGCAGATCTCTGGAGGCGTTCAAAGATGCCCCTTCGCCGCGAGATTTTGGCTGCGGTATCTTTGAACCGCCGGATCAGCGACGTAAGTCTTGTGCTGGAAAAGAGAAAGCCCTTCGACATTGCTGTCGAAGGGCCGTCTTTTCACTTTGGTCGGACTGACAGGATTTGAACCTGCAACCTCTTCCACCCCAAGGAAGCGCTCTATCCAGGTTGAGCTACAGTCCGATACTAAGGCGTAGCAGCATGCCGTGCCGGCCGGTGGGTCAAGCCCAGGCCGGACGCAAACATTCCGGATCGCCGGCCCAGCCTGTAAGGGCAAGCACTTGTGACGGGATTTGCTGGCGTTCTTGCGGGCATTGCCGTTCCGCTAACATATCCAGCCCGCGGCGACACGACGCCGGCGCCGCGGCCGAACAACCCCTGGCGCTACCGGAAACACCATGACCCCCAAGCAAGCAGCCGCCCGCCTCCTCCTCGCCGCCACCCAGGGCAAGCCGCACCCGACCCAGCTCGACCGCATGCAGATGTCCGAGTTCCTCGACTCGCGCATCAGCGACGAGAAGCGAGCCAAGATCCTGGAGTTCGCCGCCAAGATCGAGACCCCCTACCTCGACCGCTTGAAGAAGCTGACCGGCGAGGGCGGCGACGAGGCCGTCGAAGCCGCCGAGGCGGCGGCGCCGCAGGCCTGAACCAGCGCCATCTGGCCCGCTTCGGGGGAGCCCATCCGGCTCCCCCGAAGCGTTTCCCGACCTTGCCGTACGCACCACAGGCGATGCACTCGGAACCACGACACATGAACACCCCCGACGAGATCCTGTTACCGACCGAACCGGCGCCGACTGCCGCAGTTCCAGCACCAGCACCTGCACCTGCCCCGCCAGAGGTCGCGGTCGCTTCGCCTCCTCCTGCAACCGACGCCGTTCCTCCTGCCGAGCCGGTCGTGGCCACTGCGCCAGTCGCCGCCGAACCGGTCCTCCCGGCCAAGCCCAAGGCCGTACGCAAGGCGAAGCCGACGATCTCCGATGAGACCCTGGCGGCGTGGCAGACCAAGCTGGCCGCCGAGAACGCCGCCAGGCAGCGCGCCGCCCGCGCCGCGGCCGCCACCCGCGAGCGGGCCGCCGCCTTCCGCGAGCTGCGCGCCGCCCTGCGCCGGCTGGAGGCGGAACCTGCCGCACCGGCCGACGACCTCTCCGAGTTGCGCGCCGACCGCCTCGCCATGGATGTGCACCAGGCCCCGGAGCGGGTCCGCACGGTGCTCGCGTCGACCTTGCGCATGCTCACCGCCAAGCGCGGTCGCTGAGCGCTCAACCGCGGATGACCTCGGGCACGCGCCGGCGATAGGCCGCCGGGTTGACCCCAAAGGCGGCACGGAAGCGCCGGGCGCAGTAGTTCGGATCATCCCAGCCGACCAGGCGGCCGACCTCGGCCACCGCCGCGTCGGTCGACAGCAGCAGCACGGCGGCGCGCTCGGCGCGGCGAGCGGTCAGCCAGGCCAGCGGCGGCGAGCCGTGCACGGTGCGGAAGCGGCGGCAGAGATGCTCGCGGGTCATGCCGGCGCGGTGCGCGAGCTCGGCCAGCTTCCACGGCCGGGCGAGGTCGGCGGACATCTCCGAGGCGATCGCCAGGACGCCGTCGTCATCGTGGCTCGGCACATGGCGCCGGCCGGCAAGGCCGGCGAGCCGGGCGAGGACCACGGCGAGCAGCGCGATCATCTCGGCCCGCAGCCGGACCCCGGCGCGGCTGTCGACCAGCTCGCGCAGGCGCACGCAGGCCGGCTCGATCGCCGCCATCGCCGTCTCGTCGGCATGCAGGTGGATGACCTCCTGCGCGATCGAGGCGCCGCGCGCCGGGAGCAGGGCGGCGACCAGCGGATCGCCGGCCAGCCAGGCCAGCTCGTGGGTGAACAGCGCGGCCGGCACGCACACGTTGGTCAGGTCGAGGGTGAGGCAGCGGGCATAGCCGTGCCACTGTCCCGGATGCAACACGATGACGTCGCCGCGCGCGATCGGCCGTTCGCCATGGATGCCCTGATGCACCGCGTCGCCGCCGTGGACCACCGCGATCTCGACGAAGTCGTGATCATGGAACGGGCTCGGATCCTGGTGCTGCGGACGGTTGCTCATCAACGGCAGACCGCGCGTCGGCAGCAGGTACTCCATGCTGGTGATGATGTAGGGATGGTCGGCGAGCCGGGCGGCCATGGCAGCAGCATCGCCTCCTGCCCGGCCGATCAACATCGTGCTAGGCACGGGACGCGGTCCGAGGATTGCCGCCGCGGCCCGCCACGGTCAGCATCACCGTCATGAGCAACGCCCTCCGCCCCATCGACCTGCACACCGAATACCGCAGCGATCCGCTCGGCATCGATGTGCCGACACCGCGCTTCGGCTGGGCGCTGGCCGACGGTGCGGCCAACGCCGTCCAGGGCGCCTGGCAGGTGCAGGTCGGCACCGCGCCGGGCCTGGCCGACGCCTGGGACTCCGGCCGCGTCGCCAGCGACGCGCAGATCTCCATCGCCTACGCCGGCACGGCGCTGGCCGACCGCACACGCTACCACTGGCGGGTGCGGGTATGGGACGGTGCCGGCGCCGAGGGACCGTGGAGCACGCCCGCCTGGTTCGAGACCGCCTTCCTCGACGCCGCGCGCTTCGCCGGCGCCTGGCTGTCGGCCAGGCCACAGGGCGACGACGAGCGCATCGCCCTGGCCGCTGCGCGCTGGGTCAAGCCGGCCGGACAGGTGCGCGAACTGGCGGTCTACGGCGTGCGCTTCGCCCTGCCCGCGGGCGCGCATATCGCCAGCGCGGTGCTGCACACCATGGCCGACGGCCACGACGCGCCGTGGGGCTGCGGCGTCTACAAGTACATCTCGATCAACGGCGTCCGGCCGGACAGCTGCGGCAACCTGCCGCGCCGCTGCGTCATGACCTGGGACGTGGCACCGTGGCTGAAGTCCGGCGACAACCACGTGGCGATGAAGACCTTCGCCTACCCTGACGGCGCCTTCATCGGCCTGCTGGTGGTCAACCTTGCCGACGGCAGCAGCATCCGCCTCGCCACCGGCGATCCCGCCTGGCGGGCGCGCCACCTCGCCAAGGACGGCCACGATCCGGCGTGGGATGATGCCATGGCCGCCGACTGGAGCGCGAGCGCCGACGTCGCCGCCTTCGGCCAGGGGCCGTGGGCCGCCGACGATGCGCGCATCCGCGCCGACCGCCTGCTGCCCGCCCTGGTGCTGCGCCGCAGCGTACGCGTGGGCAAACCGCTCGCCCGCGCCCGCATCTACGCCACCGCCTGCGGCACCTACGAGCTGGCCCTCGGCGGCCGCACCGTCGGCGACCGCGTGCTGGCCCCGGGCTGGACCGACTACCGCACCCGCGTGCACTACCAGGCCTACGACGTCACCAGCCAGCTCGCGGTGGGCGAGAACGAGCTCACCGCCACGGTCGGCGACGGCTGGTGGAGCGGCCACCTCGCCACCCCGTTCGGCTGCAGCTTCTACGGCACCGACAAGGCGCTGAAGCTGGCCCTGCATCTCGACTACGCCGATGGCTCCAGCGAGGTGGTGACGACCGCCGACTCCGGCTGGCAGGCCGGCACCGGCCCGGTGCGCCTCGCCGACCTGATGGAAGGCCAGAACACCGACCTGACGCGCAGCGCCGGCAACTGGCGTGCGCCGATCAGCGTGGCCGGGCCGAAGGGCTGCCTGCAGGCGCAGCCCGACGAGCCGGTGCGCAAGCTGCTGGAGCTGCCCGCCCGCTCGCTGACCGAGAAGGGCCCCGGCCGTATCGTCGTCGACTTCGGCCAGAACCTGGTCGGCGCCGTGCGCCTGCGCCTGCGCGCGCCCAGGGGCACGCGCCTGACCGTGCGCCACGCCGAGGTGCTGGATCTCCTGGGCGAGGTGTGGACCGAGAACCTGCGCAGCGCGCTGGCGGTCGACGAGCACATCTGCTCGGGCGGCGACGACGAGTTCCTGCCCACCTTCACCTTCCACGGCTTCCGCTTCGCCGAGATCCGCGGTGTGCCCGCCGGCCTGACCATGGAGCAGATATCGGCGGTGGTCTTCGGCAGCGACACCGCCGATCGTGGCACCTTTACATGCAGCGACCCGCTGCTCAACCGCCTGCAGGCCAACGTGCGCTGGGGCCAGCGTGGCAACTTCGTCTCGATCCCGACCGACTGTCCGCAGCGCGACGAGCGCCTCGGCTGGACGGCGGACACCCAGGTGTTCGTGCGCACCGCGGTGCACAACGCCGACTGCGCGGCGTTCTACGGCAAGTACGTCGACGACCTGCTCGACGCGCAGCATCCCGGGACCGGCAGCTTCCCCGACTACGCCCCGACCAACGCCTGCATCGACCAGGGCCGCTACGGCTGGGCCGACGCCGGCGTGGTCATCCCGTGGTGGCTGTGGCGGCTGTACGGCGACCTCGGCACGGTGCGCAAGGCGTGGAGCGGCATGCGCCGCTACCTCGACCAGCGCGACCGCACCGCGCAGGGCGACCTCAACCTCGACTGGAGCTTCGGCGACTGGGTCAGCCCGCCGCCGCAGACGCCCAACGACGTGCTCGGCCCGGTCTACCACGCCTGGATGCACCGCCTGATGGCCGAGATGGCGCAGGCCATCGGCAACGGCGCCGACCAGGCGCACCACCAGGGCCGCTTCGCGCGGATCAAGGCCGCGTGGCGCGCGAAGCACCTCGCCGCCGACGGCCGCTGCACCACCAGCGACACCCAGGCGGCCTACGCCTGCGCCGTGCGCGCCGGGCTGATGGACGGCGCCGAGGCCTCGCGCCACCTGGTGCGCGGCGTCGAGCGCCACGCCTGGCACCTCAACACCGGCTTCCTCGGCACCTACTGCCTGCTGCCGGCGCTGTCGCAGGCCGGGCGCGACGACGTCGCCTGGCGCGTGCTGACCGCCGAGAGCTTCCCCGGCTGGCTGTACACGGTGAAGAACGGCGCGACCACGATGTGGGAGCGCTGGAACACCTACAGCCCGGAGACCGGCCCGGTCAACGTCGGCAACATGAACAGCTACAACCACTACGCCTTCGGCGCGGTCGGCGAGTGGATGTACAGCGCGATCGGCGGCCTCGACCGCGCCGACGACGACGTCGGCTTCCAGAAGCTGGTCATCCGTCCGGTGCCGGGCGGCCACTGCCGCCACGCCAGCTGCTCGTACCGCAGCCTGCGCGGCACCGTGTCGAGCCGCTGGTGGATCGAGGGCGCGCGCTTCGAGCTGCGCGTCACCGTGCCGCCCAACTGCACCGCCGAGGTGCACGTGCCGACCCAGCTGGGCGGCGGCGCGGTCACCGCCGACGGAGCCAAGCACCTGCGCGACACCGCGACGCACGCGGTGTACGCCGTCGGTGCCGGCGACTGGAGCTTCGGCGCTCCGGCCTGAGCGCTCCTGGCCGTTGCTTCGCACGCGACGACCCGGCATCCTGGCCGCCGTGCGAGCCCTGGTCATCGAGGACTACCCGCCACTGCGCACGGCCATCTCGGCCGCGCTGAGCGGTGCCGGCTTCGCCGTCGACAGCAGCGGCGACGGCGCCGAGGGCGATTGGTTCGCGGGCGCGAACGGCTACGATGTGGTCGTCCTCGATCTCGGACTGCCGGAGATCGACGGGCTGGAGGTGCTCCGGCGCATGCGCGCCCGCGGCAGCCAGGCCCATGTGCTGATCGTCACCGCCCGCGACCAGGTCGCCGACCGCTGCGCCGGTCTCGACGCCGGGGCAGACGACTACCTGGTCAAGCCGTTCGCCATCCCCGAGCTGCTGGCCCGGGTGCGCGCCTTGCTGCGCCGCGCCTACCAGCGCAAGGATCCGATCCTCCGCGTCGCCGACCTCGAGATCGACACGGTGCGCCGGGCGGTGCGCCGGGCTGGGCGCGAGGTGCAGTTGACTCCGCGCGAGTACGCCCTGCTCGCCTTCCTCGCCATGCGCACCGGCGAGACAGTGCCGCGCGAGGACATACGCTCGCACCTCTACGACTTCCGCGCCGAGAACGAGAGTAACGTCATCGACGTCTACATCGGCTACCTGCGCCGGAAGATCGAGGGCGAAGGCCTGGTCCGGCTGTTGCACACCCGGCGTGGGCACGGCTGGATCCTGGGCCCTGAACCATGATCTCGCTGCGCGTGCGCGTGGCCCTGGTCACGGCCGTCGTCGAAGTCGTCCTCCTCGGCAGCGGCAGTTGGGTCCTGAACTGGCGGATCGCCGTGGCGCTCGACCAGGAGTTCGACCACCTGACCATCCAGCGTCTCACCGCCTCGGCCAGCGGCCTGGAGTTCGAGGACGGCGACATCGAGATGCACGGGCAAGGGCCGGCGGTGACCGCCCTCGCCCTGGTCGGCGCGGACGGGGTCCGCCTCTCCGGCCAGCCCTGGCTGCAGCCGCCGACCGGCCTGGTCGTGGGCCAGCCTATCCTCGGCAATGCGACGACGGCGGATGGCGAACCCTGCCGGACGGCCTGGGTCCGGGTCATGCCCGAGCACGAGAAGATGCCGACCGGGAAGACGCTGGACGTCGGCATCGCCATGTCGCTGACCGATCTGCGCGAGCAGCAGGCGGCCATCGGACGCACCCTGGTCGCCGGCGCGCTGCTCGTCGCCATCGCGGGCATCCTCGTCCTGACCATGACCCTCGGCCGCATGCTGGCGCCGCACGCCCGGCTCGCCGAACAGGTCGGCAACCTTGATCCGCGGCGGCCCGGCCGACGCCTCGAGGTCGCCTCCCTGCCGCCCGAGCTGCGCGGCATCGCTGAACGCATCAACGAGCTGTGCGACCGCCTCGAGCGGGCCTACGGCCTCGCCACATCGTTCCATGCCGCCGCCGCGCACGAGCTGCGCACGCCGATCGCCGGCCTGCGCGCGACCATCGAGGTCGCGGCCCAGCCCGGCGGCGAGGCCGCCGCAGCGCTGGCCACCTGCCACGCGATCGCCCTGCAGATGCAGGCGCGCATCGACAACCTGCTGATGGCGGCGCGCATCGACGCCGGTCAGCTGGTGCCGCGGCGCGACGAGGTCGACGTCCACGCCATGCTGCGCCAGGCCTGGCAGGCGGTCGAGGAGCGCGCCCACGCCCGCGGACTCGCGGTAACCTGGGATCTCGCCGGCAGCGGCCTGGCCGTCGCCGACCCGGAGGCCCTGCGCATGGTCCTGGCCAACCTGGTCGACAACGCGGTGAGCCACGCCCTCGGCTCGCAGCCGCTGTCCTTCGCCTGCGCGGACAAGGAAGGCCGGCTGGCGGTGATCCTGGCCAACCCGGTGGTCGGCATGACGGCGGAGTCGGCCCCGCTCGTCTTCGAACGCGGCTGGCGCGCGGATGGCGGTTCGTCGGCCTACCGCCACGCCGGCCTGGGCATGGGCATCTCCCGGGAACTGGTCGGACTGATGGCCGGACGGATCGAGGCCCGGTTCGCCGACGGCCTGTTCATCGTCGAGGTCTCGCTGCCGGCACCGGGCGTATTCGAGTACTGGTAGCCGAGGAACGACGCGGCCCCGTGTATCACTTGGTTATACGGTAACCCGAAATCTCCCGTAAGTTCTCATCATTCTCTTAGGTTCGCGCGAGTACTGGTCGGGCGTGAACCACCGCTTGCTCGCCTGCACCCTGCCGCTGCTCCTCGTCCTCGGCCTGGGCGCCAGCGACGCCCCGGACGGCTGGTACGCCGACGCCCGCGAACTCTACGGCGGGATCCCGGTGACCGTCCGCTTCACCCCCGCCGACCAGGAGCTGGCCGGCAAGGCGTGGGCGATCCTGGCCTCGATCGACGATGACTTCAACGACTGGCGCGACACCTCGGCGATCGGCCGGATCAACGCCGGTGGCCCCGGCGACTACCAGCTGAACCCGGCCCTGACCGAGGCCTTCGCGCTGTCGGAGCGCATGCACGAGGCCAGCGGCGGGGTGTTCGACATCACCGTCGGACCGCTGCGGCGGCTGTGGCGCGGCGCGGAAAAGGCCCGGCGCTGGCCGGAGCAGCCCGAGATCGACGCGGTGCGGGCGCGCATCGGGCAGGGCGTCTACCGCCGCGCAGGCGGACTGCTCACCGTGCTGAAGCCGGGCGTGCAGTTCGACTTCGGCGGGGTGTGCAAGGGCATGGCGGTGGACCGCGTGGTCGCACTGCTGCGCGCCGCCGGGCGGACGGCCGGCCTGGTCCAGGTCGGCGGCGAGACCGGCTGCTGGGGCATCACCCCGGCCCGGCGTCCGCACCGCATCGGCATCCCGCATCCCGACGCGCCGGATGATCCGGAACGCATCGTCGTCCGCCTGCAGGATCCCGGCAACGGCATGAGCGGTTCGACCAGCGGCAACTACCGCAACCCGATCATCGTCCTCGGCAAGACGCTCTACCACGTCTACGACCCGCGCACCGGCCTGCCCTCGCCGACCACCGTGCTGAGCTCCAGCGTGGTCTTCCCCGGCACCGGCCGCAACGGCGAGGCCGACAGCCTGGCCAAGACCGGGACCCTACTCGAACCCCAGGTCTTCTTCACCCTGATCGAGCGTCTCGGCGGCCAGGCCCTGCTCCTGCTGCGCGCTGCCGACGGCTCCGTCACTCAGCTCACCTCGTCCGGCTGGCCCACCTTCCTCGTCCCGGTCCAGGAGACCAAGCCATGAGCGTCCGCGTCAGCCTGAAACCCGGGTGCAACGGCATGGGCAGCTGCGTCCGCCTGGCGCCCAGCGTGTTCCGCATCGATCCGGCCACCGGCAAGGCCGAGGTGCTGCTCGACGATTGCACGCCGTACCGCGCGGCGGTGCTGCAGGCCGCCGGTTCGTGCCCGTTCGTGTCGGTCGAGATCGACGGGGTCGCCCTCGAGGAGCGCATCGACCCGGCCACCGTCGTGTCCTGCACGCGCCTGACCCCGGACATCGTCGAACTGCGCCTGCGCCGGCCCGGCTTCGCCTTCATCCCCGGCCAGTACGTCTTCCTACGCCTCAAGGACGGGCAGGGGGAATTCTTCCGCACCTACTCGGTGGTCGAATCATCCGGCGGGGTGGTCACCCTGTGCATCCGCCTGGTCGGCAACGGCCGCGCCGGCCAGGTGCTGGCCGCGATCACCCCCGGGAGCGAGGTCGGACTGAGCAAGGCCAAGGGCCTGTTCACCCTGCAGACGCCGGACCAGTCCAAGCTGTTCGTCACCGGCGGCACCGGCCTGGCGCCGGTGGTGCCGATGTGCGCCGCCGCGCCGGCGGCGCGCAAGCGCGTGGTCATCGGCGCGCGCAACGAGCAGGACCTCTTCTGGGTCGAGCGCCTGCGCGCCATCCCCAACACCGAGGTGGTGACGGTGGTGCAGGTCGCCGGCCCCGACTGGAAGGGCCCGGTCGGCCTGGTCACCACGCCGCTGGAGGACACCGACCCCCAGCAGTGGGCCGAGGTCTACACCTGCGGCGGCCCCGGCATGGTCGAGGCGGTGCGCAAGCTGCTGACCTCGCGCGGCGTGCCGGCCGAACGCATCTATGCCGACAGCTTCGTCCCCGCCGGCACCGCGCCCGCGGCCAAGCCCGGCGCCCCGGCGGCCGCCGCGCCCGCCCCGGGCCGCGACTGGCCCGGCCTGCTGCGCCGCTGGCACTACATCTCCTCGGCGCCGCTCGCCCTGATCATCCTGTTCTACGCCCTCACCGGCTTCCTCGCCAACCGCAGCGACCTGTTCGTCAGCGAGGAGACCGCGACCGCCGCCCGGACGCTGCCCGAAGGGGCCGCCCTCGACCGCGACCGCCTGGCTCCGGTGCTGGCGGCGATGCTGCCGGAAGGCGCGCGGCTGGAATCGTTCGCCGACGGCCCGCCGATCACCGCCGTGTTCACCCAGGGCGAGGCCAGATCCTGGGGCATCAAGGTCGATCCGGCGAGCCGTCGGATCAGCCTGAGCGAGCGCGGCAAGCTGCCGGAGGGCCTCGACCTGACGCCGGCCGCGATCGGCACGCACCTCGAGACCCGGCTGTCGGGAACGGCCGACCTCGACCACGCCACCAGCGAGGACGGCGCCGTCGAACTGGAGATGGCCTCGGTGTGGGGCACCCACCGCGTGCAGGTGGACAACGCCAGCCGCACCTGGACCGCGACCTCGGTGCGCCCGCCGCTGGTCGTCTCGCTGACCGACCTGCACCGCGGCAAGCACGCCGGCCGCTGGCAGCGAGTGCTCATCGACGTCACCGCGTTGGTGCTGGCGCTGGTCACCCTCAGCGGCGCGACCATGTCGCTGCTCGCCGCCTCGCCGCAGCGCCGCCGTCAGGCCCTCGCCCTGCTCGGCACCTCCACCGTGCTCATCGCCCTCCTGCTCATCGCCAGGTGAACCCATGATCCGCATCCTCCTCCCCCTCCTGTGCGGCTGCGCCCTCGCGGCGGCCGATCCGCAACTCGTCCTCGACCTGACCCTGGTCGAAGGCAGCGGCGACAAGCCGATGATCGTGGTGTGGATCGAGAAGACCGACGGCACCTTCGTGCGCACCCTGCACATGTTCAGCAAGGACAAGAAGTACTTCAAGGACATGCTGGTGTGGTCGGCCGCGCGCGAGGCGGGCAGCGAGGACGCCAAGGCCCTCGACGCGGTGGCCGGAGCCACGCCCGCCTGGGGCGGCCATCAGGTGGTCAAGGTGCCGGCCGCCGGCCTGCTCGGCGGCGACATGGTGCTGCGCGTCGAACAGCGCAAGGACAAGGGCGGCCACTACAAGAAGCGCAAGGTGCCGATCACCGCCGACTGGCCGGGCGTGACCCTCGAGAAGGACGGCTACCTGGCTTCCCTGGTCGTCACGGTCGAGAAGTGAGCACCATGCGCCTCGTCACCGCCCTGATGCTCGCCACGACGCTGGCCGCCGCCGATCCGCCGGCCGCGGCGCCGCATGCTTTCACGATCAAGACCGGCGAGGCGTTCTCCTTTACCCCGAACTTCCGCGGCGCCGGCCTGTCCTTCGATGCCCAGGGGCTGCCGGCGGGCCTGCACCTGGATCCGGTCAAGGGCACGATCTCCGGCCGGCCGGACGAACCCGGGACCTACGCTATCGCCATCACCGCCGCCAACCGCGGCGGCAAGGCGGTGTCGAAGGTGTCGCTGACCGTCACCGGCACGGCGGTCGCCGCGGCAAAGCCGCCAGCCCCGGCTCCAGCCCCAGCCAAGGCCAAGGCGCCGCCCCCGCCGCCGCCGCCAGCCGACGAGGAGGAGGAGGACGAGGTCGATCCGATGCTTGCGAGCGGGACGCCTCTCTCCCCGTGGACCGACAACCAGCGCCGGGTCATCCACCACTGGTTCCTGCCCGGGGCTGCGACCCTGCCGGTTGGCGACTGGTACTACCGCATCTCGCACGTCGCCCGCAAAGGCTACGACGAGGAGCTCCGCACCAACCTGCTCGGCCTCGACGACGACGTCAAGATCGGCTTCATGGTCGCCTGGTCGCCGGCCAAGGCGACGACCCTGTCGCTACAGCGGGTCAACGGCCGCGACCTGGCCGTGCCGACGCACGACGACAAGGCCGTCCAGTACGACACCTGGGACCTCCTCGCCCAGGTGCAACTGCTCGACCAGCGCGGAGTGCGCGGACTCTGGCAGGGTCCCTGCGACCTCAACGTCGTGGCCGGGACGAGCTGGATGCTGCGCAACTACGGCACCGGCGACACCTCGCTGAACCTCGGCGTGGTCGCCGAGCGCGACCTGTTCAACGACCGCCTGCGCCTCGGCCTCGGCCTGTGGCGGGCCGGGCTCTCGGCCTACGACGGTGCCGTCGGCGGCACCGGCCAGGGCGACAAGAGCTTCCCCGACGAGACCGATCCGGCCGACCAGAATGGCACCTCGGCGGTCAGCCTGACCGCACGCATCGCCCTCGGCCAGCACTGGTTCCTGCTCGCCGAGGCGGTGAAGCCGGTCGGCGGCTGGCACACCAAGACCGGCCCCAGCCTGGCCACCGGCCTGGCCTACGACACCAACACGCACGAATTCGCCATCTACTTCACCAACAGCGCCAACGCCGCCTTCAACAGCGTCGTCACCGGCGGCGCCCAGGAGATGGCCCTGCCGTTCTTCGCCTTCTCCATCACGGCCTACTTGTGAGGGACACCATGCGTTTCCTGACCGTCCTGTTCCTGCTCGCCAGCATAGGTGGATTATCCGCCGGCGAGGGCCTTTCCATTACGGCGACGACAACCTCGGCTGGTGGAAACTACAGTCCGAGCAACGTGGTCGCCTTCTGGGTCGAGACCTCGACCGCCACCTTCGTCAAAACCGTCTTCTCGCGTGGATCAGGCCACTTGGCGGAATTGGACTTGTGGCAATCCAAAGCCGGAAACACCGATACGGACGGAAACATGGGGGCTACGGTCAACGCCCATGCCGCTCGCAGCGGGTCCTGGAACATGCTCTACAAGAACGGTAACGCCGCTGCCGACGGTGCCTACAAGGTGTGGTTCGAAACCGCCGACAAGAACAACCCCGACCCGGCCCCGATCACCACGGCATCGGTGCCTGGAGCCAACCGCTTCTCGTTCGCTTTCCAGAAGGACGGCGTCAGCCGCACCTTGTCCATCAGCGATCCGGCCGGCAAGTACACGGCGGTCAGCTATACCTATACCGGCCGCGTCCCGGTCAGCAGCAACCCGGCCTTGTCGATCTCCACCGGACAGACCACCACCTTCACCATCACCAACAACGCCGGCGTCACCCCGTCGGGCTACCAGTGGCGCAAGGGCGGGACGAACATCGGCGGGGCCACCGCCAGCACCTACACCATCAACCCTGCGGCGCTGGGCGACGCCGGCAGCTACGACTGCGTGGTCACGTATCCCAACAGCTATGGGCTGGGCACGGCCCCGACCATGACCTCGAACGCGCTGACCCTGACCGTGACCAGCGGCACGATCGCCGTCACGAGCTCGGCGATCACGCCGGCCACGACCACGGTCAATCCCGGCGCCACCGTCACCCTGACCAACACCCCGACCCCGGCCAACGCCACCGGCCCGGTCTACGCCTGGTTCAGCAACGGCAGCAACAGCACCTCGGGCGGCTCGCCCATCGCCGGCCAGACCCTCGCCACCTACAACCCGCCGACCGCCAGCGCCGGCACGGTGTGGTACTACGGCACCATCACCGCGGGCGGCGCCACCGTCACCTCGGGCAGCGCCGTGTCGGTCACGGTACGGGCGGCACCGACCATCTCGGTGCAGCCCGGCAACACCACGGTGGCCGCCGGCGGCACGGCGAACTTCAGCATCACCGCCGCGGATGCGGGCTTCCCCAGCCTGACCTGGCAGTGGCAGTCGCTGCCACCGGCGGGCTCCTGGGCCAATATCGGTGGCGCGACGGCGAGCACCTACAGCACCACCAGCCTGGTCAACGGCACCCAGTACCGCTGCGTGCTGAAGAACTTCAACGGCAGCGGCGTCACCACCACCAGCAACGCGGCGACGCTGACCGCCTTCCAGGCCCCGACCATCACCGCCGACACGACGCCGCTGAACCCGTCCGCCCTCGCCGGCGCCACGGTCAATCTCGCGGTCTCTGGCAGCATACCGGGCTCGCCGGCCGGCACCCTGAGCTACCAGTGGCAGTACCGCTCGTCCTCCGCCGGCACCTTCGCCAATGTCGTCGGCGCCACCCTGGCGACCCGCAACGCCACCGCGGCGACCAACGGAGAGCAGTACCGCTGCCTCCTCACCAACACGGTCAATGGCGTCACCGCCACCACCATCAGCCGCACGACCACCATCACGGTGGCAGCCCCCGCGGCGCCCGCCTTCACCCTCCAGCCGTCCTCCGCCTCGGTCTTCGTCGGCGATACGGCCAGCTTCACCGTCGCGGCCAGCGGCGTGCCGACCCCGACGCTGCTGTGGTCGGACTCCCCGGACGGCACCACCTTCACCCCGATCGGCGGCGCCACCGGCACGACCTATACCACGGCCGCCACCACCGCCGGCGATGTCGGCGTGCCGCGCTACTACCGCTGCACCGCGACCAACGGCAGCGGTTCGGCGACCAGCACCGTCGCCACGCGGACCGTCACCGGTGCGCCGACCGGCATCGCCTACATCAATTTCACCTCGTCGTCCTCCGGCGGCGGCTACGCCCCCGACAAGCACGTCAAGGCGGCGTGGATCCAGCGCGGTGCGACCTTCATCGTCACGCTGGGGAACTGGTCGGGCGAACGCCGTTCCAGCCTGGTGCTGTGGAACAGCGTGAAGAGCGGGGCCGACGCGGTGATGGGCGCGACCCTGCTGCGCCACCGCCAGATCGGCAACCTGGCCTGGAACTTCAATCCGGCGACCACGCCCGACGGGACCTACACGCTGTGGCTGGAGTCCTCCGACGCCAACCCCGATGCGGTCGGCGCCGCCTCCACCACCTCGGTCACGGGCGCGAACCGCACCAGCCTGTCCTTCACCATCGTCAGCGGCTCGGTGGTCGCCACGAGCGGGGCCGGCGGCGGCTTCACCGGCATCAGGATCTCGCCGTTCCTCGATCCGACCGCTGCGGCCTCGGCCGCAGACGGTGGGGCGTCCGGCGTGGTGCAGGATGCCGGCAAGGTCGCTAGCTGCGGCTCGGGCGGGGTTTTCGCCCTGATCCTCGCCTGCGGCCTGATGTTGACCCTGCGCCGCCGCCGGGCCTGAACCGCCATGCGCGGCCACCTGACGCTCGCAGCGGCGGTCCTGGCCATCGCCGCGACCGCCGCCCCGGCGCAGGCCCTGGCGGCAGGGGCGGTCGGCGCGGCGCTGGCCGGGCAGGCGGTCGGCCTGTGGTGCGCCGCCCTGGCCGGGGCCACCGTGCTGCGCGCGGCGGCCGGCTACATGACCACGATCGGCGCCGCCCGCTGCGCCGCGTGCCTGCATGCCGAGCTGCGCGGGCGCTTCGCCGCCGTCCTGATCGCCCAGGCCCCGCACCGGCATGGCGACCTCGCCAGCGCTGTCGCCGGCCGCCTGCAGGCGGTGCGCTCCATCGCCGAGGTCGCCGGCCTCGCCCTCGGTGCAGCCATCGTGCTGGCCTGTGTCGACCTGCGGCTGCTGGCGCCGTGGCTGGCGGCCGGCCTTGCCATCTCCGTGCTGGCCCGGCGCAACCGCGGCGCGTTCGCCGCCGCCAGGGCCGCCCGCCTCGCCGCCGCCGCCGAGGAGCGCCGGCAGGCCCTGCTCGCCGCTGCACCGCTGCTCGGCGATCTCGGGCTGGCCAAGGAGGCCGTCCGTCTCGACCGGCTCGCCGACCTGCCGATGCGCCAGGCCGAGGCCGCCTGCCGGCAACCCGCCGCCGCGGTGCAGCTGGTGGCCGGCGCGGCCCAGACCCTGGTCAGCGTGCTGGCCGTGCTGCTTGCCGGAGATGGCGAGATCAGCGTGGGCGCGGCCATCGCCGCCATCCTCGTCACCACCACCGCCGCCGCCCGCTGCGAACTGCTGGCGGGCGCAGCGCAGGGCCATGCCGCATGGACCCTGGCCCTGCGCCGGCTGAGGCGTCTGCCGGCGCCAGTGGAACCGGCGGTCGCGGTGGTCGGCGGACAGGACCGCCTGTTCGCCGGCACGCTGCGGCGCAACCTCGATCCGGCCGGCCGCCATGACGACGCCGGCCTAGCCGCGGCGCTGACCCGTGCCGGATTCCCCGAAGCCGGTGCCCGCCTCGACCAGGAGCTCGGCGCCGGCGGCGGCGGCGTGTCGGCCGGCGAGACCTTCCGCCTGGCGCTGGCGCGGGCCGTGCTCGCCGCCCCGCGAACCCTCATCCTGATCGATCCGCTGCGCCACCTCGACGGCGCGACGGCGGCGCGGATCCGCGCCCTGGATGCGGCATGACCGCGACGCTGCGCTGGCACGACGTCTGGACCCCGGTCCGGGCCATTGCCCTCGGCCTCCTGGTCGTCGAACTGATCTCCGTCCTCGCGCTGCTCAGCCGCCCGTGGCTGACCGGCTGGCTGATCGACCGCACCCTGCACGGCGGGGCGATGGCCTGGCCGGCTACCGGCCTGCTCGCCACCTGGCTGCTGCGCGCCGGGCTCGGTGACCTGCGCGAACGTCTGCTGGCGGCCTGCGGCACGGAGATCGGCGCTGGGCTGCGCGGACGCCTGCTCGGCCGGCTGCTGTCGACGCGCGGCCATACTCCCGACCGGCTCGCTGACGGCGAACGGTTCGCCAGCCAGGCCCCGCGCTTGGCGCTGGAGGCGTGGTCGGCCCTGCTGCGCATGTCCATCGGCGCCGGCATGCTGGCGCTGATCCACCCCGACCTGCTGGTGGCGATCCTGCCGGCCGCCGCGCTCTGCGTGGTCATCGGCTGGTCCGGCCGCCTCGCCAGCATGCGCGCCGCCGCCCATACGGCCGAGGCGCGCGCCGCCGAGCGCAGCCGCTGGAGCGAGATCATCGCCGCCCGCGGCGCCTGGACGCCGCCGGGCTGGCTGGCGTGGATGACGGCCGACACCGGCAGGCGGGCCGACCTCAGCGCCGCGTGCGAGGTGCAGGCGGCGCGCACCGCCGGCTGGTGGCAGCCGGCCATGGCTGGCGCGGTCGCCGGCGGCGTGGTGCTGGTGCTGCTCGCCGGGTCGGGCCAGGTCGCTCGGAGCGAGCTCAGCCCGGGCGGGCTCGCAGCCGGCATCTTCCTGGTCTTCCTCGCCATCGGTCCATTGCTCGAACTGGCGGCCGGGGCCGAGCGCTGGGCCGGCACGGCGGCGGCGTGGTCGCGGCTGCGCGCCGGGAGCGCCCTGCATGACCCGCCGACCGGCCCTGGCCTGGCATGGAGCGCGCTGTCGGTGGCGTGGCCGGGCGGCGGACGGCTCGAGCTGCCCGCCGGCGCGGTGCCGCCGGGTGGACGCCTCCTCCTCAGCGGCCGTTCCGGTGCGGGCAAGAGCACGCTGCTGCGCCTCCTCGCCGGCCGCTGCGCCCCGGCCAGCGGTTCGATGACGCCGGGCGGACGCAGCATCCTGCTCACGCATGACGGCGCTCTGCCGCCGTGGACGGTCGGAGAACTGCTGCGTTCGGCCGGTGGCGTGGATGCCGCCGGGGCGCGGGACGCCGCCGTCCGGCTGGGACTGGAGGCTGTCATCGGCGACTTCTCCGCGCGGGCCGACGCCCTGCGCGGCACCGCCGCCGGGCAGGCGGTGGCGCTGACCGCGGCCTATCTGGCGCAGGCGCCGGTGCTGCTGCTCGACGAGGCGCTCGCCGCGATCGATCCGGCGGTCGCCGCCCGGGTCGTCACCCGGCTGGCGACCGATCGCACCGTGGTCCTGGCCACGCACCGCCGCCGTGGCGTCGCGGACT
>JAIFKN010000228.1 GCA_020049615.1 bacterium | reverse complement strand
GTCGCAGGTGGACCGGAGAGCGGGCCGACAGCCTGATCGCGGGATCATGCACGGCGGATATGACGCTGCGGATCAGTTCGCGGCTGCGCAAACCCGGCTCGAATCCATCGGTCAGCGAGATGAAGCAGGTGGTGATGCCGTTGGCCAGCAGCCAGCCGTCATGCTCGGCCAGCGCCACCGGCAGGGGTACTCGCACCCCATGACGCGGCTCCAGGGCCCGTTCGATGGCATCGGCGTGCAGGTCGACGATGCCTGGTAGAACGAGCAGCCCGCGCGCATCGATCTGCGCCGAACTGCCGACCGGATGACCGACCGCGACGATGCGCTCGCCGTCGATGGAGACGGTTGCATCAGGAACGAGGAGATCGCCAAGGAGCACGGTTCCACCGACCAGGGTGCGTCGCATGGGCACACGCTGCCCGATCCGATCAAGAATGGATGAACCCGTCAGCGCTTGGCCACGCCTATGCCCATGGCGTAGGCCGCTGTGCAAGCGCGATCGAGCCGCAGACGAGGGCTCAACACCCTGCCATGCACCTGCGGCCACGCCACGTCCAGCCTTCATCAGGGGTTCACATGGCTCTGCACAACATGGCTACGGAGGGAGGAGCACATGGCCTGGATCGAGACCCTTGCCCGCTTCGACCTCGATGCGACCGCAGGCAGCAACCGGGCCAACAGCCAGCGCCAGTGCCGCGTCATCTTCGCTTGGGCCAGCCGGCTGGGTGATGGCTGGTTCTGGTACGCGCTCGCGGTGGCCCTCCTGATGGTCGAAGGGTACGGCGCCGCGCCTGCCGTCTCGGCGATGGCGGGCGCGGGCCTCTCGGGTACGCTGATCTACACGCTGCTGAAGCGCGGCATTCGCCGTCCACGCCCATCTGCCGTCCGGGATGGCCTGATCCTGACCGTTGCTCCACTTGATCGTTTTTCGTTCCCTTCGGGGCACACCCTGCATGCCATCGCCTTCAGCGTGGTGGTGACCGCGCATGCGCCGGTGCTCGGCTGGCTGGTCTGGCCCTTCACCGCCCTGGTGGCGGCCTCGCGGCTGATCCTCGGTCTCCACTTCCCCAGCGACGTCATCGCCGGCGGCATGCTTGGCGCTGTCATCGCCTGGCTTTCAGTCGCGGTTGCGGCCGCGATCGGGGTACCAGTCTGAACGGCGCGTCGGGAACGTCGGAAGGGAGGAGGATGGGGTCGCACGGCGGCCGATCCCTCCCGTCGTTCCCGACCCGCCTTTCAGTTCGGGGGATTCGCCCCCGCGTGCCTGCGGTCCTGCCCCCCGGGCCTTGTCGTGGCTCGGTTTCGTCGCTTGGCTCGGAAACCGTGGGCGGATGGGCTTCGCCAATCGTATCCGCCCTCTGCCTCTCGACGCCGGCTTCGCTGCGCGACGGGGTCGCGGTTCGCCCTTGCTTCATCTACCAATCCATACGGAGAACCACATGAGCCGACGTCATGTCGACGTGGTGGTGATCAGTGACCTGCACCTCGGCACCGCCGCCTGCCGGGCTGCGGAGCTCAATGCCTATCTCAAGAGCGTCGAGCCGGGCATGGTCGTGCTCAATGGCGACATCGTCGATCTCTGGGATTTCCGCAAGGGTTTCTGGCCAGAAGCCCACACCAAGGTGGTCCGTCGGATCCTCAAGTTCGCGGCCCAGGGCATTCCGGTCCACTACGTCACCGGCAATCATGACGGGGCTTTGCGCCGCTACTCCGCCTTGGCCCTCGGTTCGATAAACCTAGTCGATCGCCTCGACCTCGTCATCGGCGGCAAGCGGCACTGGTTCCTGCATGGTGATGCCTTTGATCTGGCGCTAGGCACTTCGCGGGTAACCGGCTGGATCGGAACCATCGCTTACGACGCCATCGCTTCGATCAGCGTCGGACTCAATGCTGTCGGTTGCCGAATCGGCCTGCGCCCGGTGCCGCTCGCGAGCATGTGCAAGCGAGGTGTGCCAGCGGCCCGCCGGCACATCGCCCGCTTCGAGGAATTCTGTCTCAAGGCCGCAGCATCCCGCGGGTTCGACGTGGTGGTGGCCGGTCATATCCATGTCCCCTGCGTGCGGACAAGGACGATCGAAGGCCGGGAGACCACCTATCTCAACAGTGGTGACTGGGTCGACTCGTTGAGCGCTCTCGAATACGCCGACGGCGCTTGGAAGCTTGTGACCTACGCCGGCCTGGCCGAGGCCGGTCTGGTCAAGCAGACCGGATTGGACGACACCGTGGCCGTCGTTCCCGTCGCCGCAGCCTGACGGTTCAGCGCCTGCCGATGAACTGCATGTAGGCCGCTTGCAGCGGCAGGTAGGGGATGCTGCAGCGTCCCACCTGCAGATGGATGGTCTTCAGAGTCGTCGTCAACTGGGGTGCCATGGCGGGATCCGGATGCACGCCATCATGGCCGAACCAGCGGCGCCAGGCCCAGCGCAGCGCAGCGGTCTGGGGGCGGACGCCAGCTATGCGGGCCGTGGCCGCGTCGATCACGGTGAAATCGACGACTGCCAAGACACCGTCCGGTTTGAGCATCGCGCAGGCGTTGGCGACGGTTGCGCGCCAGTCCGGCATCATGGTCAGGCTGTAGGCGCAGAGCACGACGTCCACCGGCTGAGGCGGGCGCCAGGTGGTGGCGTCGGCTTCGACGGCTTCGACGTTCCGCCAGTTGCGCTCGGCGATGCGCTGACGCGCTACCGCAAGCAGGGAGGGGCAAAGGTCGACGAGATGCACCTTGGACAGGCTGCTGATACGGGCTGCAATGGGTTCGAGGTTGCGGCCGGTGCCGGCGCCGAGTTCGACGAGCGAGGCGCCGGGTGCCAACGGGAGACGGGCGAGCAACTCGTCCCGCCCATGCAGCAGTCGTTCGCGGAAGCGGTCATAGCTGGAGGCTTGTCCGGCGTAGAATCCTTCCAGCCGCTGCGCGTGCGCGCCGCTGCGGCCCATGCCGCGCAGCATACGCCACAGGACCGGCAGATCAGAGATGCGCGACATGGAAGCCACCGTAGGTGCCGACTCGATCCTGCTCGTGCAGCTTGGCGGCCAACGCACGGTCGAAGCGCAGTCGTTCGCCGAGCCTGGTGCCATCGGCGAGGCGCACCGCAGGGAACCAAGGCGGTTCAGCGCGGGCTGAACGGAAGATGGATAGCGCACCCGGGCGCGCCCGACGCAGAATGAGGTCCCACTCCGTCCCCAGGTCGTGCGGCCGGTGCGCCCCCATCCAATCCTGGTGGTCGAGCAGCACGAAGCGGCTGAAGGGACGCTCATCGACCTCAAGCATCCCGGCCAGAGTCCCGGTGCGGATCTCCAGGCGGTCGAGCAGCCCACCGCGCAGCGCCGCCAGATTGGCGGGACGCAGGTATTCGGGGCAGTTCTCGCGGGTGTAGCCCCCGCGGAGATAGCAGGTCCAGAAGTAGTTGGTGCTCAGCGGCAGGAGGCGGAAGACCCGTTCGATGCAGGCGCGGATGAAGCCGGCGACGCTGTGCGCAGCAGGAGCCGCGCCGTCATGCTGCGCAGCAACTTCGCGAGTCTGCGCTGGTGGCACGCCGAGCAGGCTCATGGTCGTCTGACGTGAAATCGCCCAGGAGAGGAACGGGGTCCACAGACGCGGCGCGACTTCACGATCATATACCTCGACCTGCTCGGTGAGATCCTTGCAGGCGAGCAGGCGGGCAATGGCCGGGCGGAGACCGGGACGCGTCCGCAGATAGGCCCGCATCATCCGTGCGACCAGTCCGGAAAGGCCATGGAAGTAGAAGCTGTCGCCGCCGCGACCACCGAACCACCCGATACGGCGATCCCAGAAGATCTGGGCTGTCGGGGAGAGTTGGGCACGCAGCCGGTCGCGATAGAGCTCCCGTGCGCCGGGATGCCGACCATCGCCGAACATGGCGAAGACCTCGTCATCCGGGCAACTGCGGATCGTGGCGACCTTCAACTCGAGCAATGCGTTCTGCCGTGGATTGGCATCGACGGCAGTGACTCGACGTGGTCCGCACAGCAGGTAGTCGAGAGCGTTGCAGCCGGCGCTGGTGATGACCAGCACCTCGTCCGAATCGCCCAGGCGCAGCGCTTGGCGGTCGCAGGCAGGATCCTCCCAGCACGCATTGTAGAGCAGGGATGAGGAGTACAGCCTATCGAAAACGCCTTGGTGCAGGCGTTCGATGGCGCTAGGCGCAGAAGTCATGGAGCAAGTGTCGGGCTATCGGTGAAGACGCTGTGCGTTTCCCGTGAAGGCATGCATCTGCCTGATTCATGCAATCTTGACCGGCGTCGGCATCGTGGCCACATGTTCAACCCCGATCTGTCCATCGTCCTGGTGACCGAGACCTGGGCGCCCGAGATCAATGGCGTCGCCATGACCTTGTCGCGCCTGGTCGCGGGTTTGGCGGCGCGAGGCCATCGCATCCGGGTAGTACGTCCTCGTCAGGCGGTTGAGACCGGACATCCGGCTGTGCCGCACCCGCTCGTCAGCGAAGTGGTCCGTCCGGGCCTGCCCATCCCCGGGTACACGGCCCTCCGCCTGGGCCTGCCCTGCGCGGGCCGACTGATCGCCGAATGGCGCCGTCAACGTCCGGACGTGGTGCATATCGCGACCGAAGGTCCGCTCGGCTGTTCGGCCTTGTCTGCCGCCGAAGCCCTGGGCATCACCGTGACCTCCAGTTACCACACCAATTTCGACGATTACGCCAAGCACTACCGGATCGGTTTCCTGCGTGAAGCGGCGGCAGGATTTCTGCGCCGCTTCCACAACCGCACCAGCGTGACCATGGTCCCGAGCGTGGACCTATTGCGGCGATTGGAGGCCGAGGGGCTGATCGGCGGCGCGCTCTGGTCGCGCGGCGTCGACATTGACACCTTCAGCCCCGACCGCCGTGATCCGGCACTGCGCGCCGCCTGGGGCGCCGGGCCGGAGGACTGCGTCTGCCTGCATGTCGGACGGATCGCTCCGGAGAAGGACATCCCGCTGGCGATCGAGGCGTTCAAGGGCATCCGGACCCGCCACGCGGGGGCCAAGATGGTCATCGTCGGAGACGGACCGGCCAGGCCGGCTCTGGCCCGGAGTCTGCCGGATGCCATCTTCACCGGCACGCTGCCGCTGGAACGGCTGGCGGCGGTCTATGCGAGTGCGGATCTCTTCGTCTTCCCGTCGCTGTCGGAGACGTTCGGCAATGTGCTCTGTGAAGCGATGGCCAGCGGCGTGGCTTCCGTCGGTTTCGATTACGCCGCGGCGGCCATGTTCGGCCGGGATGGCGAGAACATGCGCGCCATCGCCTGCGGTGACCGGGCTACGTTCATCGCTGCTGCCAACCACCTCGCGGATGACGTCATTCTGCGGCGGCGGATCAGCTCCCAGGCGCGCCAGGACATGCTCGGCAACACCTGGAAGCGCGTGGTCGACCGTTTCGAAGAGTTGCTGATCGGCGCCGTTGACAGGCACCGGCATGAGGAGCTGATGCCGCTCGGCGCCTGAGCGGATCGCCCAGGCGCCGAGTATGCCTCACTGGGCCGCGGGAGCAGCGGCCAGTTCGCTGGCGTGGCGTGCCTGGTACTTCGCAACCAGCTTGTCGGTGTAGGTCGGGTTGTCCTTGAGTTCCGAGCCGATCAGGTCCTGCACGACGATGGTGGCCTTGTTGACGCCCTTGCCGATGTACTTCTTGTGGCCGTTCTCGGGGACTTCCTTCTTGTCGAGGAAGGCCTCGTAATCGGCCATCTTGCCGAACAGGTAGATGCGCGGCTTCTGCCCCTCCTTATGGGCATGCGGCACCTCAGCGTAGAACGGCGAGCCGTAGCCGCCTTCGGTATAGGCGCCTTCGATCCCGGACTGGCGGGCGCCGCAGCCGGCGCTGAAGAGGGCCGTGCCGGCGACGAGGATGAGGGCGAGGTTGCGGAATGGCATGCGTAAGCTCCTGGCCTAGCAGCCTCGTGCGGGTCATGAACCCGGGATGATCAGAAGATGAAGAAATAGTGAAGGCGTCAGGTCAGCACGGCCCGTGGATCCCGACGCGGGATGTCGACCGAGAATGTCGTACCGTTCGGCGAACTGTCGACGGAGATCATGCCTTGGAGGGCCTCGACGATCTGTCGCACAATCGCCAAGCCGAGCCCGGTGCCGCCGCTTGCGCGGCTGCGATGGGCGTCGATGCGGTAGAATCGTTCGAAGATGCGCTCGCGGTGCTCCTCGGGGATGCCGATGCCGGTATCGATGACTCGCAACTGCACACGAGCGGCATCGGCAGAGCAGATCAGCGTGACCGTGCCGCCCTGTCGGTTGTAGCGGATCGCATTGCTCAGCAGGTTGCCGAGCAGTTGATTCGCGTCGAGGCCGGTCGGCGCCTCGGCCGTCAGGCGGATCTCGCGAATGGCGGCTGCCGGCTGGTGCTCATCGCATAACTGCCGCGCCAAATCGCCGAGATCCACAGTCGCCGGCCGGACCACCCAGGCGCCTTGCTCCAGTCGGCTCAGGGTGAGCACGTCGCGCACCAGGATGGTGAGGCGATCGGCGTGCCGGGATATCTTTTCGATGAATCCGCGTGCCGCCGTCGGATCATCTTCGAGGGCTCCATCGAGCAGGGTCTCGGCGAAGCCGGCGATGGCCGTAAGCGGTGTCTTCAGTTCATGCGAGACCGAGCCGACGAAATCGCGGCGGGCTCCTTCGAGGCGTTTGAGCTCAGTGAAGTCGTGCAGCACGAGGACGAGCGAATCCCCGTCGAGCCGCGACACGGTGGCGCGGAGGAAGCGGCGACGATGCTCGAACTCGACGGTCTCGGGGCGGCCGGTGGCGCGGACATTGACGACTCCGCCGGAAAGGGCTGCCGCAGGCAGATGCTCATAGAACAGGGCGCGTACCACCTCGCCGCCGGCGGCGGTGAGATGACGCCAGGCTGGGTTGGCATACAGCACGCGGTCGTACTGGTCGACGCAGGCCACGCCTTCAGCGAGTGATCCGATCGCCCCATCGAGCATGCGCCTCTGGGTCTCCAGGGCGTCTTGGGCGGCGGCGAGCCGCTCACCGAGGGCGTTGAGCTCGCCTCCAAGCGAGGCCAGGGAGCCGATGCCGGAGATCGCTCCGCGGCGGGCGAAATCGCCAGCCGCATAGGCCGTGGCGACGCGGCGCAGTTCACGCACCCGGGCGTGGTCCATGGCTCGCCGGACCGCCAGCACGATGGCGGTGATCGATAGGACGGCGACGATCGTCGGCGCGGCGCGTGGCAGGGCGAAGGCCGTGCAGGCGAGGAAGAGGCCCCCGGCGGCAATCAGCGCGATGGCCAGACGGTGGCCACGACCATCCTGTTCAGGGGTTCTCACTGAACCGATAGCCTACACCGCGCACCGTCTCGACCAACTGCTCATGCGGCCCCAGCTTCTTGCGCAGGTTGCGGATGTGCACGTCGATGGTGCGGTCGGTGACCACCTCTTCGCCGTCACCTATGCGATCGAGCAGGTCGTAGCGGCCGTAGGCGATGCCCGGATGGCTGGCTAGGAAGTGCAGCAGCTTGAACTCGGTCAGGGTCAGGGGCACGACCTCGTCCCCGATGAGCACGCGGTGGCGAACCGGATCGATGGTCAGATTGCCGACCTGGATGCGGCGGCGCTCGGCATCTCGGGTCTCATCGAGGTTGCGCGCCAAGCGCACCCGGATCCGCGCCATCAGTTCCTTGACCCGGAACGGCTTGGTCACGTAGTCGTCGGCGCCGAGGCCGAGGCCGAGGATCACATCGCTCTCCTCGCTCTTGGCCGTCACCATGATGATCGGCATGGCGCTGAGCGCCTCGTCCCCGCGGACGATCCGGCAGACCTCGAGGCCGTCCCGGTCCGGCAGCATGAGATCCAGCAGGACGAGATCGAATGGCTGGCGGCGCAGTTCGTGGAGGCCATCGCTTCCCGTGGCGGAAACGGTCACGGTGTGACCCTCCTTCAACAGGTTGAAGCGCAATAGCTCCTGCAGGTCGGGTTCGTCCTCGATCACCAGCACGCGGGCCACGGATCCCCCTACTTCAACTGCTCGTGGTTGTGGCGGATCATCTGCGCCTGGTGCATGAACACCGTCTCCTCGGCGATGGCCATGGCGAGGTCGCCGATCTGCTC
>JAIFKN010000233.1 GCA_020049615.1 bacterium | reverse complement strand
CGCGCCGCTGCTGAACGTCAACGCCGGCACCGCTGGCGAGACCGATCCGGCCTTCGTCGCCGAGCTGGTCCGCACGGTGCAGTCGGCGGTCGGCGTGCCCCTGTCGATCGACAGCCCGGCGCCCGCCAGCCAGGAGGCCGGCCAGCGCGCCTACGATCCGGCCAGGGCCGGCGGCCACCCGCCGATCGTCAACTCGGTGGCCGAGACGCGCTGGGAGCTGCTGTCGCTCCGCCGCATCCATGGCGCCCAGGTGCTGTTCATGGCCTCCGAGCGCATGGAACACGGTGTCGCCACGCCGAACAAGAACGCCGACGAGGTCACCGACACCGCCCGCCGCCTGATCGACCGCGCCCGCGCCGAGCACGCGGACCTCCGCCTCTCCGACTGCATCCTCGACGTCTCGGTCGGGCCGATGGCCACCGACACCGAGCAGCTGCTGCGCTCGGCGGTCGAGTCGATCCGCCGCATCGGCGCCGATCCGGCCCTGCAGGGCGTGCGCATGTCGGTCGGCCTGTCGAACATCGGCATCATGCTGCCCAAGGTGCAGATCGACGGCATGCCGATCGGCCTGGCCTTCGAGACCGCCTTCCTCACCCGCTGCGTGCCGCTCGGCCTCGACATGAGCCTGGCCACCGCCGGCCGCGACTACCGCGTGCTGCCCGAGGGCCATCCAGCCCTGGTCGCCTTCGACGCGTTCATCGCCTGCGACGACGGTTTCGACGCCCTCGCCGGCTTGAAAAAGGTGTACAAGCTCGCCAAGCCCATCGACAAGGCAGCCTGATCATGCTGGCCATCCACGCCGATTCCTGGTTCGACGGCGACGCCATCCACCACCGCCCAGTGACCGTGGTCAGCGACGTCGCCACCATCATGGCCGTGCATGACGGGCGGATCGCCGTGCCAGGGGCCGAGACCCTGCATGTCGGCTTCCTCAGCCCCGGCCTGGTCGAAAGCCACGCCCACCTCTTCCTCGACGGACACGAGTACGACCCGGCGAAACGACAGGCCTACATGGAGGCCGGCCGCGACGCCTTCCTCGCCACCGGACGGAGGAACCTCGGACGCCTGCGCGCCGCCGGCGTCACCCTGGTGCGGGACTGCGGCGACAAGTGGGGCATCAACCACGCCCTGCGCGCCGAGGCCTGCGGCACCGCGCTGCCGCAGGTCCGTTCGGCGGGCGTGGCGGTGCGGCGCAAGGGGCGCTACGGCTCGTTCTTCGCCGAGGAGGTCGTCGATGCCGCGACCGCTGCCGCCTGCGTGCGGACGCGCACCGACAGCGACGATCTCAAGCTCGTCCTGACCGGCATCATCGACTTCGCCGCAGCCGCGGTCAAAGGCGGTCCGCAGTTCTCGTTCGACGAACTCGCCGCGATGACCGCCGCGGCCAAGGAGCTGGGCAAGCCGACGGTGGCGCACTGCAGCGGTCGCGAAGGCATCGACCTCGCGGTGCGCGCCGGCATCGGCTCGATCGAGCACGGCTTCTTCCTCGATGCCGGACTGCTCGACCGGATGGCGGCGGGCGGCACCGCCTGGACCCCGACCTGGATCCCGGTGGCCTGGGTGCGCGACCATCCCACCGCCTGCGGCGTCGGCCCCGACGGCGTGGCCGGCCTCGGCAGGATCCTCGACCAGCACCGCGCCAACCTCGCCGAAGCGCACCGTCGTGGCACCGTCATCCTCGCCGGTTCCGATGCCGGCAGCCTGGGCGTCCGGCATGGAGAAGGTCTGCACGATGATCTCGCAGCCTACGTGGACGCCGGCCTGCCGATCAGCGCCGTCCTGGCGGCGGCGACCAGCGCCCCGCGCCGGGCCTGGGGTATCGCCGGTGGCCGCATCGCGGTCGGCCAACCGGCTGACCTCGCCGCCTTCGCGGCCTCGCCCGTGACGGGCCTGGCGCATCTGCGCCGGGCGGTAGCTACGGTCATTGGGGGTCAGGTGTGGCGTGGAGATGCCGCCCTCCGGCTCGCCGCCGCCTGACGCCGATTACCAACCCCTGACGCCGATCACCAGCCTACTTCGGCAAAACCCCGAGCATGGCCTTGAAGGAACCGCCCCATGCCTACCGGTCGCCAACTCGTCCTCGACGCCTTGTCCTGCAAGCCCGTGCCGCGCACCCCGTGGGTGCCATTCGTCGGCTGCCATGGCGGCAAGATGCTCGGGCTGACGGCCGAGGAGTACCTCAAGAGCCCGGCCAAGGTGGTCGAGGCCCTGGTCATGGCGCAGCAGAAGTACCAAGCCGATGGCCTGCCGGTGGTCTTCGACCTGCAGATCGAGGCCGAGATCCTCGGCTGCCAGCTGCACTGGGCCAAGGACGTGCCGCCCTCGGTGGTCAGCCATCCGCTGACCAGCGCCGGCCTCGAGACCCTGCCCGCCTTCGGCATCGACAAGGGACGCATGCCGCAAGCGCTGGAGGCCACCGCCGCGGTGCGCAAGGCCCTGCCCGACACCGCGATCTACGGCCTGATCTGCGGCCCCTTCACCCTCGCCAGCCACCTCATCGGCAGCGAGATATTCGTCCAGATGTTCGATGACGCCGAGCGCGTCGAAGGCATCCTGGATTTCTGCACCACGGTCGCGATCACCTGCGCCGAAGCCTACCTCACGGCCGGCGCCGACATCGTCGCCGTGGTCGACCCGATGACCTCGCAGGTCAGCCCCAAGCACTTCAAGGCCTTCATAACCCCCTACCTCAACCGCCTGTTCGACGCCATCCGCGCCAAGGGCGGCAAGAGCAGCCTGTTCGTCTGCGGCGATGCGACGCGCAACCTGCCCAACATGTGCGACACCAGCTGCGACAACCTGTCGATCGATGAGAACATCGCCTTGCCCAAGCTGCGCGACCTGGCGGTGGCCAAGGGCAAGAGCTTCGGTGGCAACATGAAGCTCACCGTGGTCATGCTGCTGGGCAAGCCGGGCGACGTGAAGCTCGACGCGATCCGCTGCCTCGACGAGGCCGGCGACGCCAAGGGCTTCATCCTCGCCCCCGGCTGCGACCTGCCCTACGACACCCCGGTCGCCAACCTCGAAGCGGTGGCGCCGATGCTCGACCCCTACCAGCGCGACATCGCCCGCACCACCGCCAAGGGTACGCTGGAGGTCACCATCCCGACCCTGCCCGACTACTCGGCCCAGAAGGATGTGGTGACCGTCGATGTCGTCACCCTCGACTCGGCCGGTTGCGCGCCGTGCCAGTACATGGTGAGCGCGGCCAACGCAGCGGTCGCCCAGTTCGGCAGCAAGGTGCGCGTCATCGAGCACAAGATCAAGACGCACGACGGCGTCGGCATGATGTGCGCGCTCAAGGTGGAGAACATCCCGACCATCTGTATCGATGGGCAGGTCCGCTTCGCCTCGATCATCCCCGATGGCGCGACGATCTCGGCTGCGGTCAAGGAGGCTATGGTGAAGAAGGGGCTTTGAGCCCAGATTGCCACGCGGATATTGCACCGTGGCTCAATTCCACGGTAATGGTGCCGACATGCCCATCCCCCTCGCCCTGGTCGCAGGCTTCCTTGGAGCCGGCAAGACCACCTTCCTGACCCGCTACGCGCGGCGCATAGCGCCGCGCCGGGTCGCCTTCGTGGTCAACGAGTTCTCCGATACCGATGTCGACACGCCGCTGCTGGCGCAGGCCTCGGACGATGTCACGGGCATCAGCGGCGGTTCGATCTTCTGCCGTTGCAAGGTCACCGACTTCATCCGCGAACTCGGCGCGCTGAGCGGGCGCATCGCCGGCATGGACGGGGTGGTGGTCGAGGCGAGCGGCATGGCCGATCCATCGGCGGCCCAATCGATGCTCGACGAGTCCGGCCTCTCCGCCCAGTACCGCTTCACCGGCACCGTGACGCTGGTCGATCCCGGCACCCTCGCCCAGATCCTCGACACCCTGCCGGCGGCGGAACGGCAGGTCGCAGCAGCCCATGTGGTGGTGGTCGGCAAATGCGATCTGCATGACGAGGCCCGGTTGGCCGCCACCGAGGCGCTGGTCCGCTCGATCGCGCCGCGGGCCCGCCTGCTGCGCGCCAGCCATGGCGAACTCGACCTCGACCCGCTGGCGCTGGCGGATCCGGCCTGGATCGACGGCGAGGTGGCGCCGTGCGCCGATCCAGCCTTCACGCCGCTGTCGCTGCCCTGCCCGCCCGGAACCGACGTGTCCCGCCTGGCGGAGGCACTGGCGGCGCTCGGAGAGGGCCTGCTGCGGGCCAAGGGCTTCGTCCCGGCCGCGGATGGCTGCTACTTCCTCGACTGGTCGGCGGGCCGGATGCAGGTTCTACGCTGCAAAGCTGGACCGCCAGGACTGGCGCTGATCGTCCATCCTTCGTCCGCCGAGACAGCACGACAGCTCGTCGCCCGGGCCACCGCCGGAGGCTTCACCGCATGACCGCCCTCCTGACCATCGGCGGCTTTCTCGGCGCCGGCAAGACCACGCTGATCACCGCCGCAGCGCGCGGGCTCATGGAACGTGGCCGTCGGGTCGTGGTGGTGACCAACGACCAGGCCCCGGACCTGGTCGACACGGCGCTGGTGCGGATGACCGGCGTGCCGACGGCAGAGGTCGCCGGCGCCTGCTTCTGCTGCGCCTTCAACGACTTCGCCGCCCGGACCGACGAACTGATCGCGAGCCACCGGCCCGATGTGATTCTGGCCGAGCCGGTCGGCTCCTGCGTCGACATCGCCGCCACCGTGCTGCGGCCGCTGGAGCGGGAACGCTCGGAGCTGCGCATCGCCCCGTTCACCGTCTGCGTCGATCCGGCGGCCTGGCAGGCGGTCGAGGACGGTCTGATGCCGTCCGATACCGCCTACATCCACCGCCTGCAGACGATCGAGGCGGACATCCTCCTGATCACCAAGAGCGAGGCCTCCACCGCTAGCGCCTTGGATCTCTTGACGGAACGGCTGTCCGCACGCAACCCGGCCGCCAGCGTCCTGCGCTGCTCGGCGGCCAGCGGAGACGGCATCGCGGCGTGGCTCGACGCCGTCGAAGGCGGCTCCTCCGGGGGGAGTCGGCGCATCGCGGTGGACTACGACCGCTACGCCGCCGGCGAGGCCGCCCTCGGCTGGCTCAACGCCACGGTCATGCTGTCCGGCCGGGACTGGCCATCCGTCCTGCTGCAGCTGATGCGTACCATCGGCTCACGGCTGCCACCGGCCCATCTCAAGTGCCTGCTGGAGAGCGGCGGGCTGGTCCTGGCCGCCAACTGCGTCACCGGCCGGCCGGAGCCCGCGCTGCGCACCCTCCACGATGGCGCACCAGCGGACGAAGGCCGCCTCACCATCAATGCCCGGGTGGTGATGGATCCCATGCAGCTGCGCCGGCTGGTGGAAACGGCCCTGTCGGGCCTACCGGTGCAGAGCAGCGTCCGTTCGATCCGGGCTTTCCCGCCGGGACGGCCAGTGCCGACTCATCGGATCAGTTGAATCCTGGCTACTGCTCAGGGGCTCCGCCCCTGCGGCCCTTTCGTTCCGAAACCGCGGGCGGATGGGCTTCGCCCATGATATCCGCCCACCGCCGCTCGGCGGCAGCCCCATCGCTGCGCGACGGGGCCCCAGCCTGAGTTGTTACGAATCCTGAAGCCGTGGCGACGAGGTTCGCAGTCACCCGTCGTCGCGGATCTCCGCCATCGCCCAGGCGCCATTATCGTTGCCATCGACGGCGCCGAACAGGTTGGTGTGGCGTCGCCTCGAGGAACCGGGGGGGACAGGCCGCAACACCGCCTCGCAGACGATGGTGCCGATGGACCCGGTCTCCAGCCTGGCGCGCGCAGCAGGTATCAGCGCCCACAACTCGTATCCGCCGGGAACCAGGCGGCTGTCCAAGGCGATGTCTGGAGCAGGCTGGAGCTGGGGCTCGAAGACCATGGCCGCAGCCGGGTTGCCGCCGACCGCTGGCAGCAGGAAGAGCTGGGCATTGCCGCGTCGAGGCAGGGCGTCGCTGCGACCGTTGCTCCCGGGCATGGCGGTGAACAGCTCGACATCGCTGCCCGCCCACGGAGGCGAGCAATGCGCCGGATCGGGATCGGTCACGCGGGCATGCACGGCCAGATGCGTACCGGTCCAGCCGATGCGCAACTGCGCCAGTCCTGCATCGACGCCGTCCAATGGCTGGGATCGGGCCGACGCCAGGGCGGCTATGACTTCGCCGAGACGGAGCCCCCCGCGCAGGCGGCGGATGACCGTTCGCGGACGGCGCATGAAGTGCAGCGCGGTGGGCAGGCAACCGATCCCGGCCTGGGGCATGGCCTCCAGCAGGGTGCTGGTGGCGCCTGCCTGGGCCTGGAAATCAAGGAAGGTGGCTGCACCGGGTTCAAGGTCGTAGCCCAGGGTGTCCGGCCCGAGGATCGTGCCGGGAGTCCCGACCCAGCCCAACCGCAGGCGACCGGATGCGTGCACACCTCCGCGGTTGCGCACGACCAGGGTGAACGGCGACAGCGAGTCGGCATCGCGCCAGGCATAGCGGTTCGCCGCCTCGGGATCGGGATCCGGATTCGCCGCCTGGGCCAGCCAGGCGGCACCGCCCCCCACCTCGATGCGCGCTTCGATGATCGGGGGGTCCGCCCCCTCTTCCGCCGGTAGTTCCTCGCTGGTTGCGGGGATGACGCCGTCGGCATAGCGCGGACCCGCTCCCTCGGCCGGCATGCGGAAGCCAAGTCCCAGCGCCGGCGAATCGCCTCGCATGGTCATCGCCCCGGCACCGGCATCCTGCAGCAGCGGATCAGCGAGGATGCTGCCAGCATCGCGGCCCTCGGCCTGCCAGGCGGCGAAGCTGCGCCCAGCGAACGTCTTGGCCGGACCAGGCGCATAGCAATTGCGGGCGAAGGTGCAGCGCGAGGCGGCCGGACGCACCGCCTCGCCGGCGGCCACGATCACGTTGCCCTCGGCATGGAAAGCGCGGTACGGCTCTGCCCGGCCGACCCCGAGCCCGACCGTCTGGGAGACGAAGAGGTTGCCCTTGACCAGCATGTCACGACCGAAGTGGGTGCTCAGGCCGCCGCTGAGCACGGTGTTGCCTTCAATGACCAGGAACGAAGAGCCTTCGTCCGGGTAGATGCCGCCCTCGCCGTAGCCGTGGCAGCGCACCCCGCTGACGTGATTGCCCGAGACGACCGTACCTGGCGCGGGGCCGAGCAGGTAGATGCCGCCCATGTCGGACAGCACGCCCTGGCCGATCATGGCGATACGGTTGCCTTCGATGCGGTTGCCGACCGTGCGCGTCGCATGGTAGCCCCAGGTCCAACCGACCGAGATGGCGGTGTAGTAGCCGTCTTCGATGCGGTTTCGACGGATGCGGTTATGGCCGCTGTCGCCGATCCAGATGCCGCAGGCGCTGGGATAGACCCGACCATAGCCGCTGATCACGCAATCGGATACCAGGGTGCGCGAAGCGCAGGTCGTGGTTCCTTCCCAGCGCGCCGCGACCTCGGGCAGGCCGTCGAAGGCGCCGCTGCCGGTGCTGTCCGAGCGATTGTGCGGACCGTCGTGATTGATCTTCACCCCCCCGGCACCGAGGTCGGCCAGACGACAGCAGGTGATGCTGTTGCGCTGCGAACCGCGGCAGACCTCGATCCCGTAGGTGGCGAGGTGCTGCAGGCGGCAGGCGTGGATCGCGCAATCGGCGGCGCGTTCGAGCACGACCGCGCCGGGCAGGTGGAACTGGGCCTGCGCCGATCCGGGGTTGCCGGCCGGACGCTGCCATTCGCTGTGGACCAGATCCAGCCCCTCGAACCGCACGTGGGCGGCGTCGCGCAGATGGACGAGTACATCCAGCCGTGGCGCCACGACCACGGTGGCGTCCATCTCTTCGCCGGGACGCGGCAGATAGGACAGCAGGCCATCGCGCGACAGGTGCCACTGGCCGGGGTGGCGCAGGCCGGCACGCACGTTCTCGACACGATAGCGCGCGCCCTGGGCGTGCTCATCGACCAGTTTCCCGAGATTCCAGTCGTTCGGCGCGAGTCCGGAGGGGATGGGGAAGGATACGAGGTTGCGACCCGCATCGATGCGCTGCGGATCCACTCGGAAATCGCACCAGTACTTGAGGATCAGCAATTCGATGCCGTCCTCGATCCAGCGTTCCTCCAGGTCGCCAGGTACGAAGCCGGCCACTCCGGGACGGCTATCGGCCTGCGCGGCGAAGCGGAACCAGGCGTCCTCGGAAGACAGGCGCGCCACGCCATCGGCGAGGCCGGGGTGGTCCGGCAGGGAGGAACGCGGACGGCGGACCCCATCGACGAACAACTGGCTGAAGCGCCAGGGATCGAGCAGACGCAGGGTCCAGACGCGCAAGGCACCGATCCGGTCTTCGATCCAGCCGGTCAACCGGCGTCCACCTGACCATGCAACGCGCGCACCGGGAGCGGCGCGCCAGCACACCGGCGCTCCTGGCGCTCCAGAATCCGCCGCGCCGAGTTCCAGGGTCCGATCCAGCTCCCAGGTGCCGGCGGCCAGTTCGACCAGCAGCGGCTGGCAGCCGCGCTCGGGCGCGGCCCGGACCAACTCGCGTGCGCGGGAGAGCGAAGCCACTGGAGCTTCACGACCATCGTTCCGGTCGTTGCCGGTGCTGGAGCAGACGCGGATGACGGTGTTCATGCGTGGCCTAGGCGGAAGGGATGAAGCATCCGACGCCGCAGTGCAGGAAAATGCTACTTCTGGCCGTAATAGGCCTTGGGGCCGTGCTTGCGCATGTAGTGCTTGTCGAGCAGGAAGCGCGGCACGCGGCGCGGGCGCTGCGCCACGGCGGCGGCGTGGACGAACATCTTGGCCAGATGCTCCATCGTACCGGCATGCATCACCGCCTGCTCGAGCGTCACGCCCCAGCTGAACGGACCGTGCTGGTCGACCAGCACGCCGGGGACGGCGACAGGGTCGAGCTGACCCTGGACGAAGCGCTCGAGGATGACGGCGCCGGTATTGGCCTCGTATTCACCCTCGACCTCGGCCCTGGTCAGGCTCCGGGTGATCGGCACATCGCCATGGAAGTAGTCGGCATGCGTGCTGCCCTGGGCCGGGATGGGCACGCCGGCCTGGGCGATGGCGGTCGCGTACTCGCTGTGGGTATGGACGATGCCGCCGATCCGAGGCCAGGCGCGGTAGAGCGCCAGATGGGTCGCGGTGTCGCTGGAAGGCCTCAGCTTGCCCGACAACACGCTGCCGTCCTCGAGTCGGACCGGCACCATATCCTCGGGCGTCATGCGCGCGTAGTCGACGCCACTCGGTTTGATCCACACCACACCGCGCTCGCGGTCGACCGCCGACGCGTTGCCCCAGGTGAAGATGACCAGACCGAGGCGGACGAGATCGAGGTTCGCCTGCAGGACCCGACGGCGCAGCTCCTGCTCGTCCGTCACTTCGCGTCTCCGGGCTTGCGCCTGGCGCTGATGCCGGCGACCTCCTGCTTGAGCTTGATCAGGGCGTCCTTGAGCGTGGCGTTGCGCTGGCGCTCCTCGGCGATCTCACGGGCGTGGGATTCGGCCTCGGACAGGTGCTCCTTGCGCAATTCGGAGAGCTCGGTGCGCAGCTCCTCGGTGCTGCCGCGGGCGTCGGCCAGCTCGCCTTCGAGATGGCGCTTCTGCTCGCGCAGCTGGTCGCGCTCGGACATGGTGCGCTTGTGCAGCTCGGCGAGATCGCCGCTGCGCACCACGGCGCCCGCCTGGTCCCCGCTGCGCGATTCGAGCTCGCGGATGCGGGTGTTGGCGGAGTCGAGCTCGACGGCCAGGGCCTGGACCTTGGCCTGCAGGGCCTTGCCATCGATGCGCTGGGTCGACAGCTGGTCGATGGTACGGTCCTTCTCGGCGATCAGGTTGTCGCGCTCCTCGAGCCCCTTGGTCAGCTCTTCGCGCTGGCGCTTGAGGCGGGCCTCGTTCGCCTCCACCTGCTGGCGCAGGCTGGCGAGCGTCGAGGACTGCTCCTGATGCCGAGCGCGGAGTCCGGCCAGCTCCTGGCGCAGGGTAAGCATCTCCCCGCTGAACTGGGTGCCGGTCGCCTCGTTGCGCGCACGGAACTCGCTGGCATCGGCCTGAGCCAGATCAAGCGCCTCGCGGACGCCCGCGAGCTCGCCCGCGAGCCGTTCGATCTCCTCGCGACCTGCCTTCTCGGCCTCGTCGGCGCGGGCCAGGGCGGCGATGCGCTCGGCGCGCACCGATTCGAGGTCGGCGACCAACCGGGTCCGCTCGCCATCGACTGCGCGCTTGCGCGCCGCCAGCTTCAGCACCGCATCGCGCAAGTCGTTCTCGAGCTCGGCCGCCCCGAAATCACCGTCCAGGGAAACAGCCAAGGCGGCCGTGCTGTCGGCCAGGGAGGCGTCGCCTTCCCCGGCCTTCACCACTTCGGCGGCAAGGGCGCGGGCGACGGCTACGCGCGCCTCGGTCTCGGCCTTGCCGGCGTTGGCCTTCAGCGCGGCGATGACCTTGCGGGTCGCATCGCCGAGTTCGGCGCTGGCAGGATCGGCCACGGCACGTTCGAGCCGGGCGAGGTCCTCGCGCGGCACGGCCGGAGAGCCGCCGGCCGACTGGACGATGGCCAGTTCACGCACCTGCTTCGCGAGATCGCGCTCGCGGCTGCGCGCCGCGTCGACCCGCTGGTGCAGGTCGCGGACGTGGCGGTCGATGGCCGAGTCGGCGCGGCGGATGCGCTCGGCGACGGCCTGCTCGTCCCCCGGCTTCAGGCCTTCCGACAGGCCGGACTTGGGTCCGTCGGTCGACGCCAGGAGGCGCTCGGTCATCTGCAGGTGGTCGACGGCGGCATCCTCCATCTGACGATGGTCGGCCAGGCCGGACACCGCTGCCAGCGCCGCGCTGGCCTTCAGTTCCGGCTCGGCGGCGGGATCGGTCAGCGCAGCCGGCACTTCACGGCCGAGGGCGGCCGAGCGCTGCGCCAGTTCGCCGGTCAACTGGTCGATGGCGGTGCGCAGAGCGACATTCTGGGCGCTCAGCCTGCCGAGCTCATTGGCGTGGCGGCCGGTCTCCAGCGCGCGTTCCGACTTGCGCTGATCGTGCTTCGCCAGCTCGCCAGCGAGACGGGCGCGCTCGACCTCCAACGCGCGCTTGCGCGCCGCGAGCCGGGCGACGGCGCCGCGGGTCTGGGATTCGACCTCGCCCGCCTCGGCGTCGGGATTGTCCAGGGTCATCGCCAGGTCGGCGGTCTGCTCGGCCAGCTCCTGGTCGCCCTGGGCGGCGATCAGCAGTTCGCCGCCGATGGCCCGGGCGGTGGCGGCGCGGGCGTCGGCTTCGGCCTTGCCGGCCTTGGACTTCAATCCGGCGATCAGCCGGCGGGTGGCCTCGGCCAGCTCGACCGGACCGGCGTTGTCGGACATCGCCTTGTCGAGACGGGCGAGATCCTCCTTCGGCGCCGAGGCAGGCGAGGCCACGGCCTGGGCTGCCGACAGGTCCCGGACCTGACGGGCCAGTTCGCGCTCGCGCGAGCGGGCCGCATCCAGCTCGGCACCGACGGCTGCGATGCGGCTTTCGAGCGCGGCCGAGGCCTCGCGCAGGCGGGCGGCGACCTGGGCTTCATCGCCGCCGCTCAGCTCGGAGGCTATGGCGGACGGGGCACCGGTCCGGGCCAGGGCGCGGTCGATGGCGGCGACGGCGTCGATCGCCGCGCTCTCGGCGGCGCGATGCTCGGTCAGCTTGGCCACCGCGGCAGCGGCGGCGGCGGCGCGGACCTGTGGCTCGCTGGCGCGGTCCATCAGATCGGGATGGGCGTCGGGGACGCGCTGCTTGAGCTCAGCGGCGATGGTGTCGATCGCGCCATTGGCCGCATCACGGCCGCTGCGCAGGCGCAGGATCTCGTTCTGCGCCTTCTGCAAGTCGCCCTTGGCCTTCTCCAGATCGCCAAGCAGCCGCTGCGCCTCGCCCGAACCGCGGCCTTGCTCGGCGCGGACCTGCTCGACCTGCTGTTCGAGTTCGAGCAGGCGGGCCTGCAGTTCATTCTTGCGTGCGCCCAGCGCCGCGACCGCTTCGCGCACCTGCGCGCCGAGCTGCGGCTGGGTCTTGGCGTCGCTGTCCTCGGCGGCGATGGCGAGGTCGGCGATCCGCTCGGCCAAGCCGTCGTCGCCGTGGCTGGCCTTGATCAGCTCGATGGCGATGGCGCGATCCTCATCGAAGGCGGCACTGATCCCGCTGGCCTTGCCGCCCTTGCCGGCGACCTCGTCGAGTGCACGGGCGGTGACCATGGCGAGCAGCTGGGGATCCGCCTTGACCTCGAGCGAGCGCTCGAGTTCGGCGACCACCGGCGCGACCTCCTCGCCATCGCGGCGGGCAAGATCACGGATCTGCTCGGACAGGGCGCGCTCGCGGGCGATCGCCTCGTCGAGCTGGCGCTGCAGGTCGAGGGTGTAGCGCTCGAGCTCGGCGCCAGCCTTGCGCAGGCGCTCGGCGACCAGCTGCTTGTCGGTGGTCTGCACCTCGGGCGACGGAGCGCCCGGCTTGACCAGGCGGTCGGTGAGGGCGAGCTGCTCGATCGCGGCGGCGTCGACCGGGCTGGCGGCCTGCAGGTGGTCGACCACCTCGGCGGCGGCGGCGGCGCGATCCTCGGGCGGGGCTTCGCGGTCGGCGAGGGCGGGCGGCACGGCGAGGCGCTCGGATTCGGCGCGCTGACGCAGCGTGGTGCAGACGCGCTCGAGCCCCGCGCGCATCGCCTCGAGCTCCTGCTCGGTGTTGTTGCGCGCCTCGTCGCTCTCGTCGGCGATGGCTTTGAGCGCGGCGATGCGGTTGCGGTTGCGCGCCAGGCTGGCGGCGAGCTCGCGCGTGACGGCGGTGGCGCCGGCGAGGACCTCGGCGGGATCACCGCCCTCCTCGGGCAGTTCGGTGAAGACCTGGCTGTGGCCGGCGCCGGTGGCTTCGGCGACCTGGGCCTCGAAGGCCTCGGCCTCGAGCCTGGCGCCGGACATCGCCTCCAGCAGCCCAGCGACCGGAGCGGCTACGTCGACGGCGTGGAGGTTGCCCTGCTTCAGCTGCTCGAGCAGCATGAGATCGGCTTCCAGCAGCGCCTTGGGCTGCTCGTCGGCGGCGTGCTGCTCTTCGCGCTTGGCGATCCCCCGCAGGCGTTCGAGGTCGGCCTGCAGGGTGGTGATGACCTTGGCGCCGATGTCGAAGTCGTGGTAGAACTGCTCGTCCTGGCTGGCTTCCTCGGAGACCGGGTTCTCCTCCTGGTGGCGCGAGCCGTAGTAGTCGTTGTCGATGCCGAGGACGCCTTCGCACAGGCCCGTCATGCGCATCATCTGGTTGCGCACGGTGTCGCGCAGCTTGTCCTTCTCGGCGATGGTCGTCGAGAGCAGCGCCATCTTCTCGTTCAACTGGTCCTGCAGGTCGTAGTTGTCCTGCTGCAGGTCGAGATTGATCTGCTCGGCCTGCTCGAGCTTCTCCTTGAGCGCGCCGAGGGCCATCTCGATGTCGGCCTGGCTCTGGGCCGAGCTGCCGGCGGCGACCGCCGACATCGCCTGTTCGAGTTCGTGCTTCAGGCGGTCACGCTCGGCCTGGGCCTCCTGCTCGCGCTTCATGCGGCGCCGGATCTCCTCCTGCGCCTTCTCCAGCATCTCGGTCTTCTCGATGTCCGAGAAGGCGTCGGCCTTGCCCGCCATGTGCTGCTGCAGCAGCTTGAGGATCCAGTCCATCAACTGCTTCTCGCTGATCACGCGCAGCTTCTTGGTCTGGCCCTTCTGCCGCAGCAGTTCAGCCGCCGTCGTGGTCTCGCCCAGCTGGGACAGGCCCTGGGCGATGTTCTTTTCCTGATCCTGGTTCGACATGGGCGGCTCCTGGAGATGTCTGCCGCAATCTCCCCGGCGATCCCCCCTGGGTATCGTCCGCCGGCCAGCCGCGGGCAGCCGTGAGTGATCCACTGAAACGCAGCAACCCCCGGCGGCGCCGGGGGTTGCAATCGCAGAGCGCGGTGATCCCGCGGTCCGGGCTACTTGTTGGCGGTCGAGAAGTAGGCCTTCGAGCCCTTCGGGTCGGCCTTCATCGTCGCCTTGCCTTCGCTCCAGCCGGCGGGGCAGACCTCGCCGTGCTTCTCGACGAACTGGAAGGCCTTGATGACGCGCACGGCCTCATCGATGTTGCGGCCGACCGGCAGGTCGTGGATGTGGGCGGCGCGGACCACGCCCTTGGGGTCGATGATGAAGGTGCCGCGCAGGGCGATGCCGGCCTCCTCGATCAGCACGCCGTAGTCGCGGGCGATCGACTTGTTCAGGTCGGCCACCAGCGGGTACTGCAGGTCGCCGAGGCCGCCGTCCTTGCGCGCGACCTGGCGCCAGGCCAGGTGGGTGAACTGGCTGTCCACCGACACGCCCAGGACCTCGGCGCCGATCGCCTGGAACTCCTTGATCTTGTCGCTGAAGGCGACGATCTCGGTCGGGCAGACGAAGGTGAAGTCGAGCGGGTAGAAGAACAGGACGACCCACTTGCCCTTGTAGTCGGAGAGCTTGATCTCCTTGAACGAGCCGTCGGCGAGGACGGCCTGGGCCTTGAAGTCGGGGGCCTGCTTCTGGATGAGGGACATGGTGAGCTCCGGGTTAGGTTGGTTGGGTGGTTGGGGCAGCGCACGTGATGGGACCGGATGGGCGGGGGTCAAGTTCCCCGCCGACGAGCATGCACGTCGCGCAGCCCCTTAGCAGCTCAGCTGTCGGCTCCCGCCACGGGCGGATCGCATTGCAGCACCAGCACGGTGACGTCATCCTGGAAGGTGCCCGCCGCCCAGCGTCGGGCGTCGGCGGCGATGAGGTCGACAGCGTCCGAAAAATCCCTGTCGCAGACCCCGACGAGCGAACCGACGGCGCGCAGGTCGCCGAATTCCTCACGGTGCGGGTTGCTGGCCTCGGTCAGGCCATCGGTGCACTGCATGAGCATGTCTCCAGGCAGCAGTTCGATGGTGGCTGTGCGGATGGCGCGGTTGAAGAGCGGTGGTGCAAGCATGCCCAGGGCCGGGGTCTTGGCGCCAAGGCGGCGGGCGAGCGGTTCGCTGCGCGGGTTGGCGATGGCCAGCGGCGTATGCCCGGCGCAGACGTGCTCCAGCTTGCGGGTCGACGCCTCGAGCACGCCCATCCAGCAGGTGAGGAACTGGCCCTGCAGCAGATCGGCTCGCACGCTCTCGTTGAGCCGGCCGATGATCTGCGTCAGATCCTGCGTCTCCTTGATGATGAAGCGCAGTCCCTTGAGCGCTGCGACGACGACCAGGGCCCCCTGCACGCCATGGCCGGCGACATCCGCCACCGCCAGGAGGAAGCGGTCCGGGCCGAGCGGCAGGCAGGCGAAGAAGTCGCCCCCGACCTCGTCCTGAGGCTCGTAGTGCACGGCCAGGCCGAAGCCCGGGATCTCCGGCAGTTCGGCCAGCATCTTGTTGAGGATGCCCTTGGCGCGGTCCATGTCGGCACCGGCGCTGGGCTGGATCTCCTCGGTCGAGCGCCCCGCCACCCGCTTGGTCGCGCCGACCACCTTGGCCTCGGACGGCCCCTCGGCCTGGGTCCGCGCCGCGCGTGACTCGATCTCGCGCAGGGCGGTCACGTCGAGCATCTGCCGGCCGTCATGCGCCTCGGGACAGGCGGCGAGGGCGCAGGCGATCGCCTCGATCACCTCGACTGCTGGCTGGCCTGGGCGCAGCGGCAGCTTGGTCCAGGCGCCGGTGTACGGGTTGAGCCAGCGGCCGTCGGGGCCGGTGATGCGCAGGCGCGGCTCGTACTCGCCCTGCTCGCGCAGGAACAGGCGCCAGCGCTGGCGGCGCAGTTCCTCGGCGGGCTTGGCCTTGACCCCGTTGGCGAACGGACGCTTCTCGACCAGGTATTCGCGCGCCGGTTCGAGGAACCCGAACGCCGCCGGTACCAGGGTGAAGGTGTAGGGACAGATCCAACTCATCCCATCGACGGTGGTGACGCGGTGCGCCGCGTCCTTTTCCAACGCCACGGTGATCTTGCGCCGCAGGTCGGCCTCGGCCGCCTCGCGGCGCTCGGCCTCCTGCTGGGCGGCGAGCTGCTCCGGGGTCGGCCCGTCGTCCTTCTTGCCTCCGAACCATGCCATGACGCCCCAGACTATGGCGCAGAGCAACCGCACGCCAGAGGGCGGCCTGGAGAACGATGCGCCAGCCGATCTTGCCAGGGATGGTCCCGATCCATGATCCCCGCCCATGAGCGCTACCCCCAGCCCGACCATCGTCTGGACCCGTACCGACGAGGCGCCGGCCCTCGCCACCCGTTCCCTGCTGCCGATCGTGCAGGCCTTCGCCCGCGCCGCCGGCATCAGCGTGGTCGAGAAGGACATCTCGGTGGCCGGGCGCATCCTCGCCGCCTTCGGCAAGGGCCCCGACGTCCTCAGCGAGCTCGGCGAACTGTGCAAGCGCCCCGAGGCCAACATCATCAAGCTGCCCAACGTCAGCGCCTCCAATCCGCAGCTGAAGGCGGCGATCGCCGAGCTGCAGGCGCGCGGCCACCAGGTGCCCGACTTCGATACCGCCTCCGCCGAGGACAAGGCGCGCTACGCCAAGGTCCTGGGCAGCGCGGTCAACCCGGTGCTGCGCGAGGGCAACTCAGACCGCCGCTGCGCCGCCTCGGTCAAGGCCAGCGCCCGCCGCCATCCGCACAAGGTCGGGGCCTGGTCGAAGGACTCGAAGACCCACGTCGCGCACATGTCGGCCGGCGACTTCTACGGCTCGGAGAAGAGCGTCACCTTCGCCACCGCCACCGAACTGCGCATCGAACTCGCTGGCGCCGACGGCCAGGTCACGGTGCTGAAGCAGGGCCTGAAGATCAAGCCGGGCGAGATCGTCGACGCCGCGGTGATGAGCGCCCGCCAGCTGCGCGCCTTCTACGCCGCGGCCATCGCCGACGCCAAGGCAGAGGGCGTGCTGTTCTCGCTGCATCTCAAGGCGACGATGATGAAGGTCAGCGACCCGGTGATGTTCGGCCACGCCGTCGCCACCTACTTCGCCGACGTCTTCGCCAAGCACGCCGCCGTCTTCGCCCGCCTCGGCGTCGACCCCGATCTCGGCCTGGGCGATCTGCACGCCAAGCTCGCGACCCTGCCGGCCGACGAACGAGCCGCGATCGAGGCCGACCTCAAGGCCGCCATCGCCCGCGGTCCCGCCATCGCCATGGTCAACTCGGACAAGGGCATCACCAACCTGCACGTCTCCAGCGACGTCATCGTCGACGCCTCGATGCCGGCGATGATCCGCGAGTCGGGCAGGATGTGGGACGCCGCCGGCAAGCTGCAGGACACCAAGGCGGTGATCCCCGACCGCTGCTATGCCGGCGTCTACAGCGCGACCATCGCCTTCCACAAGGCGCACGGCGCCTTCGACCCGCGCACCATGGGCAGCGTCGCCAACGTCGGCCTGATGGCGCAGAAGGCCGAGGAGTACGGCTCGCACGACAAGACCTTCGAGATCCCCCGCGCCGGCACGGTGCGGGTGGTCGACCAGGCCGGCACGATCGTGTTCGAACACGCGGTCGAGGCCGGCGACATCTGGCGCGCCTGCCAGACCCGCGACATCGCCATCCAGGACTGGGTCAAGCTGGCGGTGACGCGCGCCCGCCTCTCCGGCACCCCGGCGGTGTTCTGGCTCGACCCGCAGCGCGCCCACGACGTGCAGGTGCAGGCCAAGGTCGAGTCCTGCCTGAAGGCCCACGACACCACGGGCCTCGACATCCGCATCCTCGACCCCGTCGCCGCCACCCAGCTGTCGCTGGAGACGATCAAGGCCGGCAAGGACCTCATCTCGGTCACCGGCAACGTGCTGCGCGACTACCTCACCGACCTCTTCCCCATCCTCGAACTCGGCACCAGCGCCAAGATGCTGTCGATCGTCCCGCTGCTGGCGGGCGGCGGCCTGTTCGAGACCGGGGCCGGCGGCTCGGCCCCCAAGCATGTGCAGCAGTTCGTCGAGGAAGGCTACCTGCGCTGGGATTCGCTCGGCGAGTTCCTCGCCCTGCAGGTCTCCCTGGAAGACCTCGGGCAGAAGACCGGCAACCGCCAGGCCGCGGTGCTGGCATCCGCGCTCGACCGCGCCAACGCCACCTTCCTGAGCGAGAACAAGTCCCCCTCGCGCTCGGTCGGCTCGATCGACAACCGCGGCAGCCACTTCTGGTTGTGCTGCTACTGGGCTCAGGAGCTGGCCAAGCAGACCGACGACCAGGCGCTGCAGGCGCGCTTCGCACCCATCGCGGCCGAGCTGACCGCCAAGGCCCAGGCCATCGAAGGCGAGTTGATCGCCGCCCAGGGGCGCAAGCAGGACATCGGCGGCTACTATCTGCCCGACGAGGCGAAGTCGTCGGCCGCGATGCGGCCGAGCGCCACCTTCAACGCCATCCTCGCCAAGCTGGGCTGACGGTCCCGTCCAGGAATCGACGCTCCGGCTGGCACGCCAAAGCCCGTCCGCAACCTGGTCCCATGCGTGTCGCCCTGCTCATGACCCTGCTCGCCTGCGTCAGTCCGGCCGACCCCGGCTCCACCTCCATCGCACGCTGGAAGGACGGCAAGGACGGAGCGTTCGCTCTCATCTTCGACGACGGGATGCCGTCGCACCTGACGCACGCCATCCCGGAGATGAGCCGGCGGGGGATCGTCGGGACCTTCTACCTCTGCCCCGGGGTGAAGTGGTTCGACGCCAAAGCCTGGGCCACGGACGGCCCGGCGCGGGCGATGGCCGTGGCGAACCACACCAGCACCCACGCCGGCGCCAAGAACGCCGCCGAGGCGGAAGCGGACATCCTGCAATGCGCGAAGGCGCTGGTCGACCTGCGACCCGAACTGGGAAAGCCCCGCCTGATCTCCTTCGCCCGTCCCGGCGGCGTCCCCTGGAAGCTCAGCGAAGCCGAGCAGGCGGCGATCCTCGCCCGGCACAACCTGCTCAAGCGTCCGCCGGCGGACGGGCGCTTCGGCGGCATGCATCTCAAGAGCGCGGCGGAGATGATCCGTTTCGTCGACCAGGCGGTGCAGCAGGGCAGCCTGGAATGGGTGATGTTCCACGGGGTCGGCGGCGACTGGCTGTCGACGCCCTTGGCGGATTTCACCGCCCTGCTTGACGCGCTGGCATCCCGGCGCGATCAGCTGTGGATCACCGACACGGTGTCGGCCCAGCAGTATGCCGCCCAGCGGGACGCAGCCGCGATCACCATGCTGCCCAGCAACCAGGATTCCATCCGCCTCCGGCTCTCCTGCAGCTTGGATCCCGTCCTGTACGACGCGCCACTGACGCTGCATACCCGCGTGCCCGGCGGCTGGAATGTGTGCACTGTCGCGCAGGGGAAGCACAGCGCGAACATCCAGACGACGGACGGCGTACTGCGCTACGATGCCATCCCCGGCCCGGACGACATCGTCATCACCCGTCGCTGAGACCCCCGGCCCCACGAATCGTTGCTAAGGATCCCCCGCCTGGATCCAATAAGGGCGTGGACTCACCTCCCGAACTGCGCTTCGTCACGGAAAGCCCCCAGCTGCGCGGCTATATCCTGGCCCTGACCGGAGATGCGCACCTGGCCGACGACCTGCTGCAGGAGTGCTTCCTGATCGTCCGGCGCCGGGCCGCCGAGTTCCGGGCGGATGGCGACTTCGGGGCCTGGTGCCGCGGCATCGCCCGCAACCTCGCCCGCGAGGCCGCCAGGGCACGGCGGCGCGGGCCGCTCGGCCTGCCCGAGGATGTCGTCGAACTGCTCGCCGACGAGGCCCCGCCCCCCGCCGAACTGGACGGCCAGCTCGACGCCGTGCGCGCCTGCCTGGCCCGGCTGTCGCCACGCGCCCGCGAACTCCTCGCCCTGCGGCACGTGGACCGGCTGCCGCCGCGCGACATCGCCGGCCGGGTCGGCTGGAGCGTCAACGCCGTATCGGTCGCGCTGACCCGCGCCCTGGGCAGCCTGCGCAGTTGCGTCGCAGCGCAGGGAGGCGCGCATGCCTGAAGCCGACCCGCGCATCGCCGCGGCCCTGGCCGGCGAACTGGATGCCGATGGCTGGACAGCGCTCGCCGACAGCCTGCGCCGGGACCCGCAGGCGCGGGCCGCCTGGTGGTCAGCCAGCGCCGAGCAGGCTGCGCTGGCCCAGGCCCTGGGCGAGGACCGCGGCAACCGGCGCCATGCCGCCCCGCTCCGCTTCCGCCGTCTCGCCCTGGCCGCCTCGCTGATCCTCGCTGTTGGCGCCCTGGCCTGGCTGGCCTGGCCGACGACCGCGGGCACCCCGACCACGATCGCCTCCGGCCCCGACCAGGTCACCCTCGATCCGGGAGCCCGCTGCGAGGCGGTCGAAGATGCGCTCACCCGGCGCTGGCGACTCGAAAGCGGACGCATCGCGGTGGCGGTGGCGCGCGATCCCCACGGTCGCGGTTTCACCGTCGAGACGCCCTTGCTGCTGGCCGAGGTGACCGGCACGCGCTTCACCATGGAGGCCACCGTCGCATCGACCCGCCTCGAAGTGAGCGAAGGGACCGTGCTGGCCAGGGCCGGCGGCGAGGAGTTGATGGTGCCGGCCGGTTCCTGGGCAGAGCGCAGTCCGACCGGATGGCTCCTGTCGCCCGGTCTGCATCCCTACACGCTGGTCTGGGATGCGGCGGCACATCTCGCCGGCCAGTCGCCGATCCGGCGCGGCGAGCGCACCTTCCATGCCGGACATCCCGCCTGCCGCGGCACGGAAGGCGAGGAGACGCCGCACGTCCGCACCATCGCCATCGACCTGCCGGACGACCTGCAACTGCGTGGCGATGCCGACGGCATCCTCGAACTGCGCTACCGGCTTGAACAGGCCGGGCACGCCCAATCCCCCCCCCGCGTGGCGTTGCAGATCTGGGACCAGGGCCGACCGGCATCGTTGCAGATGGCCCTGCCGTGCGACCGTCCCGGGCAGCACCAGCAGCGCCTCGCCTTGGCCGGCATGCAGCGGATGGGCCCCGTCGGGTCGGCGCGGATACGCTCCCTGATCGTCCTCGGCCACCCTGAGGATGGCCTCGTCCTGCTCGGGGCGCGGATCCTGAGGCCTTGAACCACCTGCTAAGAAAACCGCCGCTGGGAGCAATACGGGCATGACGAGACTCCTCCCCCTGCTGCTCGCTTCCGCCCTGTGCGCTGGCGAGGCACCGGTACTCCGCCTGGTCGATTACGGTTCCGACCACGGCTTCGGCTGGTACCGCAACACGCAGGGTGCGATGTGGAAGGAGGCGGTCGATGTCGATGGCGATGGCGACACCGACGACGACGCCATTGGTGGCTGGCCGTTCAGCCTGGAGAGTCCCTTCAGCCCGCCGGACGGCGACTACGACGCCCAGGGCCCATCGGCCGTATTCCATGGCGGCGCCATCGGCCGTATCGCCAACCACCGCATGGGTTTGTCCGAGGGCCACACCAACGCCAACCACGAGTGGCGCGACGACTTCAACCTCATGGGCCTGGTCTCCGGGGCGGACAAGACCGGCTTCCCGCCCGGCATGCTGCTGGCCGCGCACGGCTGCTGGCTGTGGCGCAAGGATGGCTTCCTCGGTGGCGGCGATCGCTGGCAGGTCGGCCTCGACGCCGGCTGCCGCATCGCCGTGCACATCTCGCGCTACTGGGGCGGCCTCGACTGGGGCCGCTTCGTGGTCCAGGATGCCGCCGGCCTGTGGATCAGCGAGGCGGCCTTCGGCGAGGGCATGGCCGGCACCGACGGCGGCGGCAACGCGACGACGCGCCGCACCCACGCCATCGATCCGGGTCGTACTCGCTGGGCGGTGTGGAAGCCGACCGACAAGGACCTGTCCTTCGACCCCGCGGTGGCGGCCTGGGCCGATCGCCGTTTCACCGGCGTGCGCGCCGTCGGCTTCGCGGTGTCGCGGGCGTTGTCGCCGCCGGTCACGGTGACCAGGGGCCTGCTCGCCAACCAGCCCCTGGCCCTCAAGTGGAACGCGGTCAGCGTCGATGCGCGCATCGACCGCCCGGACGGCGCCTGCGCCTGGCTGCCGCGCACGGTCGTCTCCGGCGGCGTGGTGGCGGCCGCCGCCCCGATCGACCTCGCCACCTGGGAGCGGGTGCGCCGCTGGGCGGTCACCAACCAGCATACCGAGAACGATGGCCGCGGCTTCAGCTTCGACCGCGACGGCCAGGCGTCCGGCGGAACCGAATCCGTGCACTGCGTCTCGTGGCTGGATGCGGCAGCCTGGTGCAATGCGCTCAGTCTGCTGGACGGTCACCGTCCGGTCTATTGGGCTGATGTTGCCAGAACCGTCCCCTTCCGTCGTGTGATCGAACGTGACGATCCGGCGCAGCACCCGGTCGTGCCCCCCGTGTTCGCCGACCAGGCCGCGGAGGGCTGGCGTCTGCCGACACCGGCCGAAGCCCTCGCGCAGACCGCTGGCCGCTGGGTGTGGGCGCACACGGCTGAGGCCGCACCCGGTGCGCCACGTCCAGCCGCCGGCGGGGTCGGCGCCGCACCGGCATCCTGGGATGGACCAGTGCCGCTGGCGATCGGCCGCGGTTGCCCGCTGATCGGGGTCCTGCCCGTGCGCGGTCCAGTCACAACCGTGGACGCGCCGGTCTGGAGCGTGGCCAAGGACGCCGTGCTGGCGCCTGCCGCAGCGATCGTCGATCGTGATCTGGCGCAGCGCGTGACGGACCGCCTCGCGCCGATACGGCGCGTCGGCATCGCCTCCGCCGCCAGCGCCAGCGCCGGCTACGACGGCAAGGCGCTCAAGGGGATCGAGACCGACGCCGTCCTGGCCGGGGATCTGCTGGTGGCCGGACGGGAAACGGCCTGGGCCGACTGGTCTGCCGTCCGCGCCTGGGCCGAGTCGCGCGGCTACGTCTTCGACCGCGACGGACGCTGCGGCAGCGCCGGCTGGGGCGACCCCGCCCGCTGCCACGATCCGCTCGAACCCGTCACCCAGGTGGCGTGGGAAGACGCCCTGGTGTGGTGCAACGCGCTGAGCGAGTTGTCCGGCCTGCGTCCGGCCTACCGCGCCGCCGATGGCGAACCCCTGCGCCGCGCGCTGCGCCTGCGGATCGACACCTGGCAGCGGCCCGAGCCGGGCACCAAGACACTGTGGCCGCACCGTGTGACCCTCGACGCCGCCGCCGACGGCTGGCGCCTGCCCACCGCGGCTGAGCGCAGCCGCTTCGCCGGCACATCCAGCGACGGAGACTGGCGGCCACCCCGTTCCGACGGCGGCACCCGTCCGGTGACTGCAGGTCCAGTCGTTGATGGCCTGGCAGATATGCACGGCAACGTCGCCGAGTGGCTGTGGCAGGCGGGCCCGTGCGGTCTGTTCGGCCGCCCGCTGGGGGTCGGCCACTATGCCAGTCCCAACCCCATCGAGACGAAAGCCTTCACCATGGTCGACGAGCATCCGTTGGCTATACGCCCCTTCATCGGCTTCCGCGTCGTGCGGAGGGCGCCATGAAACGCGCGTTCACGCTGATCGAACTCCTGGTGGTGGTGTCGATCATCGCCGTGCTGGCGGCCATGCTGCTACCGGCCATCGGCATGGTGCGCGATGCGGCCCGGGCGGCCTCGTGCGGCAGCAGCCTGCGTCAGATCGGCATGGCCTTCGCGGCCTACGCCGAGGATGAACAGGGTCTCGTGGCACGCAGCGACCTTGACTCACCCCGGGTAAACTGGGTATTCTACACCGCCCCCTACCTCGAGGCCACGAAGAATGAGAACTCGGTTCAGAGCTCGATCAGCAGCACGCGATCCGTCGTGCGTGGCTGTCCAGCTTGGAGACCCGGGACGGTCGACTACTACAACACCGGCTACGGCATGAACTTCGCCTTGCTGGAACCGATCAAGGCGCCCGTGACCGGATACCGTTACACCAACCGGATTCCCAGCGGGACCAACGAATCCTTCCGCGAGTTCACCTTTTCCGCCATTCGCAACACCTCGACCCGTCCCCTGGTCGGCGATTCGTCGACCTGGAGCTTCGGGATGTCCAACATGGGAGCGACGCCCCGCCCGTCCCGCCATGGCAAACGCGTGCAGATGGTGATGTGCGACGGTCATGTCGAAGGGCTGGAGACGATGCCCGGAGATCGCGTCTGGCGCCGTTGCTCCGACCCAACCATGTACTGACTCATGCGACTACTCCCCCTCCTCGCCGCCTGCCTGTCCGCATCCCTCGCCGCCGCCGAGCGTCCCAACGTGCTCTGGATCCTCGCCGACGACCTCGGCTACGGCGATCCCGGCTGCTATGGCGGCACCATCCCGACCCCGGCGATCGACCGGTTGGCGGCCGAAGGCGTGCGCGCCACCGCCGCCTATGCCGCCCCGGTGTGCACCCCGACCCGGGCCAGCATGCTGACCGGACGCTACGCCCACCGCTTCGGCATGGGCGGCGCGCTGATGGGGCACAACGCCCCGGGCTTCGCCAAGGCGGTGACGGTCGCCGCGGCCCTCGGCCGGGCTGGCTACAGCACAGCCCTGGTCGGCAAATGGCATCTTGGCTACGATGCGCCATGCCGGCCAACCGACATGGGCTTCACCACCTTCTTCGGACATCTCGGCGGCAAGATCGACTATTTCACCTACGTCGACAGCGCCCAGGGCGGTAAGCGCGACCTGTGGGACGGGACAACGGCGGACACCACGACCACGGGCTACAGCACCGACATCTTCACCGAGCGGGCTGAACGCTTCATCACCTCCAACGCCACGAAGCCCTTCTTCCTCTTCCTCGCCTACAACGCGCCGCACTACGGCAGCGGAGCCGGCGTGCAGGCGCGGCCCGAGGACGAGCAACGCTTCGCCCAGTTGAAGAAGCGGGCCGCCTACGCAGCTGCGGTCGCACGCATGGATGAGGGCATCGGCCGGGTGATGGCTGCGCTGACCGCCACCGGAACCGGCAAACGCACCCTGGTGGTGTTCGCCAGCGACAACGGACCGAGTGGCGGGGACGGCATCACCCCGTTCGCCGGCAAGAAGGCCAGTGCCAGCGAAGGTGGCGTACGCGTCCCGTTGATCGCACGGTGGCCCGGCCGGATCCCGGCTGGCACGACGTGCGACCAGCCCATCCACGCCGTCGACTGGCTACCGACCGCCTGCGCTGCGACAGGCGTCGCAGCGCCGCCCGCGCAGGACGGGATCGATGCCCTGCCCGCCTTGGCGGAACAACAGAAGCTGCCAGAACGCACCCTGCTCATTGTACCCAAAGTCGCGGTCGTGCGTGGTTCATGGAAGCTGAACCAGGGACAGCTCTACGACCTGGCGAGCGATCCGCGCGAGGAACACGATGTGGCGGCGACCCAGCTCGCCCTCGTCGCCAACCTGAAGCTGGATCTCCTGCGTCTGTCGGAGAAATGATGAACCGCCTACCACTGCTCCTGCTGCTCGCCGTCACCTTGCCCGCCGTCGAGGACGGCAAGGAGTGGCAATCAGCCGGCAGCGGCGCGATCCAGGAGATCCTCAAGCTGCTGGCGCCCGGCACGCGGCACCAGCACCTCGACCTCGCCATGCGTGACGGCACCGCCCTGCCCACCGAGGTGCTGCTGCCGCCGGGCGAGGGGCGCTTCCCGGTCGCGCTGGTGCGCACGCCCTATGGCCGCCTGTCAGTCGGACGCTACGCGCGCGAGGCGCAGCAGCGCGGCTGCGCCGTGGTGCTGCAGGATACCCGCTGCATCCGCGGTGGGCCGGCGCGGGGCGGCGATCCGCTCGACATCGTGCACGAGGCCGAGGACTCCTACGACTGCGTCGAATGGGCGGCGGCCCAGCCGTGGAGCTCGGGCCGGGTCGGCATGTTCGGCGGCAGCGGCAACGGCATGGCGGCGGCTGCGGCCTATCTCGCCAAGCCGCCGCATCTCGTCGCCGTGATGCCATCAAACACCGCCGCCGATGTCGCCCGCGCCTGGGCCTTCCAGAACGGCGTGCGCCGGGGCATGACCTACCGCTGGGCCGAGCACCGCGGTCTGCGCATCGCCGACTGGCCCCGGCCGACCCTGCCGCCGGACAGCGCACGGATCGAGGCCATGATGTCGGCGGCGGCCCTGGGCAACCGTACCGTCTATCTCGCTGGCGATGGCTGGTTCAACTGCTTCCAGGACGCGTCCCTCGACTGGTACCGGCGCTTCTCCGGCGGGCGGGTCTATCTCGCGGTCGCCCCGACCAGCCATCTCGGCAAACCGGTCCAGGTCCCCTTTCC
>JAIFKN010000161.1 GCA_020049615.1 bacterium | reverse complement strand
CCATGGTGACGAGCAGGGCGAAGGCGCCGACCCATTCGTAGTGCTTGGGGGCGCCCTTCTCGGCCGCCTCCTCGATGAAGGCGAAGTCGATCACCAGGTTGAGCGCTGCGAGGCCGATGCAGAAGACGCTGAAGGCGATGCCCATCCAGCCGTTGCCGTAGAGCATGCCGCTGATGCCCTGGCCGATGCCGAACATGCCCAGCACCCACAGGGCGAGGGTGCCGATGGCCAGGCCGGCGGTGGCGATCAGCACACCGCGCTTGAAGCCGGCGGTCGCCTTGATCACGCCCATCTTGTACATCAGCAGCATGCCGAAGAGCACGCCGATGGTGTAGACGGCCGCCGACTCGGCGATGCCCGGGTACAGCTTGCTGAAGAACATGGTCAGGCCGCCGAGGAAGAGGCCTTGGGCGACAGCGTAGAGCGGAGCGACGACGAAGGCGGTACGGTGTGCGAACATGCCGACCAGGCCCAGGACCAGGCCGCCGATCGCGCCACCGATCAGCCACGGCATCATGCCTTTCATGTCGGGATCGCCCCCGTGCCAGAACTGGGACCACATGACGCCGATGGTGACCAGGAGGATGGCGGTCAGGCCGAGCGTCTTCATCACCGCGCCTTCGACGGTCATGCGGTTGGCCATCGCCATGTCCCCATCACGGGTGCCGGCGGCCCAGCGGTCGGCGTTGAGGGCGGGATTGCTCATCGGAAGGCTCCTGTTGCGGCGGAACGCTATGCGCCTGGTGCAGCGATGCCATCGGCAGACGTGTCCGGTCTGCAGGACAGGTCTGGAGCGGGCCGGCGTCTTGGCTGGCATGCACCGCCTCCTCGCCCTGCCCGTCGCCTGCCTGCTGCTGGTTGCTGCAGCCCGCGCCGGTGAACCCGCCACCCATGCCCCGATGATCGAGGCGGTCGCCCCCGCTGTGGTCACCGTGTATACCAGCAAGGCGATACCGCAGCGGCGGATGATCGCGCCATTCAACGAGGACGATCCGATGTGGCGCCGTTTCTTCGGCGAACCCGGTTCGCGCCCGGGTCAGCCCGAAGGCCGCATGCCGCGCATGGGCGGCCAGGGCTCGGGTGTGGTGGTGGCCGCTGACGGGGTGATCGTGACCAACAACCACGTCATCGAGGGCGCCGACCAGATCGAGATTCAGCTGCATGGCGCCAAGGACCGGATCAAGGCTACGCTGGTCGGGGCCGATCCGAAGACCGACCTCGCCGTCCTGCGGGTCGAGGCCAAGGGCCTGCGGCCACTCGTCTTCGCCGACAGCGACAAGGTCCGGGTCGGCGACCTCGCGTTCGCCATCGGCAACCCCTTCGGCGTCGGCCAGACCGTCAGCATGGGCATCGTCAGCGCGACCGGCCGGCAGGCGCGCATCCTCGAGGGGGTACGAGGACTTCATCCAGACCGACGCCTCGATCAATCCCGGCAACAGCGGCGGCGCGCTGGTCGACAGCCTCGGCCGGCTCATCGGCATCAACACCGCGATCTACTCGCGCAGCGGCGGCAACGTCGGCATCGGCTTCGCCGTGCCGGCGAATCTGGTCAAGCGCATCTCCGACCAGCTGCTCGGCGGCGGCAAGGTCGTGCGCGGCTACCTCGGGGTGCAGATCGGCGAGGTCACGCCCGAGCTGGCGCGCAAGTTCGGGGTCGAAGCGGGCATCGGGGCGCTGGTCGCCGAGGTGCTCGACGATGGGCCGGCTGCCAAGGCCGGGGTCAAGGCCGGCGACGTCATCCTGCGCGTCGGCGAGCAGAAGGTCTCCGACGCCCGCCACCTGCGCATGCACGTCGCTGGGCTCAAGCCGGGCAGCGAGGTCGAGTTGGCCGTGCATCGTGACGGCCGCGAGGAGCGTCTGCGTCTTGCCATCGGCGAGCTGCCCGGCGAAGCGGTGGCGGCTGGCATCAATGGCGAAGAGAACGGACGCATCGGTGTGGTCATGCAGGATCTCACCGTTCAGGTGCGCCAGCAGTCCGGCATCCCGGCCAAGGTCCAGGGCGCCCTGATCGCCCAGGTCGAGCAGGGCTCGCGTGCCGAGCGCGCCGGCCTGCAGGCCGGCATGGTCGTCACCGAGGTCGAGCGCCGTCCGGTCGCCGACGCCAGCGCCGCGGTGCAGCAGCTGCGCCTGGCCAAGGGCGAGGTGCTGCTGCGCGTGTGGGCCGAAGGGACCAACCGCTGGGTGGTGGTGCCGGAGTAGGCCTCAGCCGGGCGGCACCACGGCGAAGTCGACGTTGACGAAGCTGCGCTGCACCGCCCGGCCCGGAGCCAGGGTCGCGGGATCGACCGAATCGGCGGCGATCTGCTGCAGCTCCTGGACCAGGCGGTAGGGCAGCACCTCGTCGGCGCGCACCTCCAGGATGACGTTGGCGACCTGATGTCCGTTGCTGTCGCGCTTTTCCGCGGCGTTCCAGATCGCGTCCAGGCGCTGGCGTACCGGAGCCCAGCCGCTGGCGAGGTCGATCCAGCCGCCGCCGCCAACGAAGGAGAGGGCCGGCCGCTCACCGGCCCGCACGTTGACCACGATGCGTTCGGTGGTGGTGGGCCGCGTCTGGGCGCTGCGCGCCGGCGGCACGGTGACCTGCTCGGTCTGGGCATCGGTGGTCAGCCGGCCGCAGAGGATGAAGAACAGCAGGATGAGGAAGATGCAGTCGACCAGCGGTACGAGGTCGAGCTCGGGGGTACCCATGGCGGGCAGGATTCGGCGCATGACGGGTCCTCCGCTGGGGGGAACGTGCCGGGCTGGCGGCGGTTCAGAGGGCCATTGCCTCCAGCAGGCTTGAGGCTTTAGGTCTGAGGCCTGAGGTCCGTTGCACCAGGCGCAAGCGTAGTTGGCAGTTCATTCGTTTACCAAGCCCGACCATCATCGCGCGCCTGCGGGTGACCATGGACCTCAAGCCTCAAGCCTGTGTCTTGCGGCCCCGACGTCCGCCGCACACTGCCGCCCGCATGAGCACCAGCCCTGCCATCCTCGCCATGGACCTCGAAGGCGTCCTCGTCCCCGAGATATGGATCGGCGTGGCCGAGAAGACCGGCATAGCCGAGCTGCGCCGGACCACCCGCGACGAACCCGACTACGACAAGCTGATGCGCGGCCGCCTCGCCATCCTCGATCGCGAAGGCATCCGTATCGACACCATCCACCAGGTCATCGGCTCGCTCGAACCGTTGCCTGGCGCGGCGGAGTTCCTCGCCTGGGCGCGCGAGCGCACCCAGGTCATCATCCTCTCCGACACCTTCGCCCAGTTCGCCCACCCGTTGATGCGCAAGCTCGGCTGGCCGACCCTGTTCTGCCACACCCTCGACATCGAGGCGTCCGGCCGCATCGCCGGCTACCGGCTGCGCATGCCGGACCAGAAGCGCCACAGCGTCAACGCCTTCAAGCAGATCGCCTTCCGCGTCTGCGCGGTCGGCGACTCCTACAACGACACCGCCATGCTCGGGGCGGCGGACCAGGGCATCCTGTTCAAGCCGAGTTCCACTGTGGTGCGCGACTTCCCGCAGTTCCCCGTGGTCCAGGACCACCAGGCCCTGCGCACCCGGGTCGAGGCCTTCCTGACCGCCGGCTGACGGCGCGGCGGCTTTCCCTGCCGCTGCCGCCGGCATGATCGCGCCGTGCATTGGCTGCTGACCCTCCTCGCCCTGTGCCGCCTGCTGGTCGCGGTGGACGTCGAGTTGCACGCGCCGCTAACCACTGTGCATGAGCAACCGATGCCGGTCGGCACCGGCCGGGTCGTGGTCGAGGTCACCGTGCCGACGTCCGCCCCCGCCGATCTCGGTGTCGGCGTCTGCGCCATCGATCGCGACGGCGGCTGGTGGCAGCGCCCGCTGGCCTCGTGCCTGGCACCGGGCCGCCACCGCTTCAGCGTCGACCTCTCCGCCGGGGCAGTGCTTGCGGCCGAGCCGCCGCCCGCGGGCTGGACGCCGCTGCGGCGCAGCGCTAGGCTGGGCGTGTTCCTGTGGTCGGCGACATCCAGCCGGGCACGCATCGGCATCGATGTCCAGGCCGGCTCCGTGGTCGAACCCGCGACCACGCCGCGGCTCATCGCCGTGCAGCCTGGGCCATCCCATCTGGCGGTCGGCGAACGCTACACGGTCACGCTCAGCCTGGAGCCGGTTCCGGTGGATGCCTGGGGCGACGATCCGCTGGTGACCCTGCGGATCACCGAACCGGGCAGTACCGTGCGCGAGGTCGAGGCGTTCCTGCGCGAACCGATGCGTTCGGTCGACCGTGGCGACCGCGAGGACATGCGGCCGAGCGGACCACTGCACCTCGCCTGCCGCTTCCGGCCGCGCCTGCCCGGCCGGCATACGCTGGAGCTGCGCGCTCTGTGGTCGTCGGGTGGCAGCGCTCGCATCGAGCTGCCGCCAGTCGAGGCGAGCGGTGTGGCGTCGACCGGGATCGTCCGCGTCGATCCCGGCGATCCGCGCTTCTTCAGCATCGACGGCCAACTGTGGTGGCCGATCGGTCTCAACGTCAACAACACCTACGACCTGCGCAGCGAGGATGTCAACGGCACCAGGCTGACCCCGGCGCGCGGCACGCTGACCTACGCCGCCATTCTCGATCGGCTGGCCCTGAGTGGCGGCGATGCCGCCGAGGTGTGGCTGAGCAGTTGGAACCTGGCGCCGGCCTGGCGCGAGGATTGGCCCGGCTACCACGGCCTGCATGCGCCCAGCCTGGCCAATGCCGAGCGTCTCGACGCCATCCTCGACCATGCCTGGAGCCGCGGCATCCGGCTCAAGCTGGTGATCAACAACCATGGCCAGGCGAGCCCATCCGCCGACCGCGAATGGAAGGACAACCCGCTCAACCGGCTCAACGGCGGACCATGCAGCGATGCGGCGCAGATATTCACCCACCCCGAGGCCCTGGCCTTCCAGGACCGCGTGCGCCGCTACCTCGTCGCGCGCTACGCCGACCATCCGGCGGTGTGGGGCTGGAAGCTGTGGAGCGAGATCGACCTGACCGCCGGCCGGGGCGAACCACTGGTACGCTGGCATGAACAGGCCGCGGCGCGCTTCCACCTCCTCGATCCCAGCGGCCGGCCGGTCGCCACGCACTGGGCGGGCGATTACCGCCGCGTCAATCCGGACATCGCCGCCCTGCCGGGGATCGACTACCTGTGCCTGGACGCCTACCGGCGGGCCAGGGCCGACCGGGATCCGGCACCGCTCGCCGACATCCTCGCCGGCAGCCTGCACGATCCGGCCCGCGGCCTCTCCCGCTTCGCCAAGCCGGTGCTGGTCACCGAGTTCGGCGCCAGCAGCGGCGCCAGTCCCGAGGATTTCCGGGCCGTCGACCACCTGATCGGCGGTTGGATCGGCCTGGTCTCCGGCCACGCCGCCGCGCCGATGCTGTGGTGGTGGGAGTGGGTCGACCAGGGGAACCGCTGGGCCCCGTTCGGCGCCGTGCGCCGCTTCGCCGAGGGCGAGGACCTGCGCGGTCCCGCGGCGCGCAGTCTCGCCCTGGTCGCGGAAGCGCCGTCCGAGAAGCTGTGGAGCCGGGCGTGGATCCGCCCGGGCCGGGCCATCGGCTACGTCCTGGCGGCGGGCTGGGGCGCCCGCGGCGGCGAGATGCCGCTGGTCGAGGATGCCCGCATCCGCCTGAGCGACGAAGGAGCGGCCGGCACCATCGCGGTCGAGTGGTGGGATGCGACCGCCGGCGGGCAGATCGGTGGGCAGCAACTGGTCCATCCTGGCGGCGTCCTCGACCTGCGTCCGCCGCCGTTCCGCGGCCACCTCGGCTGGAAGGCCGTCCGCCGGCCGTAGTCTGCCGGCATGACCGACAATCCGTTGCGACTGCTGCCCGCCGCCGGTGCCGTGCTCGAAACGCCAGCGGTGCGCGACCTGGTCGCCGCCCACGGCCACGGCCTGGTGCGACACTGCCTGCGCAGCCTGCTCGCCGAGTTGCGCAGCGCAGCACTCGCGGGTACGGCGCCGCCGCCCGTCCCGCAGATCACAGCCGAGCTGAGCGGCCGGGTGCGCCGCCTGGCGGTGCCGGCCCTGCGCCGCGCGGTCAACGCCAGCGGCATCCTGCTGCACACCGGACTCGGCCGCAGCCCGCTGCCGGCCAGCGCCATCGCCGCGCTGGTCGAGGCGGCCGGCAGCACCCCGGTCCAGGCCAGCCTGTCGACCGGCGATCGCAGCCTGCGCGAGGAGCGCATCGAGCGCATGCTCTGCGAATTGACCGGCTGCGAGGCGGCGACGGTGGTCAACAACAACGCCGCCGCCACCATGCTGATGCTCTCGGCGCTGACCGCCGGGCGCGAGGTCATCGTCTCGCGCGGCCAACTGGTCGAAATCGGCGGCTCCTACCGCATGCCCGACGTCATGGCGATGTCCGGTTGCAAGCTGGTCGAGGTCGGCTGCACCAACCGCACCCACCTGCGCGACTACGAGCAGGCGATCACCCCGCAGACCGCCGCCCTGCTGCACGTCCATACCAGCAACTACCGCGTGCGCGGCTTCGCCGGCACTCCCGGGGCCGCGGAACTCGCTGTCCTTGCCCGCTCCCGCGGCCTGCTCGCCCTCGACGACCTCGGCAGCGGTGCGCTGGTGCCGCTATCGAGCATCGGCCTGGCCGACGAGCCGATGGTGGTGGATTCGGTGAAAGCTGGCGTCTCGGCCTGCTGCTTCAGCGGCGACAAGCTGCTCGGCGGGCCGCAGGCCGGCATCCTCGTCGGCAGCGCCGAGGCGGTGAAGCGCATGCGCGCGCACCCGTCGGCGCGCATGTTCCGGGTGTGCAAGCTGACCCTGGCGGCGCTCGAGGCGACCCTGGTCCACTTCATCAACGGCGATTGGCGCGAGCGCATCCCGTTCTGGGCGATGGCCTCGCGACCGCTCGAGTCGGTGCGCGACGAGGCTGTCCGCCTGGCCGAGGCGCTGCAGTCGGTCGGTGCACGCGCCACCGTCGTCGACACGCTCGCCTACGTCGGCAGCGGCAGCGCCCCGGACGAGGGCCTCCCGAGCGTCGGTGTCCGCTTGTCCGTGCCCGGCATCGCCGCCGGCGAACTCGCCCGCCGCCTGCGTCTCGGCGAGCCGAGCGTCTTCGTCCGCCTGGAGGGGGGCACCGCCATCGCCGACTGCCGCAGCTTGCGTGACGGCGACTCAGATTTGCTGGTAAAAGCTGTCTCATCCCTCGTCTGCTGAGCGCCATTGAAATCCCATCGCGCAGCGATGGCGGCCGCCGAGCAGCGGTGGCGGCATACAATCGGCGAAGCCGATGCCGCCACGGTTTTGGAGCCTGCGACAAAACCGAGCTGCGACAAAGGCCGGGGGCAGGCCCGCCCCGGGCCGTGGGGGCGATAGCCCCCAAGCAAATAGCAAACGAATCACCCTCGCCGGTTGGCGAGGGTGATCAGTTCAGGTCGCCGCAGTCGGCGGCCTTGCCGCCTGAGCGGTCCGCCTGGGCGGAAGTTACTTCGCCTTCTTGGCCGACTTCTTGGCGACCTTCTTGGCGGGCTTCTTGGCGACCTTCTTGGCGGGCTTCTTGGCGGGCATAATGACCTCCTTGGGTCAAGGGTTGGTTTCGACGGGGGGCGCTGGGATCAGCAACCTTGCGTCCGTATATAGTAGGTCATCGCGCTCTTCGCAAATATTTTCCTTGTCCGAGCACCATTCGCGTTCTCTGGCGCATGGCACGCTGTCGGACGCTGGCGGTTGCGGCTGAGTCTGCATATCGACATGATACCGGCGATGAGCAGCGAACTTACCTCCCACCGCATCGTGCGCGCCCCGAACCCGAAGCTGGCCATCGGTCAGATCGGAGGACACGTAAAGATGGGATTTTCCCATCCCAAAGGCAAACGCACGGGCGCGACGATGGCGCTGG
>JAIFKN010000188.1 GCA_020049615.1 bacterium | reverse complement strand
GCGCCTTCAGCCACTCGCGGAAGCGGAACACCGCCTCGCGCGAATGGTCCTCGGGGAAGCCGCCCATGGCCTGGTCCTCGTTGCCATGCAGCTCGTTGTCCATCTGCATGCCGACCACCGCCGGATGATGGCCGTAGCGCCTGGCCATGACGGTGGCGATCTGGCAGGCGAAGTGGCGGAAGATCGATGAGACCACCGACACCTGCCGCCGCACGCCCGGAGGAAAGGGCGTGCCGTCAGCCTGCGCCGCCTGCACCTCGGGGTAGGCCTTCACCAGCCACGGCGGCGGGGCGGCGCTGGGCGTGGACAGCACCACCTGCACGCCGTGCCGCTGGCAGCGCTCGAGGAAGTCATCGAGCCAGTCGAAGGTATAGACGCCCTCGCGCGGCTCGACCTTGGTCCAGCAGATGTCCATGTTGCGCACGAAGGACAGGCCGCTGGCGCGGATGCGAGCCAGATCGCCGTCCCAGTTGGCTGGGTCGGTGTGTTCGGGGTAGTAGGTGACGCCGAGGGGGAGACTCATGCCCGCCATTGTGCAGGATCGGTTCCGGAATGACCTTGCTGAATACGCATAAACATTTCGAATCCGGACATGGTGTCCCGGCATCCCCATCTGGCCAGCCACGTCTGGGCGGCACGGTGGACGTGCGGCCGGCGCTTGCGCACCATCCGCCCCCGGGGCACCGGCGACTGGCTGCTGCTCCTGACCCTCGCCGGTGGCGGCCGGTTCCGTTCCGGGGGCGAGGTGGTGACGCTCGTTCCCGGCAGCCTGGCGGTGGTCCGTCCCGAGACTCCCGAGGACTACGGGACGGACCCGGACCAGGGCACCTGGGAGGTGGTGTGGATCCATGTCCATCCCCGTCCCCACTGGCTGCCCTGGCTGGCCCTGCCTGCGGTCATGCCGGGCGTGAGCCTGCTGCAATTGCCGACCGCGCTGTTCTCCGAGGTGCAGGCCTGCCTGGAACGGGCGGCCGGCTTCGCCCTGCACGATCGTGCGCTCGACCGGACCCTGGGTTACCTGGCGGTGGAGGAGGCGCTCGCCCGCGTCGACGCCCGGCAGTCCGGCGGAGACGTGTCGGAGGACCGTCGGCTGGAGCAGGCCCAGGCCTTCCTTGAGGCCCATTTCGGCCAAGCGGTATCCTGTGCGCGCGTGGCGTCCGCGGTGGGTTGCAGTCAACGGCATCTGGCCCGCCTGTTCGCAGCCCGCCTGGGGATGGGGATTCGGACATACCTGGAGCAGCGGCGCCTGGCGGTGGCGGCCGACCTCCTGCTCCGCACCGACCTTCCGATCCAGGAGATCGCCGGCCGGTGCGGATTCCCCAACCCGCTCCACTTCAGCACCCGCTTCCGCCGGACGCACGGCCAATCGCCCCGGGCCTGGCGGACCGGTCGGGGGTAGGACGGCGATCCGGCGAGGCTTGCGCCTTGTGGCCTCGGCACGCCGCCGAACATGGCCTTGAGATGAACCGCGTCGAACGGGAAGGTCGCCGGCTGCGGATCGGCCTCATGGTCCAGTCCGGAGATGACTGGGGGCACCAGGCGCTGGCGGCCGCCCGGACCATCGCCCAGTCGGCGCCGCGCATCGACTTCACGCCTCTGGTCGCCGACGCCAGCGGCATCGACGCGATCCCGATGTTCGGACTGCGCCTGGATGGCGTGATCAGCAGGTTGCATCGGCCCGAACTGATCCGTCCGCTGATCGCCCTCGGCCTGCCCGTGGTCAATCTCTCGGCAATGGAGTTGGGGGTCCCCTGGATCTGGTTCGACGAACCCGCCATCGGAGCCACCGCCTGCCGCCATCTGGTCGATCGCGGAGCCAGCGGGGTGCTGCTGGTGCGCTGGGTCAGATCCAAGCGCTGTTTGGGTGGGTCGTCAGCGCGGGGCGGAAGCGGTCTGCCGGGCCGCCGGCATCCCCCTCGCGGTCGCTGAGGTCGGCCATCAGTCCGATCTCCCGGCTGTGCTGCGCCGGATCGAGGCTGGCTGGGCCATGCTGTGCGCCAACGACGTCCTCGCCCTGTGGACGTTTCGCGTCATGGCTGATCTGGGCGGGGAGGCGCCGACCCGGTTCATGATCATCGGCATCGACGACACGCAGAGCCTGTGCCCATTCACCCAACCCACCCTGTCCAGCGTGCGACTGGACTTCCCGGGGCTGATCGGCGGCGCCGTGCGCCTGCTGGAGGGGGCTCTGGATGGACGCGTGATCCGGGTCGAGGCGCCGGGTGTGGAGTCCGTCGTAGTCCGGGATTCGACCCGCTCCGAGGCCGAGGATCCGTTCAACCGGGCCATGTCGTTCATCCGCACCCATGCCCACGAGAATCCGTCGTTGGACCGGATCGCCCAGGTGGCGCGCATCCATCCCCGTGCGCTCCAGCGGCAGTTCCGCCTCCGCCTGGATGCCAGCCCATCGCAGGTGCTGCTGCGCGAGCGTCTCGCCATCGCTCGCAACCTGCTGGCCAGCAGTGAGATGAGCGTCCAGGAGATTGCCGTCGCCTGCGGCTATGAATCGCCGCAGCGGTTCATCGCTGCGTTCAAGCGCAGCCTGGGCGAGACCCCCGGCCGCTTCCGCGCACGACAGGCGTCCGCGAACCGTCCCCCGATGGATGTTTGACGACACGTCGGCCGCCCGTGTCGTCCTGCGGCCCTGGTCAACGCATGCCGAATGCGTATGCTGGCGACATGCATCTCCGTTCCGCCTTCACCTTGATCGAATTGCTGGTGGTGATCTCGATCATCGCCATCCTCGCGGCCATGCTGCTGCCGGCCATCGGCCTGGTGAAGGCCACGGCCCAGACGGTCCGCTGCGCCGGCCATCTCCGGCAGTTCGGACTCGCAACGGAAGCCTACAGCATGGACTGGGAAGGCCAGTTGGCGCCGTGCGCGGATGCGACGAACAACTGCGTCTGGCCCACGTTGCTGACGCCGTACCTGGATGCCGAGGCTGATTCGGGCGGGGCCAACCCGAGCTACAATGGCTCCATTACCCGGAAGAACCTGGCCTGGGGCTGCACCACCTGGCGCGGTCGGGATTCGGGCGGCGGCTCCATAGCGACCACCAGTTCAGGTTACGGCTACAACAAGAATCCCGGTTTGCCGGCGATCACCAATGACAGCAGCCTGGCGGATCGGATCTTCTCCGTGTCCAGGATCGGCCAGAAATCGGCACGCCTGCTCATGTGCGACTGGAACGACTGGCAGATCGCCAGCTGGTCGCCTCCCAGCGTAACGAACTACCCGACGATCACCGTGCTGCCCGGCTGGGTCTCTAGTGGCGGCAGCCGGCATCGCAGCGGCATGAACATCGTGTTCTTCGATGGCCATGTGGCGACGGTGCCTGTTGCGTCGGCGCGCAATACGCTGATCAATCCGGCTCTGTTCACGCAATAAGGCACAATCGCCCCGGCTTCCAATCGTAGGCGCGCATCACCCGTGCTTGCGCCGCCACGCCGCCGGCGTGACCCCGTTGGCGCGGTGGAACAGGCGCACGAACGAGGACAGGTCGGGCAGGCCGACGCGCTGGGCGACCTGGCCGACGGTGAGCGTCGTATCCATCAGCAACTGGCCGGCGCGTTCGAGCCGGGCGCGGCGGATCTCCTGGGCAGGCGAGCGGCCGAGGACCGCGCGGAAGCGCACCTCCAGGCGGCGGCGGCTGAGTCCAGCGCTGCGCGCCAGGGCGTCGATGTCGATGCGGGTCTCGAGATCGCGACGCAGGTGGTGCAGGGCGACGGCGACGGCAGGATCGTCGACCGCCTCGCCGTCGCTGCTGGCGCGCACCAGCACACCCTGCGGGGCGAGCAACGGGAGCGGCGGCGGAGGAAGACCAGCCAGTTGGGCGAGCAGCAGCCGCGCCGCCGCCGCACCGCGCGCCTCGTAGGGCATGATGACGCTCGACAGGGCCGGCCGGGCCATCAGGCACCACAACTCGTCGTTGTCGATGCCGATCACCGCCAGCTCGTCGGGGATGCGGCGTCCGACCTCGACGGCCCGCGACACCACGGTCGCGCCGGCGATGTCCTCGCAGGCGAGGATGCCGGTGCCGGACGGCAGCTCGAGCAGCCAGCGGCGTAGGCGCCCGACATCGGCGTTGTAGTCGCCACCGTCAGCCCAGCGGAAGGGCGGCAGCACCCCATCCGCGCCCCAGGCGGTGACCGCGCCCCGCCAGCGCTCCTCCATGACGCCGTGGCCGTAGAGCACGCTGGCCAGCCGCCGGCAGCCTCGCCCGCGCAGGTGCCGGGCCGCCAGCCGTCCCGCCGCGGCCTGGTCGAGGGGGATCCGGTCGAGATCGACCATGGCGATGCCCAGGCGCCGGGCCCGCTCGCGGTCCGGGGCGGCGGCTCCGGCCATGACCACCCCGCTCAGGCCGCGATCCGGCCAGCTGCCCGGCGATTCCAGGCCGATGCCGACGATGTCGGGACGCCCGAGGCAGGCCTGGGAGAAGCCGTGCATGAGCGCCCGGCCATCGCCGCGGCCAAGATCCTCGGGGCCCATGACAATGCCGACCCGGATCTGCGCTGACATGACAGGATGGTGATCCCGGCCTATCCTGGGCAATCGCCAACGACGCGGATGGCACATCCGGCGTCGCAGGCTGCACATCCCGCGTCCGGGTTCGCGATAGCCTGGAGCGTACGTCCGCATCCCCCGGGAGCCCCATGCGCCACGCCCATCTGACCCCTGCCATCCTGCTACTGGCCTGCCTGGCACCGGCCGCCGAATGGCACGTCGCCGTCACCGGGCAAGACGCCGACTCCGGCGGCAAGGACCGCCCGCTGCGTTCGATCAACGCCGCCGCGCAGAAGGCTCAGGCCGGCGACGTGGTGCTGGTCCATGCCGGCACCTACCGCGAGACCGTCACTCCCGCCAACTCCGGCAGCGCGGGGAAGCCGATCGTCTACAAGCCATTCGGCGATGGTCCGGTGGTCATCTCCGGTGCCGAGATCGTCACCGGGTGGACCGGCGCGGGCGGCGGACGGCATGCCGCCGCCCTGCCCGGCGATTTCTACCGCTCGGTCTACAACTACGCCGATCAGGTCTTCGTCGATGGCACGATGATCCTGCAGGCGCGCTGGCCGAACATGCCGCATGACCAGTTGTCCTACCCGCGCATGTCCACCATCACCGCCTTCATCTCGAAGATCCGCAACAAGGAGACGAATTGGACGACCGGCGTCTTCGAGGACGCCAACTGCCCCTTCGACGGCATCGGCAGGCAACTGGTCGGCGCCAAGCTGACCCTGCAGCCCTCGTACCAGATGTGGTCGTGGACCTCGTCCGGCACCGTCGAACAGGTCGAGAAGACCGCGGCGGGCGGCACCCGCTTCACCTACAAGACGCGCAACGACGGCGGAGTGGACGGCAAGAGCGAGGTCTACGACGTCGGCGCGATGTACCATGTCTTCGACAGCCAGGCGCTGCTCGACGCCCCCGGCGAGTGGTTTCATGACTCGTCCGCCGGAAAACTCATCGTCCGCCTGCCGGGCGATGCCGATCCGATTGCCAGGAAGTCGGTCATCGAGGCGCGCAAGCGCGACTTCGCCTTCGTCCTCGATGACAAGGCCTACATCACCATCCAAGGCTTCACCCTCTTCGCCTGCACCATCACCACCGATACCAAGGCCTGCACCGGCATCGGCTATCAGACGGATGGCACGGTGAACTACCCCTGGCGCGGCGCCGACAGCACGCACCCCGCTGCCAACCACATCATCGTCGACGGCATCAAGGCCCGCTACCTGTCGCACTACAATGACCAGGCCGGCGACTTCTTCATGACCTTCGGCTTCAACACCGGCATCATCATCGCAGGCAGCGACAATCTCATCCAGGACTGCGATCTCCAGTATTCGGCCGGCAACGGCATCGCGATGAGCGGTCACCGCAACAAGGCCCTGCGCAACCGCATCAGCGACGTCAGCTACAACCAGCAGGACTGCGCCGGCATCACCACCCATGGCGGGGCGCTGAAGTCCTACGATCTCGAGATCGCCCACAACACCGTCACCCGCTGCGGCCGCAGCGCCCTGACCCTGCGCAGCCTGTACAATTCGGTGCCCGGCTCCGGCGTCACGCGCATCCACCATAACGACCTCTCGCACTTCATGATCCAGGACTCCGACGGTGGTGGCATGTATACCTATGGCATCCCCAGCGGCTTCGTCCGCATCGACCACAATCTGGTCCACGACGGCTACGGCTCGGCGCGCGGCATCTATGTGGACTACGGCAGCGAGTACATCGTCGACCACAACGTGGTGTGGAACGTCCAGAGCCCGCTCTACCTGCTGAAGGGCTCGGACATGCATGCCTACAACAACACCCTGGTCGATCTGTACAGCGGCTACGATTACCAGGGGCTGTTCTTCGGCATAGTCAGCAACGGCCAGCGCTGCCTGGTCCAGAACAACCTCGGCATCACCATGCGGCCGACGCGCGCCGATCCCGACGGCGAAGGCGACAAGT
>JAIFKN010000113.1 GCA_020049615.1 bacterium | reverse complement strand
GCTTGATCGAGGTCATGCCGACGTTCTGCAGCACCTCGAGGTGGGTGAGGTAGGGCTTGCCGAAGGTCATCCAGAAGCGGATGCGCTTCAGCCCCTTGAGGTTCTTGACCAGGGATTCCAGCTCCTCGTGGTACATCAGGTACATGTCCTTCACCCCGCACTCGGCGAAGTCGAAGGGCGTGTTGACGGTCAGCGGATCCGTCTCGATCCACGTGCCGTCCTGCCAGTACTTGCCGCGCTGCGTGATCTCGCGGATGTTGATCTCGGGATTGAAGTTGGTGGCGAAGGCCTTGCCGTGGCTGCCGGCGTTGCAGTCCATGATGTCGACGGTGTGGATCTCGTCGAAGTGGTGCTTCGCCGCCCAGGCGCAGTAGATGTTGCTCTGGCCCGGATCGAAGCCGCAGCCGAGGATGGCGGTGAGGCCGGCCTTCTCGAACTTCTTCTTGTAGGCCCACTGCCACTTGTATTCGAACTTGGCCTTGGTCGGCGGTTCGTAGTTGGCGGTGTCGAGGTAGTGCGTCCCGGTGGCCAGGCAGGCCTCCATGATCGCCAGGTCCTGGTAGGGCAGGGCGACGTTGATGACCAGCTCGGGCTTGAACGCCTTGATCAGCTTGGCTGTCTTCTTCGGGTCGTCGGCGTCGACCTCGGCGGTGGCGATGCGACGCTTCTCCAGCTGCTTCACATCCTTGGCGATCTTGTCGCACTTCGCCTTGGTGCGCGAGGCCAGCATGATGTCCGAGAATACCTCGGGGACCTGGGCGCACTTGTGGGTGACGACGCTGCCGACACCGCCGGCACCGATGATGAGGACACGGGACATGGAATTGCTCCGAAAGGCTAGAGGCTTGAGGCTTGGGGCTTGAGGTCGGGCATCGTGGACCGGGAGGATCTGCGTTGAAGGGGCAATGGACCTCAAGCCTCAGGCCTCAAGCCTCAAGCCAGGGTCCACTGCCTCAGGACTCGAAATAGGTGTAGCCCTGGATGCCGGCGGCGTAGTTCTCGACGATCTCGCGGCGCTCGGTCGGGGTGAGCTTGGCCTCGCGCACCGCGCGCTCGGCGCGGTCGCGGAACAGCGCGACGAGATCCTTGGGGTCGTACTCGACGTAGCCGAGGACGTCGGCCACGCTGTCGCCCTTGACCTCGCTGGTGAAGTCGATGCGCCCGTCGGCGTCGAGCTTCACCGAGACGATGTTGGTGTCGCCGAACAGGTTGTGCAGATCGCCCAGGGTCTCCTGGTAGGCACCGACCAGGAACACGCCGCAGACGTAGTCCTCGCCAGAGCGCACCTCGTGCAGCGGCAGGGTCTTCTTGACGTCATGCAGATCGATGAAGCTGTCGATCTTGCCGTCGCAGTCGCAGGTGATGTCGCTGAAGCTGCCCTGCCGGCTGGGACGTTCGGCGAGGCGGTGGATCGGCATGATCGGGAAGAGCTGGCCGATCGCCCACGAGTCGGGCAGCGACTGGAACACCGAGAAGTTGCCGTAGTAGATGTCGCAGAGCGCCTCCTGCACATCCTTGAGATCCTCGGGGACGTTCTTCAGGCCCTCACATTCGCGCAGGATCTTGCCCACTACGCGCCAGAACAGGTTCTCGCCCTGGGCGCGCTGGCGCAGGGTCACGCCGTTGTGCAGGAAGGCGGTGCGGATCTCATCGCGATGGTAGACCGCGTCGTTGAAGCATTCCTGCAGGTTCTTGGCCGACACCGTGCGGTGGATGTCGAAGAGTTCGCGTAGCGAGGAATGGGCATCCTTGGCCGGCTCCTCGGCGGTCTCCTCGCCGGGTTCGAAACGCGAGGCCTCGAGCACATTGAAGATCAGCACCGAGGAATAGCTCACCAGGAAGCGGCCCGACTCCGAAATGATGTTCGGGTGCGGCAGGCTCTCCTTGTCGCAGGAGGCCATGATCGTCTCGATGACGTCGGAGCAGTACTCCTTGATGTCGTAGTTGCGGCTGCCGGGGAAATTGGTCTTCGAACCGTCGTAGTCGACGGCCAGGCCGCCGCCGATGTCGAAGATGCCCATCGCCGCGCCCTCCTTGGCGAGGTCGCAGTAGACACGGACCGCCTCCTGGGCCGCGCTGCGCACGGCGCCGATGTTGGGTATCTGGCTGCCGAGGTGGTAGTGGATCATCTGCAGGCAGTCGAGCATGCCCTTGGCGCGCAGCATATCGACGACGCGGATGACATCGGCCATGGTCAGGCCGAAGGTCGAGCGATCGCCGCTGCTCTCGGTCCATTTGCCAGGCACTTTCGAAGACAGCTTGAGGCGGATGCCCAGCCGCGGCTTGACCCCGAGCTTGGCGGCGCGCTCCAGCACCAGTTCCAACTCGCTGACCATCTCCAGGACGATAAGGGTCTGGGCGCCCATCTTCAGGCTGGAGAGGGCGAGATCGATGAACTCCGCGTCCTTGTAGCCATTGCAGACGACGTAGGCCTCGGGGTCCTGCATGTAGGCCAGGGCGATGAGCAGTTCGGCCTTGCTGCCGGCTTCGAGACCGTGGTGGTAGCGGCGCCCGAACTGGGTGATCTCCTCGACCACCTGCTGCTGCTGGTTCACCTTGATGGGATAGACGCCGCGGTAGACGCCCTTGTAGCCCGAAGCCCTCGTTGATGCGCTGGATGGTGCGGTCGAGGATGTCGCGGAAGCGCAGCAGCACGGGCATGCCCATGCCGCGCTCCTTGATGCCAGCGACCACCTCCATCAGGGAGACATCGACCGTCTGGCCGCCGTTCTGCAGCTTCACCACCACCTCGCCGGTCTGATTGACGTCGAAGAAGCCGGCACCCCAGGCGCGGACGTTGTAGAGGTCGGTCGAGTGCTGGACGGTCCAGCGGTCGAGGGTCTCTGGCTTCATCTGTTCTTCTCCGGGACTCTCGCTGACGAGTCTGCGTGTGGATGGAGGTGCGCGATGGCGCGCACCGTATAGCCTGCTTCGCCATGAGCGGAATACCCGACTTGCCGAACGGCGTCCGGCTCCCGGCCGAGTGGGAGCCAACCGCCGCCGTCCTCCTCGCCTGGCCGCACGGCCGTGGGGACTGGGCACCCTATCTGGCCGAGGCCCAGGCCTGCTACCGTGGCTTGGCGACCGCCATCGCCAGGCATGCCCGGCTGATCATCCTGGCCGACGATGCCGACGAGGTGCGCGGCCAGCTGGCCGGTGCCGGGGTGCCTGCCGACCGCGTCGAGGTGCGCGACGACGTGCCCTGCGACGACACCTGGATCCGCGATTTCGGTCCGCTCACCGTGCTGCGCGACGGCGGCGCGACCGCCCTCGACTTCGGCTTCAACGGCTGGGGCCTGAAGTTCGCCGCCGCGGACGACAATCGCGCCACCCGCCGCCTGCACGCCGGCGGCGGCCTCGGACGGTCCACGCTGGAAACCGTCGGCCTGGTGCTGGAGGGCGGCTCGATCGAGAGCGACGGCGCCGGCACCATCCTGACCACCGAGGCCTGCCTGCTCTCGGCCAACCGCAATCCGCACCTCGACCGTGCCGGCATCGAGGCGGCCCTTGCCCGCCACCTCGGCGTCCGCCGGGTGCTGTGGCTGGCCCATGGCCACCTCGCTGGCGACGACACGGACGCCCACATCGACACCATCGCCCGGCTCTGCCCGGACGACACCATCCTCTATGTGCGCTGCGACGACCCCGCCGACCAGCACCATGCCGCCTTCGCCCGCATGGAGGGCGAACTGCGCGCCCTGCGCACCGCGGCCGGCAAGCCCTACCGCCTCGTCCCGCTGCCATGGGCGGCGCCGCGCTTCTGCCCGCTCGACGGCCACCGCATCCCGGCGACCTACGCCAACATCCTGCTGGTGAACGGCACGGTGCTGGTGCCGACCTACCGTGAGCCGGCCCGCGATGCGGCCGCCCTGGCCGCGGTCGGTGCCGCCTGCCCCGGCCTGCGCATCGAGGGCGTCGATTGCTCGGCGCTGATCTGGCAGCACGGTTCGCTGCACTGCGCCACCATGCAGATCCCCGCGGAGGCCTTCTCGTGACCACCCTCACCGTCGGACTCGTCCAGGCCGCCTGGCAGGGCACGGCCGCCGCCATGCGCGACCACCTCGCCGCCGGCATCCGCCAGGCGGCCGCCAAGGGCGCCAAGCTGGTCTGCCTGCAGGAGCTGCACGCCAGCACCTACTTCTGCCAGACCCTCGACGTCGCCCTGTTCGATCTCGCCGAGCCCATCCCCGGCCCGTCGACCGCCTACTTCGGTGCCCTGGCCAAGGAGCTGGGCATCGTCCTGGTCACTTCGCTGTTCGAACGCCGGGCGCCGGGCCTGCACCACAACACCGCGGCGGTGTTCGAACGCGACGGCAGCCTGGCCGGCATCTACCGCAAGATGCACATCCCGCACGACCCCGGCTTCGAGGAGAAGTTCTACTTCACCCCCGGCGACCTCGGCTTCACCCCGATCCAGACCTCGGTGGGCAAGCTCGGCGTGCTGGTGTGCTGGGACCAGTGGTACCCGGAAGGCGCCCGCCTGATGGCGATGGCCGGAGCCGACATCCTGATCTACCCGACCGCCATCGGCGCCAACCCGGCCGACGATCCGGCCGAGCAGGAGCGCCAGCGCCAGGCTTGGATCCTGATCCAGCGCAGCCACGCCATCGCCAACGGCCTGCCGGTGGTGGCGATCAACCGCGTCGGCCACGAGGCCGATCCGTCCGGCCGCGGCCAGGGCATCCGCTTCTGGGGCAGCAGCTTCGTCTGCGGCCCGCAGGGCGAGTTCCTCGCCGAGGCCGGCGCCGATCCCGCCGTGGTCACCGTCGCGGTCGACCGCGCCCGCAGCGAGAATGTCCGTCGCTGGTGGCCGTTCCTGCGCGACCGTCGCATCGACGCCTACGGCGATCTGGTCCGCCGCTGGCGGGATTAGGCCCGGAAAGCGCAATCGAATTCACAGGAGACACGGAGACTCAGAGCCTCGAAGAGGTTAGGCAAAGTCCCCTTTCACCTGCAGGGTGAAAAGGGCACACGCTCTATCTCCTTCGAGCCTCTGTGTCTCTATGCCTCCTGTAATTCGAGTCGCCGACGTTGGGTTAATCGCATATCGCCTATCGATTCCGGCATCTGGGGCTGATTGCAGACGGTTTCCGTGAAGGTACGTTGAAAGCGCTTCCACAGGAGGTGGCTCGCAATGGCCAACGGCCCCGGAAACGGCTCCTACTACGACGATGCGCCGCCCAGCGCCACGCCCCGGGTGCGCACACCGGTGCCCGACCTCGACGCCCAGCCGCCACTGCAGGTCCGGCGCAAGGCGGTCGCCAATACGCCCGAGCCCCCGCCCCAGCCGCCGTCAGCCTCGTCGCGGCTGCGCGCCCAGGCCCCGGCCCGCGGCCAGTTGCGTATCGGCATCATCGGCACCGGCGGCATGGCCGCGGCGCACGCCGAGAACTTCCTCAAGCAGGACGGCTGCAGGCTGACCGCCTGCCTCGACATCGAGCCGGCTGCGGCCAAGGCCTTCGCCGACCGCTTCCGCATCCCCAAGGTGGCCAGGGACGCCCAGGACCTGATCGAGCAGTGCGACGCGATCGCCGTGGTCACACCGGACACTTCGCATGCCGCCTACGTGCTGCGCGCCCTGCGCTGCAACCGCCACGTGCTGTGCGAGAAGCCGCTGACCAGCACGCTGGCCGAGGCGCGCGAGGTCGCCCGCGCGGCCAAGGACGCGCAGGCTCGTGGTGTCGTCGGCATGGTCAACTTCAGCTACCGCTGCGCCTCAGCCATGCATCACGCCGCCTGGTTGTTCGGCCAGGGCCGCATCGGCGAGTTGCGGCATGTCAGCGCGCAATACGTGCAGGGCTGGCTCTGCGAGGCCCATGAGCCATCGGGTGGCGCCTTGTGGCGCCTGCGCCGCGCCACCGGCGGCGGCGTGCTTGCCGACCTCGGTTGCCATCTCCTCGACATGGTCACCGCCATCACCGGTGACATCCGCAGGGTGCAGTGCGTCACCGGCACCTTCCCGAAGGTGTCCAAAGGCGGCGAGGGCTTCACCCGCTGGCAGGGAAAGCCGCTCGACGCCGACGATACCGCCGTGATCTCCGTCGAGTTCGCCGCCGGCGGCATGGGGGTGCTGCAGGTCAGCCGCTGGGCCTGCGGCCGATCCAATACCATCAAAGTCGACCTGCACGGGACCCGTGGCGCGCTGGTCTTCGACCTCGACCACAGCTACGACCAGGTCCACCACCACGAACTCGCCGGCAAGCGCTGGAGCACCGAGCATCCGGCGCCGGCCCCGAGCGGCTGGAAGCGCTTCGTCGACGCCGTGCGCGCCGGCAGGCACGAGCAGCCCGACCTGGTGCGCGGAGCGCAGATCCAGGCCTATCTCGATGCCTGCCGCCGGTCGGCCGAGCATGGCTGCTGGATGGACATCGAATCCTGGATCTGAGCCTTGTAGCCGGAGTGGCGAGCGCGGACATCTTGCGGACCCCGGACCCCGGACCCCAGTTCAGACCGCTTTGCCGGCGGCGTACCCCGAGGCCCACGCCCACTGGAAGTTGTACCCTCCTAGCCAGCCGGTGACGTCGACGACTTCGCCGATGAAGTGCAGGCCGGGAACGCGCCGGCTCTCCATCGTCTGCGACGACAGCTCGGCGGTATCGACGCCACCGCGCATGACCTCGGCCTTGAGCCAGCCGCCGGTGGCATCCGGATGCAGCTCCCAGGACTGCAGGGCCGCCGCGGCCGCCGCGATGTCGGCCTTCGACAGCTGCGACACCGGCTTGTCGGCCAGCGCAGCGGGCAGGCGGGCCTGAAGCAGGCGCTTGGGCAGCATGCCGGACAGATGGTTGGCGAGCTGCGCCTTCACACCCCGCTCCCTGGCGAGTGCTTCCGCGAGATCGCGGCCGGGTAGCAGATCAACCTGGAGGGGACGGCCAGGGCGCCAGTAGGATGAGGCCTGCAGCACGCTCGGGCCGCTGATGCCGCCGTGGGTGAAGAGCAGGTTCTCGCGGAAGGCCGGACCGTCGGCGGCGACCTCGGCCTCGACCGCGATGCCGGGCAGGTCGAGGCGTTCATGCGCCGGCAGCAGCAACGGGGCCAGCGCCGGAGCCGTCTCGACGATGCCGTGGCCGAACTGGCGGGCGAGGCGCAGGCCGAAGTCGGTGGCGCCGATCGACGGGATCGGCAGGCCGCCGGTGGCCACCACGAGGCGGTCGGCGAGGACCTCGCCGGCCGAGGTCGCGATGGCGAAGCGGCCTTGCTGGGCGACCCCCTCCACCCGCGTGCCCCAGCGCAGCTCGGCGCCACGACAGGCGTCGAGCAGCAAGGCGACGATGTCCCTGGCCGAATCGACGCAGAAGAGCTGGCCATGGCGGCGCTCCTCCCACGGGATCCGCCGGGCCTCGACCAGGGCGAGGAAATCGTCGGGCGTGAAACGGGCGAGGGCGCTGCGGCAGAAGTGCGGATTGCGCGAGAGGTAGTTCTCCGGCCCCGCGCTGCGGTTGGTGAAGTTGCATCGGCCGCCACCCGAGATCAGGATTTTGCGTCCAGGCGTGGTGGCGTGGTCGAGGACGACCACGCTGCGGCCGCGCCGCGCCGCCGTCGCCGCGCAGAACAGGCCGGCGGCGCCGCCGCCGAGGATGCAGACGTCGAAACCCGTCACGCGGGCAATTCGGCCTTCTTGCGCACCGTGAAGGTGACGACGTTGCCGCAGTCGTTGTAGACCAGCGTCTCGGACATCTTGGTGATCAGCTTGAAGCCGAGACCGCCGAAACCGCCCGCGAGATAGCGCTCACGCGCCGCGCTGGCGGCATCCTTCTCATTGACGCCGCCGAGGACGGTGCGGTGGTCGAAGCCGGTGCCCTGGTCCTCGATGGTCAGCTGGATCTTGTCGCCGAGATCGCGCCAGCGCAGCGAGATGCGCTTGGTCTCATCGTACTTGTGCCCGTGGCGATGGGCGTTGAGGATGAGTTCCTTGGTGCAGGTCATGAAGGCGTCGACCTGCGGCTCCTCGAGGTTCAGGCCCTTGACCAGCCGGGCGAGGAAGACCTGCGCCTGATCGATGAAACGGTCTTTGCTGGGGATGGTGAAATTCAACGAGCGCTTGAGGCCGGGGTCCTTCTGGACCAGGTAGAACAGGTCCTCCTTGGCGAAGTCGAACACTTCACCGCCCTGGCCGTTCTCGGCCTCCTCAAGGAGCATGTCGAGCTTGAGCCCTGGGTGGCTGACCTGCGACTCGTCGATGACGCGCAGACGCAACGGGCCGATGATCAGCTCGTCGCGATGACGCAACTGGTGACGCATCACATCCTTGCCATTGATCGTAAGGTGGGCCTCTTTGGTCCCGACCTCGACCGACATGCGCCCCTGATCCTCGAGGAAGCGGGCGTGGACCGGCTGCAGCGAGGGATGCTGCGCCCGCACGGTACAGCCATCGCCGCTCCCGACGGTGAATCCCGGCTTGAGGACGAACTGCTTGCCTTTGGCGGCGGTGTTGAGGACCTCAAGTTTGATCATCGAGATGATAGCATGCGGAACATGCATCCGGCGCAAGACCGTCGCCCCGGGCAGCGTCGGGGCTTGAGCGAGGCTTCCCGGCACCCAACCTGCCTGCCCTTCAGGAACACCATGAGCCGCAATACCCTGTTCGACAAGGTCTGGGACCTCCACACCGTCCGCACGCTGCCCTCAGGGCAGACGCAGCTGTTCATCGGGCTGCACCTCATCCATGAGGTGACCAGCCCGCAGGCCTTCGCCTGGCTGCGCGAGCGCAACCTGAAGGTCGCCTTCCCGGACCGCTCGGTCGCCACCGTCGACCACATCGTCCCGACCGGCAACCAGGCCCGGCCCTACGCCGACGGCCTGGCCGAGGAGATGATGGTCGCGATCGAGCGGAACACCGCCGAGTTCGGCGTCCGCCTGTACCAGCCCGGCTCGGGCAAGCAGGGCGTGGTGCACATCATCGCCCCCGAGCAGGGTTTGACCCAGCCGGGCATGACCGTGGCCTGCGGCGACAGCCACACCGCCACCCACGGCGCCTTCGGCGCCATCGCCTTCGGCATCGGCACCAGCCAGGTGCGCGACGTGCTGGCCTCCCAGACCCTGTCGATGAGCCGCATGAAGGTGCGCCGC
>JAIFKN010000194.1 GCA_020049615.1 bacterium | reverse complement strand
TGGATCATCGCCGCCTGCTGCGCCCTTCTCGCCCTCGCCACCCTGAAGCTCCGCTGACCATGGACACCTCGACCCGCCTGCGCATCGCCCTTGCCGTGATCGTCGCCGCCCTGTGCGGCTTCGGCCTGGTGATGATCGCCTCGACCACGGTGATCGGCACCGCTGGCGGCCGTTCCGACGGCACCGTCACCTACGCCTTCCTGGTCAAACAGGGATTGGCCATGGCCGGCGGCCTGCTGCTGGCCCTGATGATCAGCAAGTTCGGCGCCGCCCGTCTGCGTGATTGGCGCATGGTCGGCCTGATCTTCGGCGCAGCGGTCGCCTCGTTGCTCGCGGTGCTGGCGGTCGGACGTTCGATCTCGGACCGGTCAATCTGCAACCGGCGGAGATCGCCAAGTTCGCCATCGTCATCGCCGTCGCCTGGCTGCTCGGCCGGGCCGCCGAACGGGTGCGCACCTTCAAGCACGGCCTGCTGCTGCCGGTCGGCGCCTTCATCCTGCTCGCCGGCCTGGTCTACCTGACCAAGGACCTCGGCTCGGTCGTCGTGATGGGCGTGGTACTGGTGGCGATGATGCTCATGGCCGGCGCGCCGTGGGGCCAGCTGTGCGCCATGGGCGCCGCCGCCCTGCCGCTGCTCACCTACGTCGCGGTATGGGAGGTCAGCTACCGGCGCGAGCGCTTCTTCGCCTTCCTCGACCCGTGGAACTCCGAGGGGCCGGCCGCCTACCACCTGCAGCAGAGCTTCATCGCCATCGGCAGCGGCGGTACCACCGGCGTCGGCCTGGGCGAAGGCGGGGCCAAGCTGGCCTTCCTGCCCGAGCGCCACACCGACTTCATCTACGCGGTGATCTGCGAGGAGTTCGGCATGGCGGGCGGGATCGGCGTCGCTGCTGCGTTCCTCGCCCTGGTCGTCGTCGGCCTGATGATCGCCCACCAGTCGCGCGATCTGCACCGCCGCCTGCTTGCCACCGGCGCGGTCATGATCCTCGGCACGCAGGCCTTCTGGAACATGCTGGTGGTCACCGGTTCGGCCCCGACCAAGGGCCTGACCCTGCCGTTCATCAGCTACGGCGGCTCATCGGTCGCCGTGTGCATCGTGCTGGTCGGCCTGCTCGACGCCTGCGCCCGGGCCAACGCCCGCGAACTCGCCGACCGGCCCCTGACCTGCAAGCCGATCGGCGCGACCACGACCAGGCGCCTGACCCCGGTGCCGACGCGCCGGCCGACGACGGAAGGCGCATGACCGCAGCCAATGGCATCCTCTTCTGTGGCGGCGGCACCGGCGGACACGTCCTCCCCGGCCTGGCGGTCGCGACTGCCCTGCGCCGCCAGGGCGTGACCGATCTGCGCTGGATCGGCGATCCCGAACGCATCGAGGCCCGGCTGGTCCCCGGCGCCGGGATCCCCCTGTTGCCGCTCGGACTGACCCGGCCGCGCCTGGCCAGTCCGCGCTGGATCCTGCATGCGCTGCGCACGGTCTGGGGATGCTGGCGCGAACTGCATCGCAACCCGCCGCAGGCCGTCGTCGCGCTTGGCGGCTACGCCTCGCTCATCCCCGGCCTGCTCGCGCCGCTGACCGGCCGGCCGCTGATCGTGATGGAGCAGAACGCGCGCACCGGCCGAACCAACCGCCTGCTCGGACTGCTCGCCGCACGCATCATCACCCAGTTCGACGAGGCGGCCGAGCGCCTGCCCGCGGCACGGGTGCGCCGCCTGGGCAATCCGGTGCGCGCCATCGAGCGCCTGCCGCGCGGTCGGCAGCCGGCGTTCACCGTCCTGGTGGTCGGCGGCAGTCTGGCGGCGAAGAGCCTCAACGACCTCGTCGCCCTCGGCGCAAGGCAACTGCGCGGCATCGCCGGACTGAAGCTCATCCACATCGCCGGCGAGCAGGACCGCAGCCGCATCGCCTCGATCTACGCCGACGCCGGCCTGGACGCCGAGGTCCTCGGCTTCGTCGATGACATGCCCGCGCTCTACCGGCGCGTCGACCTGGCGGTGACCCGGGCGGGCGCCACCACCGTCGCCGAACTCTGCGCCGGCGGCATCGGCGCCATCTACATCCCGCTCCCCTGGGCCGCTGACGACCACCAGACCGCGAATGCCAAGGCCGTCGCCGACGCCGGTGGAGCGCTGCACATGCCGCAGGCGACGACCAGACCGGAGGACGTGGTGGCGCAGATCGCACGTCTGGCGGCCGATCGCAGCGAGGCGGCCCGTCTCGGCGCGGACGCCGCGCGATTGGCCCGGCCGCACGCCGCCGACCAGGTGGCACGCCTGATCCTCGCCCTGGGCCAGCGGTCGCAGGCGAATGCGGCCCGCCGCAGCGCCGCGCGTTCACGCTTCCGCGCCGCCCTCCAGCCCGCAGTCTCCTGCCTCCAGCCTGCCCCATGATCACCACCCGCTTCCGCGGCCTGCACGTCCATCTCCTCGGCATCGGCGGAGCCGGCGTCTCGGCGCTGGTGCCGCTGCTGCAGCGCGTCGGCGCAACGGTCAGCGGCTGCGATACGCACGACGCGCCGATGCTCGACCGGCTGCGCAGCCGTGGCGTCGACTGCTCCGTCGGCCATTCCTCCAGCCACCTCGCCGGCGTCGATGTGGTGGTGCACAGCGCGGCGGTCCCCGCCGATCATCCCGAGTTGACCATGGCGCGCGGCCGCGGGCTGCCGGTGCTGACTCGCGGCGAATGCCTGGTCCGCCTGATGGAAGGCAGCCGTACCCTCGCCATCTCGGGCAGCCACGGCAAGACCAGCACGACCTGGATGGCGGCCCACCTGCTGACCGAGTCCGGCCTCGACCCGGTGGTCATGGTCGGCGGTGCGGTGCAGGCCCTCGATGGCGGCGGCGCCCGCGCCGGCACCGGCAACGTCTTCGTCGCCGAGACCGATGAGAGCGATGGCAGCTTCGCCGGCGTCGAACCCGAGATCGCCATCGTCACCAACCTCGACCATGAGCACCTGCGGCACTACGGTTCGTTCGCCGCGCTGGAGGATGCCTTCCACGCCTGGCTGATGCGCATCCCGGCCGACGGCGCGGTGATCGTGCCCGCCGCTGGGCTGTCGCCGCGCATCACCGCCGGTCTGCGCTGCCGCGTGCTGCGCGTCGGCCTTGACGCCGGGGACTGGCACGCGGCCGGGCTGGAGCTGGGTCCGGATGGCAGCCGCATGCGCGTGATCGCCGGCGGCACTGACCTCGGCGAGGTGCGCGTCGCCATCCCGGGCTCGCACATGGCACACAACGCGCTCATGGCCTGCGCCGCCGCCCGCCTCCTCGCCCCGGCCTGCGACCTCGGCGCCCTCGCGGCCTGCGAACGCGTCCGCCGCCGCTTCACCGTGCATGGCCAGCCGGCAGGCATACGCGTGGTCGAGGACTACGGCCACCATCCGACCGAGGTACGCGCGACCATCGCCGCCGCCCGGCTCGGCGGCGGCCGCGTCCACGTCGTCTTCCAGCCGCACCGCTACACCCGCACCGCCGACTGCTTCGACGCCTTCACCCAGGCTTTCGACCAGGCGCATGGCGTCGCCATCCTCCCGGTCTATGCCGCCAGCGAGACGCCGATCCCCGGCGTCGACGCTGCCGACCTCGCCACCGCGCTGCGTGCGCGCCGCGCCGGACTCGGCGATCAGACCGTCGCCTACTGCGCCGATCCCGATGCCGCCATCGCCCATATCGCTGCGGTCTCCGCGCCCGGCGACACCGTGCTGGTGCTGGGGGCCGGCGACGTCGGACGCCTGGCCCCAAGGCTGCTCGAGCATTTTACGCTCGCCCCGGCGCGTGAGTCGCCGGGGCTGATCCCGGTGGTGAAGGCGTGATCGTGCCGGCTCCGTTCAGCGCCGGATTCGCCAGCCGCAATCGCGTCCAGGCCCAGCGCTTGGCCGAGTTGACCACGTTCCGCATCGGCGGACCGGCGACCGTCGCCGTGCTCGACGCGCGCGAAGACCTCGCCGAGGCGCTGGAGCGTGGCGCGCGCTGGCTGGGCAAGGGCGCCAACCTGCTGGTCGGCGACGAGGGCCTGCCCATGCCGGTGGTGCGTCTCGGCCGCGATTTCGATTTCATCCACGAGGCCGGCGCCGGCGTGCTGGCGGTCGGCGCCGCCACCGACCTAGCGAAGCTGGTCAACCACTGCATCGCCCACGGTCTCGCCGGACCCGAGGGCCTGGCCGGCGTGCCGGCGACGGTCGGCGGCGCGCTGCGCATGAACGCCGGCACGGTGCACTGCTGGACCCTCCCGCGTCGAGGTCGTGCTGCCCGGCCGCGACCGGCCGGAGTGGATCGAGCGCTCCGCCATGCCGGCGGTCTACCGCAGCAGCGGCCTGCCTGCCGGGACGCTGTTCCTCGGCTGCGAGCTGTCGCTACAGCCCGGCGACCCCCAGGCCCTCAAGGAACGCGGCGCGAAGCTCAAGAAGGCCAAGGCCGACAGCCAGCCGCTCGCCCTGCCCAGCGCCGGCTGCGTGTTCAAGAATCCGTCGAAGGAGCTGCCCGCCGGCAGGCTCATCGACCAGCTCGGCCTCAAGGGCGCGCGCGTCGGCGGGGTCGAGGTCAGCCCGGTGCACGCCAACTTCATCGTCAATCCCGGACGCGACGCCCTCGCCCAGGACGTCGTCCGCCTGGTCCGCCGCATCCGCCGCACCGCCTTCAAGGAGCGAGGCGTGGTGCTGGAGATGGAGATTGAAGCCTGGGCCTGCCCCGATGAATTGAGAGCGCATCCTGAGGAGCTGCTCGATGCTTAAGGTCGATGTGATCATGGGCGGACCCGGCCGCGAGGCCGATGTCTCGCGCAAGAGCGGCGCCGCCATCGCCCGCGGCCTGCGCACCGCCGGAGCCGACGTCGCCGAGCTCGATCTCGCCGGCGAGCTCGACCCGACGCGCCTGCGGCCGGGCGCCATCGCCTTCAACATCGTCCACGGCACCTACGGCGAGGACGGGGCGCTGCAGGCCGTGCTGGAACAGCACAGCATCGCCTACGTCGGCTCGGACAGCGCGGTCTCGCGCCTGTGCATGGACAAGAGCGCAACCAAGCGGCGGCTGGAGCAGGCCGGCGTGCGCGTTCCGTGGGGCGTCGAGGTCGACCTCGGCAGGCCGTTCAGGCCCAGCGATCTCAAGTTGCCGCACCATGGCGGGCTGGTGCTGAAGCCGGCCGACGATGGTAGCTCGGTCGGGCTGAAGATGGTGCCCAATCCCGGCTGGGTGCTGCCTGCGATCGAGGAGCTTCTGCGCGACGTCGGACCGCGGCGCTACCTCATCGAGGAGCGCCTGCCCGGTCCCGAATACACCGTCGCGGTGATCGACGAGGACGGTGGGCCGCGCGCCCTGCCGCCGCTGGTGATCAGCACCGCCACCGGCGTCTTCGACTACGAGGCGAAATACAACCGCTCCGACACCGTCGAAGTGCCGGTCGCCGACCAAGCCCTGGCCACCCGCCTCGGCGCCATCGGCGTGGCCGCGCATCGCGCCTGCGGCTGCCGCGACCTCTCGCGGATCGACGTCATGGCCACCGCCGATGGCGATCTCGCGGTGCTCGAGATCAACACCCTGCCCGGCTTCACCGACGCCAGCCTGACGCCGAAGGCCGCCGCCGCCGCCGGCATCTCCTTCTCCGCCCTCGTCCACCGCCTCGCCGAACGCGCCGCCGCGCGCGCCAAACTGCCATGAGCGACGATCGCAAGCCGTCCGATGACCTCCGTCCCATCACGCCCGAGCCGAGCGACAGCGGCGAGGCGCTGATCGCCGCCGCCGAACGCAAGCGCGGCCGCGCCAAGCCGGCCGATCCCGCCGCGCCGGCCGCGCCGCCGACCCGCCGTCGGCGGAAGGCGCCGGCCCCGCGCGAGGCCACCGCCGGCACCGAGCCTGGTGATGCCCTTCCGCCGACCGCCGCGCCCGCAACCGCCCCGGCCCGCTCGCCACGCGCCTGGGCCACGGTGGCGGTGTGCGCCGGCCTCGCCCTGCTTGTCCTCTCCGCCGCCGCCGCGGTCAATCTGCCCAAGCCGCTGCCGGTCGACCGGGTTGAGGTGCGCTGGCTGGAGGGACCGCAGGCCCCGCAGCGCGAGGTCGATGGCTGGCTGGCCACCTTCCCAGGGCGCGAACAGCTCGCCGAGACCAACGGCTGGGTCATGGGCAAGCTGGCCGAGCACCTGCTCGCCCAACCCGGCGTCGGCGAGGTGCGTGCCGTCCGCCTGAAGCACGAGACCACCGCCGCCGGTGGACGGACGCGGATGATCCGCGTGCTCGAGGTCGAGCTGGGCATGCGCCGGCCGTACATGCCCGGCGTGCTGGCCACCGGCACCCGGGTCTGGGTCGACCGCGAAGGCGTCGTGCTGCCCGGCAGCCTGCAGGGTCCGGATCGCCGCCGGCCGCTGCTGCGCCAGCTCGAGCAGGGCGGGGGCAACCTGCGCGCCGCCGTCGAGGCTTGGCGCCTGGTCGAGCCGCTGGTCGAGCCGAACCTGGTTGCCAGCATCGACTGCGCGGCGCAGATCGACGACCGCGGCGCCCGCGGCATCGTTCTGAATGCCAGCGCCGGCAGCCGCCTGGTGTGGGGCCGCCCGGATGAGACCGCCCTCGGCCGCGACCCCGAGAGCAAGGCCCGCGACCTGGTGCACACCATCCGCTGCCAGGGGGATCTCTCGCGCATCGCCTCGGTCAATGTTCGGTTCTCCAAGCCGTTCTATACGCTGCGGTGAGCCATTGCCCCCAGACTCATTGCCCCAGGGGTTAGGGTTTGGGGGTTAGGGTCGTAACGCGATGCGTGCCTGGACATCGAGAACCCCTTCCCTTCCCAATGATTATCTGAACCTCGTATCCAGCCCTGCCACACGTCCCTAACCCCTAACCCCTAACCCCTGGGGCAATGCCCCCTAGGGGCAATGAAGTGGCAATCCCATGCACGACCTCCCGCCGCAGAACCTGATCGTCATCGCGCTGGTCAGCAGCCACCATGTGTCGATCACGGTGGCGGCGCTCGACCCGCGGGCCGGCGAGGAGCCGAAGCGGCACAAGGAGTACCCGGTGCGCTGGGCCGACCTCGACCTGGCCGGCCGGGTCGAGGCGCTGCGCGACGCGCTCGAGCAGACCTGCCGGCCGCTGAACCTCGAGCCGCGCTCGCTGTTCATCGCCTGCAGCGACCCGTCGCTATCGGCGACCTCGGTGACCGGCTGGTCGGCGCTGGGCGAGGATGTACGCATCTCCGAGCACGAGCGCGCCTTCGCCCTCGGCCGCGCCCGCACCCACGCCACCGCCGACGATCGCGAACAGCTCGATGTCGTGCCGACGCACTGGACGGTGCGTGCCCGCGACGGCCAGCTCGACTGCGACGATCCGGTCGGGCAGATCGGCAACCACCTCACCTGCCATGCCCTGCGGGTGACAGCGCGGCGCGGCCTGCTCGGCGAGTTCCGCGAGATCGCCGAACAGCTCGGCCTGCATCTCGAAGGGCTCATCCCGCAGCCGATCGCACTCTACCGCGGCATCTCGGGGCGCATGAACAAGGGCGGCACCCAGCTGGTCATCGACCTTGGCGCCCGCCACACCACCCTGATCGTGCGCCGCAAGGGCCGCCTCCTGCACATGGAGACGCACCCCTTCGGCGGCGATACCGTCACCGACCGCATCGGCGTCGCGCTCGGCGTCGATCCCCTGCGCGCCGAGGACATCAAGCGGCAGATCGATGTCGATGAAGTCCCCGGTGGCGAGGCGGACGGGCAGCAGTCGATCTTCGGCGAACTGCAGGAGCGCCAGCGGCAGCTGTCGATCGCGGCCCGCGCTGCGGCCGAATGTCTCGGCGCCTTCTTCCGCGATCGTGCCCGCCACCTGCGCGATGACGGCGATCTGCTCAGCCAGCGCGGCCAGGTCCATCTCGTCGGCCGCGGCGCGGCGATCGGCGGACTGGTGCCGTTCCTTTCCGACGTGTTCCGGCTCGAGGTCGTGCTCGGCACCGGCAGCAAGGCGTCCGATCCCGGCGCCGAGCTCGACGGCCTGCTGGTCGCCGGCGTGGTCAAGTGCGCCGCCGACCGCCGCATCGAACACCTGGTCGAGGAGGCCAGCTCGATCCGCGGCGCCGCCGGTGGTCTGGTCGCCTGGCTGATGCAGCCGCTGGCCTGATGGAGTTCAGCCCCTGACCGCCGCCGCAAGGGCGCGCAGCACCGGGACGGTGTCGTTCCAGCCCAGGCAGGCGTCGGTGATCGACTGGCCGTAGACCAGTTGCGAGGGCGACCCGTGACTCGGCACGTTCTGCCGGCCGGCCACCAGGTGGCTTTCGAGCATCACGCCGGCGATACCGCTGGTGCGGGCGCGTACCTGGGCCGCGACCGCCTCGCCGACCAGGATCTGGCGCCGGTGGTCCTTGGCGCTGTTGCCGTGGCTGCAGTCGATCATCACCCGGCTGGGCAGACCGGCCGCCTCAAGGCTGGAACAGGCGCGCGCCACGTCCTCCGATGCGTAGTTCGGCCCGGAGGCCGCGCCACGCAGGATGACATGCGTGTCGGGATTGCCGCGCGTGGCGACGATCGCCGCGACCCCCTGCTTGGTCACCGAGAGAAAGCGGTGCGGGTGGGCCGCGCTGCGCATCGCATCGATGGCGATCTGCAGGTTGCCGTCCGTCCCGTTCTTGAAGCCGACCGGCACCGACAGGCCGGAGGCCAGCTCGCGATGCACCTGGCTCTCGGTGGTACGGGCGCCGATGGCGCCCCAGCTGACCAGATCGGCGAGGAACTGCGGCGTGATCGGATCGAGGAATTCGCAGCCGGCGGGCAAACCGAGGTCGGCGAGATCGCAGAGCAGCTTGCGGGCGATGCGCAGGCCCTTGTTGATGCGGAACGAGCCATCGAGGTCGGGGTCGTTGATCAACCCCTTCCAGCCCACCGTGGTGCGCGGCTTCTCGAAGTAGACGCGCATGACCACCAGGAGTTCGCCAGCCAACTCGGCGGCGACAGCCTTCAACTGTGCCGCGTAGTCGAGTGCCGCCGCCGGATCGTGGATCGAGCACGGGCCGACCACGACGATGAGGCGGCGATCCTCGCCGCGCAGGGCGCGGGTGACGGCCGCACGTCCGTTGGCGACCGTCTCAGAGGCCCGCTCGGACAGCGGGATCTCCTCCATCAGGATGGCTGGGGGCAGCAGGGGCGAGAGCCCCTCGATGCGCAGGTCGTCGGTACGGTGCAGCATGGGCGAGGGCGGGGATGCTAGGAGGCCCACTCGTCGCGCCAGTGCGAGCGTTCCTCACCTCACGCGCGTGTAGCCCAGCTCCTCGACCTTGGGCATCACCCCGGCCTCCTTGCCGTCGAGGGCGTAGACCTGGACGCGGACGGTGCCGTCGCGGGCGTGCTCGAGGACGACGTTGTTTACGCCGGAGATCGCCTTGATCGCCGCCTTGTCCTCGGCCGCCTGGACGTCGGTGACCTCCATCTTCATGTAGTTGAGGGAGATGGTGCGCGGCGGACCGCCGCAGGCGGTCAGCGCAAAGAGGGCGAGAGCGCAGGCAGGGATGGCGAGGCGGGTCATGGGGGTCTCCGGCGGCAGCATGCCAGGCCAGGGCTCAGCGGTCAAAGGGCGGTCCAGCTGGCGCTTGAGCCGGGGACTCGGCTGGCATCCTCCCGCCCATCGGTGACGACTGGCGCTGACAGCCCGCCGGGCTGGACGCGGGCAACCGCGAGGGAGCCACCGACGTTTTCCGCCGCGCGCCTGGGCATCCGACGAACCCCCCGACTGGGAGAAGCCCGATGTCCAACCCCGCCCCCGCCACCCGTTTCACCGCCCCCCGCACCCTCGCCAGCAGCGACCCCGACCTCGCCGCCATCATCCAGCGCGAAGCCGAGCGCCAGCAGCACACCATCGAACTGATCGCCTCGGAGAACATCGTCTCGACGGCGGTGCTCGAAGCGCAGGGCTCGCTGCTGACCAACAAGTACGCCGAGGGCTATCCCGGCAAACGCTACTACGGCGGCTGCGAATTCGTCGACCAGGCCGAGGAACTGGCGATCAAGCGCGCCCAGCAGCTGTTCAAGACCGACTACGGCTGCAACGTCCAGCCGCATTCCGGCTCGCAGGCCAACATGGCCGTCTACATGGCGGCCGGCCTCCAGAAGGGCGACAAGGTCCTGGGCATGTCGCTCGACCACGGCGGCCACCTGACCCACGGCTACAAGCTGAACTTCTCCGGCCTCGACTACACCATCCAGAGCTACGGCGTGACCAAGGAGACCGGCCGCATCGACATGGCCGAGGTCGAGCGCATCGCGGTCGAGTTCCAGCCCAAGATGATCATTGCCGGCGCGTCGAACTACTCGCGCACCCTCGACTTCCCCGCCTTCGCCGCCATCGCCAAGAAGGTCGGCGCCCTGCTCTTCGTCGACATGGCGCACATCGCCGGTCTGGTCGCCGCCGGGCTGCATCCGTCGCCCTTCGGCCACGCCGACTTCGTCACCACGACCACCCACAAGACCCTGCGCGGGCCCCGCGGCGGCATGATCTTCGCGCGCAGCGCCGAGCACATGAAGAAGGTCAACAGCCGGGTGTTCCCGGGCATCCAGGGCGGTCCGCTGATGCACGTCATCGCCGCCAAGGCCGCCGCCTTCGGCGAGGCGCTGCGCCCGGAATGGGCCGAATACATGGGCCGGGTCAAGGCCAGCGCCAGTGCCATGGCCGAGGAGTTCAAGAAGCTCGGCTGGCAGGTCGTCTCGGACGGCAGCGACAACCACCTGTTCTCGCTCAACGTCATGAGTCAGG
>JAIFKN010000041.1 GCA_020049615.1 bacterium | reverse complement strand
CCGACCTGACGGTGGCTGCGGTCGGCGCCCGCTGCGGCTACCAGGACGCCGCCTACTTCTGCCGCGCCTTCCGCCGCATCGTCGGGGTCAGCCCGGGAGAGTTCCGCACCTCGGGCATGTTCTGAAGCGGGGAGGCCCGAAGCATATTCCCATTGATGGACGTGGTGCTAGGCTGCACGGGATGACCGACGTCAGCTCCAACCCCCTACGTGCCGTCGATACCGTCCTGAAGGACGACGTGCTGACCGTCATCGTACGCAAGGAGTTCGACTCCGGCAATGTCCACCAGGACTGGGCCCAGCAGGTCCAGCTGATGCATCCGGGGCCGTTCGCCAAGGTGATGGTCGATTGCTCCGCCTGCGGTCTGCTCAGCTCGACCTTCTTCGCCGGCATCATGCAGCTGAACCAGTACTACGCTGAGGCAGGCTGCCCGAAGCTGGTCCTCGACCGGCCGGACCCGCGCATCGTCAAGAACCTGCAGATCCTGCGTCTGCACACCTTCTTCGACATTATCGCCCGCTGATGCTGCGTCTGGCCGGCCCCAGCCGGGCCGTCACCATCGATCCGCCAGTGCTGCTGGCGCCGATGGAGGGCATCACCGACCGCACCTTCCGTGGCCTCATCGCCCCGCATGGCGGGCTGGGTGCCGCGGTATCCGAGTTCATCCGCATCACCGTCGCCCCCACCCCGCTGCGGGTGTGCCGGCGCGACCTCGGCCCGCCGATCGGCGTGCCGGTGGCGCTGCAGTTGATGACTCCGGACGAGTCGCATCTCGCCGCCAGCGTGGCCAACGCCGACCGCGCCGGCGCCGCCTGGATCGACCTCAATTTCGGCTGCCCTGCACCCGTGGTATTCAGCAAATGCGCCGGTTCAGCCCTGCTCGCCCACCCCGAACGCATAGCCCGCATCGTCGCCACAGCCTCAGCAGCCACCGGCCTGCCGGTGACGGCGAAGATGCGTGCCGGGATCTCGTCGCCCGCCCACCTGCGCGAACTGGTGTCGGCCGCCGCCGAGGCTGGGGCCGCCGCCATCACCCTGCACGCACGCCTGCGCATCACCGGCTACGACGAACCGGCGACCTGGGCCTGGCTGGCCGAGGCACGCGACGCCCTGGCGCGCTGCGCCCGGCCGGTGCCGCTGATCGGCAACGGCGGCGTCGAGACTGCGGACGACCTCGCCCGCATGCGCCGCGAGACCGGCGTCGATGCGGTGATGGTGGGGCGCGCGGCGCTCTCCGATCCGTTCATCTTCCGCACCGCCGCCGGCGGTCCGGCCCCGACCGTGGCCGAGGCTTCAGCTTGGGCGCTGCGCTATCTCAACGCGATCGGCAGCGGCAGCCCGAAGGCCAAGCAAATGGTGCGCTACTGGCGCTGCGCCGGGATGCTCGCCGATCCGGCGGAACGCCAAGCGCTGCTGCGCGGGCCGGCGCCGGCGATCACCGGCTGGTTCGCACGATTCACAGGAGACACAGAGGCACGGAGGCTCGAAGGAGATGGAGCGCCAAGCCATTCAGCCATGAGGTGATGAAGAGACCTGCCCGACCTCCTCGAGCCTCTGTGTCTCTGTGCCTCTTGTGATTTCGCATGCGGGTCCAGGTTCAGATAGCGCGGGCCAGCAGACCCTGCTCCTCCGGCAGCCCGAACATCAGGTTGAGGTTCTGGATCGCCTGGCCGCTGGCTCCCTTGACCAGGTTGTCGAGCGCGCTGGCGATGATCAGGGTGCGGCCATCGACCGCAGCCGAGAAGTCGATGCAGTTGGTGCCAACGACGTTGGCCACCTCGACCTCCTTGGGCGTGGCGCGCACGCGCACGAAGCGCTTGCCAGCGTAGGCCGAGCGCCAGGCGTCGAGCACCTGTTCGAGGCTGATGCCGGCGCCCAGGGTCAGGGTGATGGTGGTGTGGATGCCACGGGTGATCGGCGCCAGGTGCGGGACGAAGGTGCAGTGCAGCGGGTTGCCGGCAGCCAGGCTCAGTTCCTGGTCGACCTCGCCGGTGTGCTGATGGCTGCCAGCCTTGTAGCTGTGCAGGTTCTCGTTCACGGCATAGAACAGGTTGTTGTTCGACTCGACGAATTTCTTGCCGGCGCCGGACAGGCCGCTGTAGCCGATCGCGACGATCGCCGCCGTGCGGTAGACCAGCCCGGCCTTGGCCAGCGGCAGCAGCGGCAGCAGCATCGAGGTGGCGTAGCAGCCGGGATTGCCGACCACCTTGGCCGCGGCGATATCGACCGGACGCCACTCGCTCAGGCCATAGACCGCCTTGGCCAGCAGGTCGGGGCAGGCGTGCTCCTCCTTGTACCATTTGGTGTAGCCTTCGGGGGTGCGTAGGCGGAACTCGGCGCCGATGTCGACCAGGCGCATGCCCTTCTTCAGCAGTTCCGGCACCACCTTGGTGACCTCGGGGCTCTTCTTGGCCAGGACCACGGCCTTGGCGCCGCTCTTCACGATCGCCTCAGGCGTGTCTTCGCCCAGGACCAGGTCGGTCTCGCCAGCCAGGGCCGGAACGGCCTCGCCAAGCGGGGTGCCGGCCAGGCGGTCGCTGCCGGCATGGACCAACTGGAAGCCAGGATGGCCGAGGAGGATGCGGACGGCGCCTTCGCCGGCATAGCCGGTGGCACCGAGGACGGCGACGGGGATGCGGGGCATGGCGCGGAGGGATACGCCCTGGCCGGCGCGGGCAATGGGCCGGCGGTCTACAACGCCTCGGCCAGGGCCCGGGCGAAGCCGCCCAGTCCCGGATCCCGAGCCCCCATCACGAGCACCGTGTCGCCCGGCACGGCGCGTTCGGCGACCCAGGCCAGGGCCTGGGTGCGCTCCTCGACCGCGTCGACGCCGGCGTCGCGAGCCAGGTCGCCGGAGCTGATGTCCTTGGTCACGCTGCCGCCGGCGTAGTAGATCGGCAGGTAGAGCCAGCGGTCCTGGCGGCGCAGCAGGTTCGGCAGCAGTTCGCGCAACTCCGGGCGCAACTGGCGGGCCGGACCGAAGCCATGCGGCTGGAACAGGCACAGCACGCGCTCGGCGCCGGCCTGGGCGGCGGCCACCGCGGCGGCGATCTTGGCCCCGTTGTGGGCGTAGTCGTCGACCACGCGCAGGCCCTCGTCGGTGCGCGCGACGACCTCGAAACGCCGCGACACCCCGGGGAAGTCGGCCAGCACGGCCGCTGCCGCCGCGGCATCCAGACCGCAGGCGCGGGCCGCGGCGACCGCGGCGCAGGCGTTCTCCAGGGTGTGGGTCCCGGGCTGCGGCAGGTCGAGATCGATCTCGCGGCCGTCGGCCACCAGGACGCCCCGCGCGCGGTGCGGGCCGGCGGCGATCACCTCGAGCGGCAGGTCGGCGGAACTGCCGCATCCGTACAGGATGCGCGGCAGGCCAGCGGTGGCGGCCAGAGCCTCGGCGCAGCCGGCGTTGACCAGCAGGATGCGGCTCTGCCGGGCGAAGGTGGTGAACTGGCCGCGCACCTCGTGGATCTCGCCGTGGTCGCGGCTGATGTTGTGCACCACGCCCACACCAGGGTGGTAGCCGACCAGGGTGCCGTCGCTCTCGCAGGCCTCGGCCACCACCGCGCCGCCCTGCGGGCCGGCGGCGAAACAGCCGGCGGTGCCCTCACCGGCCAGCGCCGCGCCGCCCAGCACCGTCGCCGGGACGTCGAGCCGGCGCAGGATCCACGCCAGCATGCCAACCACCGTGCTCTTGCCCGAGGTCCCGCTGATCGCGACCCCAGGCCCCCCCGCGTCGACCACCTCGGCAAGCAGGCCCGGCCGCGCGGTGCAGGCGATGCCGAGGGCGCGGGCAGCGCGGGCCTCGGGCGTGTCCGGCTCGACGGCGGCGGAGTAGATGAAGCGTCCGACCCCGGCACCAAGCGCTTGGCCGTCCTGCGGCAGGATGCGGATGCCAGCCGCCTCGAGCCGACGGCGGATGTCCGGATTCTGCCCCTGGTCGAAGCTGCGGTCGGAACCCTGGACCTCATGGCCCCAGGCGAGCATCAGCTGGGCCAGGGGATTCATGCCCTGCCCGGCGATGCCGGAGAAATGCATGAGCGTCATTGCCGCAGCATTGCCCCCGCAGGTCGGGGGGCGGGGATCGGGGCCATGGACATGCGTCATGAGTGGAGAGTCTGGTGGCGTGACGGTGCGGTGCCGCCGTTATGGCGCACCTGCCCGCACGTCCACCCCGACCCCCGACCCCCAGGGGCAATGAGCTGTGCCGACTTCACGGCAACGGCGTCAGCAGATCCCGCGCCTGGTCGACATAGGTAGGCATGCCGAAGCGCTCGATCACCTGGTTCAGCCGCTCCTTGGCTGCGGCCAGCCCGGCCTTGCGCTGACCCTCGGTGGCTCCGGGGCTGCGCCAGTCGGCCAGGTGGTTCTCGACCTTGGCCTTGGCGCTGCGCCAGGCCTTCTCGGCCGCATCCTCGACCTGGGCCTTCAGTGGACTGAAGTCGGCTCCGGCGTGCTTGCCAGCCATCTCCTCCAGCTTGGCCAGGGCGTCGCCGAAACGCTCCTGCTGGGACAGGCCGTCGCACTCGACCGAGGCGATGCGCAGCGGCGTGGAGGTGCTTTCGGCCTTGCGGCGGTCGCGCTCGGTGGCGATCGAGGCCAGGCGCAGCTTCGCCTCGCCAGCCAGACGGCTGAAGGTCTGCGCGTTCACCAGCGAGGGGCCGGCCTTGGGATCGACCGGATTCTCCATATAGGCCAGGATGTCCTTCTCCAGGGCATCCAGATCGGTCGACGGGTCGCTGAGGGCGGCGAAGCGGCCTTTCAGCGCCGAGAGATGCAGGTCAGCAGCATTCTCATCCTGCACTTCGGTGATGCGATCATTGATCTTCTCGATCTCGCTGCGGAGTTCGAAGGCGCGCACGGCCAGTTCCCGCACCACCGGCTTCTCCTGCGAGGGCATGGCGACGGCGCCACCGAGCTCGGGCGTGGTCGTCAGCGCCTGCAACGCCGCTTCGTAGGCTTTGCGCGCGTCGGCCCCACGGCGGTTGGACAGGGCGGTCTTGACCAGCTCCAGCTGCCGACCGGCCTCGGCCAGGGCCTCGCCGCCGACGCGGCGGCCCTGCGACCCATGCGTCGCCAGCAGGATGGCGCCGGTGACGATGACGGCCGCGGCAAGCACACCCAGGCCGATCCGCAGCAGGGTCTTCTGCAACGCGCTGCGCTCAGCGGCGCTGACCGGGGCGCGACGCGAAGAAACCTTGGGAGCGGCTGTCGATGTCGCAGACGTGCGAGTCGAACTGCGCGAGGAGCTGCGTGCGCTGCGCGATGCCGCCCTGCCGGAGGCGGACGCAGGCGGGGAAGGGACGGCTGGAGCAGGTTCCGGCGAAGCCACTTCGGCCGGGGCGAGATCCTCGGGCAGGGACACCTCGGGCTCGACCTGAGCCGGCGGGGCATGGTCATTGGCGGTGTCGTCCTGGTCGTAGCGGTCCGCACCAGGCTGGAGTGCGGAACCGTCGCTGCCATCCAGCGGGACGCCGATCTGGTAGGACGGTTCCTTCTTCTTGGTGCCGGCAGGACGGGCTGGGCGTGGAGGCATGGCGCCATGGTGCGGTCGAGTGAGGAGGCTCAACCCGTCCCCGGGAGCCGCCGGAGCGGTGTAACGCTCAGCCTCGGGCCAGTTTCCCGTCGAGGGCCGAGGTCAGAGCAACCAGATGGCGAGTACGCCGGCAGCCACCACCGCACCGAACATCAGCCCGACCAGGACGGCCAGGCGACGGCTGCCCAGCGTCGCGGCAGCGCCGGCCTTGAACACCGCATTGGCGAGCAGACCGATGACCACCGCGCGCCAGGCCACCTGCGGATCGAGCTGCCCCTTGTCGACCAGGCGCGCAGTCGACAGGGCGATGGCGTCCATGTCGGTGGCACCGCTGGCGGCGGCGACGCCGTAGATGGCGTTCGGGCCCAGGGTGTCGCGGGCCCAGGCGACGCCGATCAGGACCACGCCGTAGAGGCCGGCGAAGACCAGGGCGGTGCCGAGCTGGGCGGGGTTCTTGTGTTCGGTGGCGCCCTCATGCTCATCGCGGGCGGTGAACCACAGTCCGGCCGCCTGGACCAGCATCAGGCCGGCGAGGATGGCGAGCGGCGGCCAGAACACCGCCGCCTGCGACGGGGCGACCACGACGATGATGCCGATGACCCGGATCGCCGAGATCGCCGAGGCGAGCATGATCGCCATCGCCGCCAGCCCGACTCCCTGCCCGGCCGCGGTGCGCCGGGCGTAGCTGACCGTGGTCGCGGTCGAGGAGATGAGTCCGCCGAGGATCGCACCGAGCAGGCTGCCTGCTCGGCTGCCGAGCAGCTTGTAGGCGACGTAGCCACCAAGACCGATGGTCACGATGAGGACGACCAGCAGCCAGGCCTCCCGCGGGTTGAACACCTGGTACGGACCGAAGGTGCGGTCAGGCAGGATCGGCAGGATCACCAGGGTGATCAGGATGAACTGCATCACCGCGGTGACGTCGGCGGTGCCCAGACCCGCGACGAGGTGGTGCAGACGGTCCTTGGCGTGCAGCAGCACGGTCAGCGCCCCGGTCACCACCGCGCACAGGATCGGATCGCCCAGCACCGACATCGCCCCGACTCCGTACATGATCAGGGCGGCGAACACCGTGGTCAGCTGCGGCCCATCGGCCTGCGCACCGATGCGCCACACCCCGACCAGCATGGCCGCGACGGCCGCGAGCAGCCCGGCCGGCACCAGCCAGGGTCCGAGCGACTGTCCGAGCAGGGCGCAGACCCCGCCGAACACCGCGATCATGCCGAAGGTGCGCAGCCCGGCGAGCGGATGGTTGACGCGCTGGCGCTGCAGACCGACGAGCAGGCCGAGGCACAGGGCGATGCCCAGGCGGGCAGCGGCGGTGGTCAGGTCCATACGCGGATACTATCGCGGTTTACGGCTGCTCGACAACGCGAAACGCTCGCCCAGGAGGATGCGTACGCGGGCCTGGTCGCCGGATCGGCGGGCTTCGGCCAACTCGTGGTCGAGGCGGCGGAGGGCGGCGTCGTGGTCGACGCGCTGGACGGTGCGCGCGATCTCGGCGAGGTGCGAGGCCGGATCGACGATGGCCGGCACCCAGCCGGCGAGGTCCTTGGCCGCCAGGCGGTGCACCGCCTCGACCAGGACCGGTACCGCCGCCACACCCTCATCGGCCGCGACCGCGTGCACATCGGGATGGTCGGCCAGCAGCAGGGCGGCGGCGAGGGCGTTCCATGGCTTCGGCCAGTGCCGCGGTTCGAGCTTGAGCTCGTCGGCGGCGGTGGCGCGCAGCCCGCGCACGGCCAGCAGGATGTGCAGGGCCTGCTCGAGATGCACCGGCAGCGGTTCGACGGGCTCCTGGCCATCGACCGCCGGTTCGCCGGTCGGGGCCGCGCCTTCGCCAGCCAGGCGGCGGGCGAGCGCGTCCTCGGGCAGGCCGAGCCAGCCGGCGGCATCGCGCAGGTGCAGTTCGCGCAGTTCCCGATCCGGTTCGGCGCGCACCGCGGCGATGACCTGGTCGGCGATGGCCAGCTGGGCGCGACGGTCGAGATCCATCGGCCGCGGCGCCAGGGCGCGCAGCAGATGGTCGAACTCGCTGCGGGCGGCGGCCAGCACCTGCTCGAACACCCCCCGGCTGGCATCGCCGGCGCTGCTCTCGGCGAGCAGTTCTGCCGGATCGAGCTCGTCGGGCAGGATCGCCACCTTGGCTGGCACACCCGCCGCCAGGCAGGTGCGGGCCGCCTTGAGCGCATTCTCCTGGCCGGCGCGGTCGCCGTCGAGCAGCATGATCAGGCTGCCCTCGCGGCCGATCAGCGTGCCGAGCTGCTTGGCGTGCTCGGGCGTCAGCGCGGTCCCCAGCACCGCGACGCAGGCCTTGAAGCCCGCCTGATCGGCAGCCATGACGTCAGTCGGCCCCTCCATCACCACCACCCGGCCCTCGTCACGGCAGGCTGTGCGGGCATGGTGCAGATTGAAGACGTTGCTCGACTTGTGGTAGAGCGGCGTGTCGGTGTTGTTGACGTATTTGCCGACCCCGCGGCCCTCGGCCTTGGCCGCCGCCTCGGCCTCGGGCAGCAGGCGGGCGCTGAACGCCAGCGGATGTCCGAAGCGGTCGCAGATGGGGAAGGTGATGCGCTCGAAAAAGCGGTCGGTGAGCCGACCGCCACGCTCCACTGCGAGGTCGAGCGCGGCCAGGAGGTGCGCGTCGATGCCCTGGCCGCGCGCCGCGTCCATCAATTGCCCGCGTCCCGGCGCCCAGCCGACGCGGAAGCGCCGGCAGGTCGCTTCGGTCAGCTTGCGCCGCACCAGCAGATAGTCGCGGGCCGGCTGGGCCTCGACCGAGTCCCACAGGCAGCGCTCGTAGTAGGCGCAGGCGGCCTCGCAGGCGGCGAGCTGGCGGTCGCGCTCACCGCGCTCGTCCTGCCGGTGTCCCGAACCCTGCTGCCACACCAGCTCGATGCCCGCGCGCTTGGCCAGCATCTCGACGGCATCGGCGAAGGAGACGTTCTCCTTTTCGCGGATCAGGGTGATGGCATCGCCGTGCGCCTTGCAACCGAAGCAGTAGTAGTGCTGGTCGGCGGTATAGATGTACATGCTGGGCGAGCGTTCCTGGTGGAACGGGCAGCAGCAGGTGAAATTCGCGCCGGATTTCCGCACCGGCGCGTATTCGCTCATCAGCTGGACCAGGTCGATGGCCTCGCGCACGCGGCGCACCTGATCGTCACCGAGGAAGCCGGGCATGGGCGTGGGCTAGCGGTTGACGATATCGGCGTTCGGCGTCTGGTCGGTGAACAGCGGGGCGTCGGTGATGTGCCAGGTCTTCGGCGCGCTCTCGCGCTCGGGGCCATCGACCGGCCCGACCAGCAGCTCGGGGTCGTGCTTGTCCGCCTCGCGGGCGAAGGCGACCGCGGTGCGCCAGGTCTCGCGCGGGAACTGCACCCAGTCGGTGGTGCGACGGTAGAGCTGGCCGCGCGACGGCGTGACCCAGCCGCGGAGCAGGCTGCCGGGGGGCGCCTTGGCGCGGACCGCGGCCACCGCCGCCTCGATGCGCGAACGGTCCTCGGTGAAGGCTCCGGTGGTGTGGGTCGGAGCGCCCTCCAGGAGGGCGCGGACCTGCAGGGCGCCCTGCAGGTCCGGCACTGCGCTGTCGATCCACTCGGCCGGAACGAAGGTGCTGCCGGTGCCGGCCTGGGCGTCGATCACCTGGTACTGGCGTGATACGAAGCGGTCGGAGGCCAGTTCGGGGAATGGCTTCCACTCGTGCAGGCGCTTCCAGCCATCGGCGAAGCGCTTCGGCGAGAGCGGGTGCTTGCCGCAGATGATGATGTTGTTGCGCGACTGCGAACGGTCGAAGGCGGCGGGGCTGTCGAAGGCGCCGAGCACCGGAAAGACCCAGGCGTGCTCAAGGCCGGCGGCGCGGAACGAGCGCAGCGCCCCGCCCACCACCCGGCGCTTGGCCCCGCGCCAGACGCCACCGCTCTGCTCGCCGTAGCAGCCGATGACGTTGGCGAAGACCGTGCCTCCGTCGGCCAGGGTCGCGGCGCACTCGGCGAAGAATTCCCGCGTCATCAGGTGCGGCGGGATGGTCGAGCCGGCGGTGTAGGCGTCGAGGACGATGAGGTGGAAGCCATGGCCGGCGCGGGCGCGGATGTGGGCGCGGGCGTCGCGGGCGACGAAGCGGACCCGCTTCTCGGCCTCGAACCAGGCCATGAGGGGGTAATGATCCCGTACCATCTGGATCACCGCCGGGTCGATATCGACGACCTCGACCGTGGCCTTGGGGAAATGATGCAGGATCTGGGCGATGCCGACGCCGCTGCCCAGGCCCACGACCAGGACCTGCGGCTGCTCCGGCACGACCTTGTTGAGCAGCAGCCCGGCGGAGAACATGCTGATGTAGGCGCTGTTGTTCAGCGTCCCCGGGTCGGGCTGGCCGGCCGCGAGCGCCGGCGCGGCAGCGGGCCTGAGATGCGGCAGGGCCGGATCCGCAGCGAGCGTGGCCCAGCTCGGCTCCAGGCACACGCCGCCCTCGACCATTTCGAAGAAGCGCAGCTGCAGGTAGTTGTTGGATGGGCTGGAGACCCAGGTCATGCCGGTGTAGGGGCTGTCGCGGTGGTCGAGCACGCGCTGGTCGGCGGGCAGGCCGCCGAGATCCAGGCGGTAGTGCTGGTCCTGGAAGGTGAAGCCGACCGCCGCAGCGGCGGCCACTACGGCCAGGCCGAGGAGGAACTGGCGGTCCATCACGCCCCCTGGGCGGCGGCCGGCTGGCCGCTGGCCTGCAGGCGCAGGGCGAGGTGGAGCAGACCGGTGACGGCGAGCACGCAGCCCATCCACAGCAGGTTGGTATTGAGCGGGACGTGCTCGAGCAGGACGTAGTCGGTGACCAGGATGCCGAGGACGTTGCCGATCGAACCGACGGCGTACAGCGTGCCGGTGGTGGTGCCGACGCGCTCGGCGCTGATGAAGGCGAGCTTGACCAGGATCGGCGAGACCATGCCCAGCAGCAGGGAGGGCAGCAGGAAGAGCACGAGACCGGCGACCAGCACGCCAAAGCGCAGCTGGCCCATGCCCTCGCCCAGCGCCTCGGAGGCCGAAAGGGCGTAGGTCGGCAGGGTCAGGTAGAGGACGCCGGCGCCGAGGGCGATCCACGCCAGCGCGCGGTTGTCCGAACTCCGGTCGGCGATGCGCCCGCCGATGACGTAGCCGATCGAGAGGGAGAGGATGAACACCGTGATGATCGCAGCCCACACGTCGATCGACGAGCCGAACGACGGGTAGAGGAAGCGCGCACCGAGGATCTCCAGCGCCATCAGGCAGAAGCCGCAGGCGATCGAGGTGGCGTAGATGGCGAAGAGTCGCACGTGGGGTCCCCCGGGGTCGGCGCACGCTACCCGGCCGTGCGGAGCAGTCCACACGCGCCGCTGGCGGGACCGGCCGCCCCATGCTATACCCTGGGCAGATGCCCGACGACGCCATCGGTCTCGACGTCGATCCGGCCGGCATGCAGGCTGTCCTGCACCTGCCGGCACGCGCCACCATGCCGGCCAGCGCGGCGATCGATCGCATGATGAAGGCCGGAGTCATCGCCGGGGTGATCGAGGCCGCGCTGCGCGAGGTGGAGGTCCCGGCCGATCACGACCGGAACCTGGTGGTGGCCCAGGGCACGACCGCGGTGCAGCCAGAGCACGCCTACGTCAAGGTGCTGGTCAACTTCGCCCTGCGCCTGGAGGAGGACGCCGAGCACAAGATCGACTTCCATGAGCAGGGCCGCTTCCATGAGGTGGCGGCCGGTGACATTCTCGCCCGCCTGGTGCCGAAGAAGGCCGGAACGCCCGGCAGGACCGTCCTTGGCAAGGATCTGCCGGTAGCCGAGGCCAAGGACGCCGACCTCTCCTCGGTCGCCGGCGAAGGCACGGTCCTGCGTGGCGACAGCGAGGTCGTCTCCGAGCGGGCCGGCATGGTGGTGCGCCGCCGCGACGGTCATCTCGACATCCTGCCGGCGGTCGACATCCCCGGCGACCTCGACATGCACTGGGGCAACCTGGTCACCAAGCTGCCGGTGGCGATCAAGGGCGACATCATCGCCGGCTTCAGCCTCAAGAGCGCCGCCGATGTGCTGGTGAAGGGGGTGATCGAGGATGCGCGCATCTCGGTGCGCGGGAACCTCGTCTGCGGCGGCGTCCTGCCCGGCAAGCACCGGGTCAAGACGCATGGAGACCTGGTCACCAAGCACATCACCGGCCGCGAGGTGAAGTGTCGCAACCTCACCGTCTCCAGCGATGTGCGTGGAGCCACCATCTACGCCACCGGGGACGTCAAGGCCAAGCTGCTGGTCTCCAGCACGGTCCATTGCGGCGGTTCGGCGGTGATCGACGACCTCGGCCACCCCGACGAACTCGGCGGCATCGTCCAGGTCGGCATGAACCCGCTGGCCGTGGCGCTGTGGCGCCTCGCCGCCCGCGAGCACGAGACGATCGCCACCGAGGTGGGGCTGGCCAAGACCAAGACCAAGCGCATCGCCCTGTGGCTCAAGCAGGAGACCGACCCGGCCAAGCGCCAGGATCTCGCCCTCAAGCTGCAGCAGGCCCTGGCCGACTACGAGCACCGGACCAAACGGCTCGGCGAATGCGAGAACGTCCTCAACAACGCCGTGCTGCGCGCCGGCAACAACCCCGACGCCACCGTGACGGTCAACAACGCGGTCTATCCCGGGGTCGAGATCCACATCGGCGCCGACGCCAAGCTGACCATCACCAAGGCCCTGGGCAAGACCGTGTTCCGGCTGCGCGATGGCAAGGTGGTCTGGGAATAGCCGTGGCCGCGACCTCCGACCCACTGGCCGGCCGGGTGTTCGGCGGCTGCCGGCTCGACCAGCGGCTCGGCGCTGGGGCCCTGGCGGTGGTCTACCGCGGCACGCGGTTGTCCGACAACGCCCCGGTGGCGATCAAGCTGCTGACCACGGTGGCGGCGGAGGACGCCGAGAACATCAAGCGCCTGCAGCGCGAAGCCGACCTCGGCCAGCGCATCAGCCACGGCAACATCGCCGCCATCCATGGCGACATCCATCAGGGCGGGGTGCACGGCCTGATCATGGAACTGGTCGCCGGCGCCAGCCTGGAGAGCGTCATCGACAGCCGCGGCCGCCTGCCCTGGCGCGAAGCCGTCCACCTCCTCGGCCAGGTCGGCGATGCCCTCGCCCATCTCGGATCGCTCGGCATCATCCACCGCGATCTCAAGCCGGGCAACATCCTGCTGACCGCAGGCGGGGTGGCCAAGGTGGTCGATCTCGGCTTCGCCAAGCCGGGCGAAGGAGTGCCCGACGAGGGCCTGACCATGGCCGGAACGGCGATGGGCTCGCCTGCCTACATGCCGCCGGAGCAGGTGCGCGACGCCAGCGCAGTCAGCCACGCCGCCGACGTCTACGGACTCGGCGCCACCCTCTTCCACACCGTCACCGGCCACACCCCCTTCTCGGGGAAGACGGTTGCCGAGATGATGCGCAAGGTGGTCCAGCAGGAACCGCCCGATCCGCGCAGCCTGGCTCCGGACCTCGCGCCGGCGGTGGCGGAACTGATCCTGTGGTCGATGGCCAAGGATCCCGGCCATCGACCGAAGGACGCCGGCCAATTCACCGCCCTCCTGCGTCGCGCGGCGCAGGCGCCTGACGACGTCAGCGCCATCCGCCGCCTGCGCCGCGGACGCGAGGGCTTCTGGATCGTCGCCACGGTCATCGCTGCCGGGGTGATCAGCCTCGGAGGACTGATGTGGTGGCTGCTGGGCTGATCGCGGCGCGCCTGGAACCTGCGTTCCGCATCCCATGCTGTCGCCCACCATGAACGTCGTCTCCATCACCCACGCCACCAAGGACCATCCCCGCTACTTCCCCGAGGAGGAGCTCGCCCGCCTGCGCGCAGCCGCCGACGTCCGGGTGCTGGGCGATCTGACCATGCCCGACGCCGAGTCGGCGCTCGCCAGCACCGACATCCTGCTCGGTTCCTGGGGCATGCCGAAGCTCGACGCGGCCTTCCTCGCCAGGGCCCCGCGCCTGCGCGCCGTCTGCTATGCCGCCGGCTCGGTGAAGAGCTTCGTCACCCCGGAGAGCTACGCCCGCGGCGTGCTGATCACCACGGCCATGCACGCCAACGCGGTGCCGGTGGCCGAGGTGACGGTGGCGCTGATCACCCTGGCCAACAAGTGCTGGTTCCAGGCCATCGATGCGATCAAGGCGCAGCGGAAGCATGTCGGCGCTCCGGCCCATCCCGGCAACTACCGCACGCGCGTCGGCCTGATCGGCTTCGGCGCCATCTGCCGGCTGGTCGCCGAGAAGTTGCAGCGGATGGATCTGCAGGTCGACGTCTACGACCCCTACGCCAAGGACGCCGACCTCGCCTCCTTCGGCTGCCGCCGGCAGACCGACCTGACCCAGCTCGCCCGCGACTGCCAGGTCATCAGCCTGCACGCCCCGAACATCCCGGCCACCCGCCATATGCTGGCCGCGCCGTTCTTCCGCGCGATGCGCGATGGGGCCACCTTCATCAACACCGCGCGCGGCGCCCTCGTCGATGAGACGGCGCTCATCGCTGAACTGCAGACGGGGCGCATCACCGCCCACCTCGATGTGACCGACCCCGAGCCGCCCGTCGCCGGGAGCCCATTCTGGACCCTGCCAAACGTCTATCTCACCCCCCATCTCGCCGGCAGCAGCAGCGGCGAGGTACGCCGCATGGGACAGCTGGCGATCGAGGAGTGCCAGCGGGTGATCCGCGGCGAGCCGCCGCGCTTCCCGGTCAGCGAGGCGATGCTGGCGACGATGGCGTGACCACCGAGCTGACCGCACCCTTCACCGCCCAGGCCTGCTCGAGTGTGCGTCCACTGAGACTGTCGCGCTCGTGCACCTGGTCGGCGAAGAAGCCGGCGGCGATGGCGGCATAGACCGGCGGATCGACCAGCAGGTCGGTGCCGATGCGCAGGCCAGAGCGCGCCAACGCCAAGGCCCGGGCCGGCGACTGCAGCCCGCCCATGGCGATGCCGCAGGCCCAGCCTGGACCGGGTGCGGCCGCCAGCGCCGCCAGGGCGCAACGCACGGCCCGCTCCTGCGGCAGGTCGCCGGCATGGCTGTTGGGGAAGAGCAGGCAGATGCCGCCGGCCTCGACCCGCTCAGGCTCGCCGCCGTGGCAGCGGGCGGCCTCGAGCAATGCGGCCACCGCCGCCTCCTGCCCCCCTTGCACGGCCACCGCCAGGCGGGCTCCCTCGCTGGCGCCACGGCCGGAGCGGCCTTCGCGCTCGGCCAGGGCGCGGGTGACGAAGCCGTCGAAGGCGGCGCGCAGCTGGGCGGCCCGCCGCAGCTCGTCACGCATGCGCTGGAACGCCTGGGCCAGCACGCCGAACTCATCATTGCTGCGCACCGAGATCTCGACGGTCAGGTCGCCACCCGCGACCGCCAGCATGCCGCGCGACAGCTCCGCCACCGGCCGCCGCATGCGCCAGGCGATGATCAGGCCGGCCGCCAGGAACGCGACCAGGGTGGAGCCGAGCAGGATGGCGCTGTGCCAGAGGAAGTCCTGACGCAGCCCGGCGATGTGATTCGCCGGAATGTCCACGCCGAGCAGTCCGGCGGAGGTGCCGTCCGGCAGCAGCAGCGGTGCGTAACCGCTGGTCCACACCCCCCAGTCATCGGTGGTCAGTTCGCCATCCACGGCAGGGGCGGTGAAGCCGAGGATCAGTTCTGGCGATTCCTTGGCGGCGTAGCGCTGGCCAGGCTTGGCCTGCGCCTCCGTGGCGCCGATGACGCCATCGCCATCAAGGTCGAGTTCCGGCGATGCGTCGCAGACGAACTGCACCACGCCGGTGCTCGGGGTCTCCGGCAGCTCCGCCATGGTGTAGATGAAACGCACTTCGGGGAAGGAGGAGGCGAAACGGGCGAGACGCGCGCTCAGCGCGACGATCTCGGCCGCCGTGCCGGCTGGATCGGCAGCCATGCGCCGATGCAGTTCGGGATCGACCAGTTGCGAACCGCCCACCGCGATGCCCTGCAGGGTGCGACGCAGGCCGGCCAGCTGGGTAGCGACGGCCCGCTCCGCGATGGCGTAGCCGGCCGCCACCGCTCCGACGCTGGAGACCAGCCAGATGGCGGCGGTCAGCTTCAGCCAGAACGGCAGACGGGGGCGAAGCAGCGGTTGGGCGGCCGGCGGCACCGTCGGTGCGGGGCGATGCGTCGAGGTGACCACGGCCCGCGTGGCATTCGTCGTGCTGCCGGCCACGGCTGCGACGGCGGAGAGCCTGTCGGTCGTATCGGGCGGCTCGACAGCCGCCGCGGCTGGCGCGCCGCCGAGCAGCCGCAAGGCCTCACCGGCGTCCTGGGGACGCTGCTGCGGTTCGACGCCGATGAGGCGCTCGACCCAGGCGCGCAGTTCAGGCGGCTCGCTGGGCAGGGCCAGCGGATCGACAGCGCCATGCCCCTGGGGGAAGGGATGACGACCGGTGCCGATCTCGCAGATCAGGACGCCGAGGGCCCACAGGTCGGATGCAGGCGTGGACAGATCGCCAGCCAGACGCTCCGGGGCGATATAGCGGCGCGTGCCGACCACCTCACCCAAGGCGGTGAGGTCGCCGTCATGCGAGGCGGCCAGGCCGAAATCCAGCAGCTTGTAGACGCCGCCACGGCAGAGCATGATGTTGGACGGCTTGATGTCCCGGTGGACGATGCCGACGGCATGGGCGGCGGCCAGGCCGCGCACGCACTGCCAGGCGCAGTCGCGCAGCATCGCCGGCGGCAGGGACCCGGTGCGCCGCACCAGGGTCTTGAGGTCCTCGCCCACCAGGCGCTCCATCACCAGGTATGGCGGCTCGGCATCGGGTTCGAAGGCATGGACCTGCACGACATGCGGATCCGACAACCGGGCCAGGGCCCGGGCTTCGCGCAGGAATCGCTCGCGAATCCGCGGCGCATCCAGGCGATGCGGCATGATCAGCTTGATCGCGACCTCGCGATCGAGATCCGGGTCGTAGGCGAGCATGACCGCGCCCATGCCGCCCTGGCCGAGCAGCCTGCGCACCTGGTACTTGCCGATCCGTTCGCTGGCCATCGAGCGGGACGCTATCGCCAGGGGCCTACCGGTACAATCGCCACCAACACCGACGGCCCTGGCGGATGCCAGGGCCGTCGTCACGGCGGACTGGAGTCCGCCGACCTGGCCGGCTGAAGCCGGCGCTACGGACGCTCGACTAGAACGTCTCCTTGGCCGCCAGATCCCACGACTGCAGGATCTGGATGTAGTTGCCACGCTCGTACAGCTTGGGATCCGGGCAGCGGGCGAGATTGAGGCTGCCGCGCATCTGCGACACGCTCTCGTACTCGTGGGCCGCCAGCCAGTCGGCCAGGCGCAGGCGCAGCTCGCGGATGGCGCCAGGGCCGCTCTTGATGATGCGCGAGACCACCTGCACGGCGTGGGCGCCGCACATGATCGCCTTCACCGCCTCGACCTCGCTGTGCACGCCGCCGGTGGCGGCCAGACTCAGCTTGCGCTGGGCCGAGAGCACGGCGAGCCAGTGCAGGCGCAGCAGCACTTCCGAGCGGTGGCTCGGGTAGGTGCGGCGGACCTCCTGGTTCTCGATGTCGACGTCGGGCTGGAAGAAGCGGTTGAACACCACCAGCCCATTGACCCCGGCGCCTTCGATGCGCTTGGCCAGATTGGAGAAGCTGGTGAAGTACGGGCTCATCTTCACCGCCAGCGGGATCTTCACCGCCTTGCGCACGGCGCCGACGATGGCCAGCAGACGGTCCTCGACCTGGGCGCCGGTCTCGTCGGGGTCCATCGCCACTTCGTAGAGGTTCAACTCCAGCGCGTCGGCGCCGGCCTGCTCCATCAGCTGGGCATAATCGGTCCAGCCGCCGGGCGTCACGCCGTTGAGCGAGGCCACGACCGGCACGCGCACCGCCGCCTTGATGCGGCGGAGCTGCTCGAGGTACTCGTCGGTGCCCAGGCGGTAGTCATCCGCCCCAGGCAGGTAGCTGGTCGCCTCGGCGGAGACGTCCGAGGTCTGGTTCTGGGCATGGGCGGTGGCCCGCGCCTCGGCGGTGATCTGCTCCTCGAACAGCGAGGGCATGATGATCATCGGCGCGCCGGCGTCCTCGAGCGCGCGGACCGCGCCGAGGTCGTTCACCACCGGCGAAGCGCCGGGGATGAACGGATGGGCCAGCTTGAAGCCGAGGTAGGTGGTCGAGAGATCCATGATGGTGATCCTAGTGCGTAAGGTTGTTGGTGGTTTCCATCATCACTCGTCGCCGCCCCCGCCAGCCTTCGGCTTGGCAGCCGGGGCCTGGCGATCGAGCGGGAAGCGGATCTCGGCCAGCTTCTGGTACAGGGCGACGCGCTGGGCGCTGTGCTCGACCTGCATCTCGGAGAGGGCCTTGAAGCGCGCCGGATCCAGCTTCTCGACCATGCGGAAACGGGTCTCGTTGCGCAGGTAGTCGAGCACCGGCGTCTTGCCGCCCTCGCTGTCGAGGACCAGCGGCAGCTCGCCCTTCTCGGTGCGACGCGGGTCGAAGCGGTACAGCGGCCACACCCCGCTGCTCACGGCCAGCTTCTGCTGCTCGAGGCCGTTGCGCAGATCGTAGCCATGCGCGATGCAGTGGCTGTAGGCGATGATGATCGCGGGACCGGGATAGCTCTCGGCCTCCTGGAAGGCCTGGACCGTGTGCGCGTCCTTGGCGCCAAACGCCACCGAGGCGACATAGGCATGGCCGTAGGCCATGGCCATCAGGCCGAGATCCTTCTTGTGGATCTGCTTGCCGGCGACCGCGAACTTGGCCGAGGCGCCGATCGGCGTGGCCTTCGAGGCCTGGCCGCCGGTGTTCGAGTAGACCTCGGTGTCCATCACCAGGATGCGCACCTTGCGCCGGTTGGCGAGGACGTGGTCGAGACCGCCGTAGCCGATGTCGTAGGCCCAGCCGTCACCACCGAAGATCCACACGCTCTTGTCGACCAGGTAGTCGGCCAGGACCAGCAGGCGCTTGGCCTCCTCGCCCTCGAGCGACGCCAGCTTGCGCTTCAGCTCTACGACCCGCCCGCGCTGGGCGGCGAAGTCGGCCTCGCCGACCTGGGCAGCGCTGATGATCTGCGCCGCCAGTTCGCCGCCGACCTTGGGCGCCAGGGTGAGGAGCAGCATGCGGGCCTGCTCGCTCAGGGCGTCGACGCCCAGGCGCATGCCCAGGCCGAACTCGGCGTTGTCCTCGAACAGGCTGTTGGCCCAGGCCGGGCCGCGGCCGTCCTTGTTCTGGCTGTACGGGGTGGTCGGCAGGTTGCCGCCGTAGATCGACGAGCAGCCGGTGGCGTTGGCGATGATCGCGCGGTCGCCGAACAGCTGGCTGACCAGCTTGACGTAGGGCGTCTCACCGCAGCCGGCGCAGGCGCCCGAGTACTCGAACAGCGGCTGCAGGAACTGGCTGGTGCGGACGTCGAACTTCGGGTACTTGGCCCGGTCCATCTCCTTGAGGTCGAGGAAGAACTTGTAGTTCGCCGCCTCGGGGGCCATCAGGTCCAGCGCCGGCGTCATGTCGAGCGCCTTGTGCTTGGGGTTGGCCTTGTCCTTGGCCGGGCAGACCACCGCGCACAGGCCGCAGCCGGTGCAGTCCTCGGGGGCGACCTGGATGGTGAACTTCTGGCCCTTCAGCTCGGGCGCCTTGGCGTCCTGGCTCTTGAAGGTCTTGGGGGCCTTGGCGAGATCGGCCGGATCGTAGGCCTTGACGCGGATCGCCGCGTGCGGGCAGACGAAGGCGCACTTGTTGCACTGGATGCAGATGCTGTTGTCCCACACCGGGATGTCGACGGCGATGCCGCGCTTCTCCCACTGCGTGGTCCCGGTCGGCCAGGTGCCGTCGATGGAGAACGCCGACACCGGCAGGGCGTCGCCCTTGCCGGCGAGCATCACACCCTGCACCTGCTTGGTGAACTCCGGCGCGTCATGTGGCACGATCGGCAGCAGCTTGATCTTCGAGTCGGCCGTGGCGCCGGAGATCTCGTGCAGGTTGGCCAGGGTCGCGTCGACCGCGGCCCAGTTCTTCTGCACCACCTCGTCGCCGCGCTTGCCGTAGGTCTTCTTGATCGCGGACTTGATCTCGGCGATCGCCTCGTCCTTGGGCAGCACCTTCGACAGGGCGAAGAAGCAGGTCTGCATGATGGTGTTGATGCGCCCGCCCATCCCGGTGTCCTTGGCGACCGCGATGGCGTCGATGGCGTAGAGCTTCAGCTTGCGGGCGATGACCACCTGCTGGAATTCGACCGGCAGCTTGCCCCACACCTGATCCTTGGCGAAGGGAGCGTTGATCAGCACCACGGCGCCCTCGGCGGCGTTGTCGAGCACGTCGATGCGCTCGACGAAGCGCCACTGGTGGACGGCGACGAAGCTGGCCTTGGTGATGAGATACGGCGCCTTGACCGGCGTCTTGCCGAAGCGCAGGTGGCTGACCGTCATCGATCCCGACTTCTTCGAGTCGTAGACGAAATAGCCCTGCGAGTGCATGCCGGGCATGTGGCCGATGATCTTGATCGAGTTCTTGTTCGCACCGACGGTGCCATCGGCGCCGAGGCCGTAGAACAGGGCCTTGACCGTGTCGGCCGGCTCGACGTCGAGGTCGGGCAGCAGGGCCAGCGACAGCTTGGTGACGTCATCGACGATGCCGACGGTGAAGCGACGGCGCGGCGAGGGCTGGGCGAGTTCCTTGAACACCGACTGGACCATCGCCGGGGTGAACTCCTTGGACGACAGGCCGTAGCGGCCGCCGATCACCTGGATGCCCAGATTGGCCTCGGCGACGGCGACCATGACGTCCTGGAACAGCGGCTCGCCACTGGAGCCCGGCTCCTTGGTGCGGTCGAGCACGGCCAACTGCTTGACGCTGCGCGGCAGGGCGGCGAGGAGCTGGGCGGTGGGGAAGGGGCGGTACAGGCGCAGGGTCAGGACGCCGACCTTCTCGCCCTTCTTGGCCAGGTAGCGGGCGGTCTCGGCGGCGGTCTCGGCACCGGAGCCCATCAGCAGGATGACCTTGTCGGCGTCGGGGGCGCCGGCGTATTCGGCGATCTGGTAGGTGCGGCCGCTGACCTTGGCGAACTGCGCCATGGTCTCGGCGACGATGCCGGGGACGGCGTCGTGCCACTTGTTGCAGGCTTCGCGGGCCTGGAAGAAGGTGTCGGGGTTCTGGGCCGAGCCGCGCAGCACCGGCTTGTCCGGGGTCAGGGCGCGGGCGCGGTGGGTCGCGACCATCTCATCGGTGACCATCTGCTTGAGTTGCTCGTCGGACAGCGGATGCACCTTGTTGACTTCGTGCGAGGTGCGGAAGCCGTCGAAGAAGTGCAGGAAGGGCACCCGTGCCTTGAGCGTGGCGGCATGCGCGATGCAGGCGAAGTCGTGCGCCTCCTGGACGTTCTGCGAAGCGAGCATGGCGAAGCCGGTCATGCGGCAGCCCATCACGTCGCTGTGGTCGCCGAAGATCGACAGGGCGTGGGTGGCGACCGCGCGGG
>JAIFKN010000138.1 GCA_020049615.1 bacterium | reverse complement strand
ACGCAGACCAGATCGTCATCGTCGACTCCGATCATGGCGAGCTCGTCGGGCATCGCGAGCCCTGCCGACTGGGCGATCTGCGAGACATGCAATGCATCCTGATCGGCGCAGATGAACAGCCCGCAGGGTTTCGGGAGGGACAGCAGCCAGGCCTTGGTGCATTGGAACTGGTTGACCCACTGACCCCCGACGTGCCTTCCCTCGTAGAGTTTGTGTTCCTCGACCCGGTAACCCTCCTGCGCAAGCGCTGGCTGTACACGCCCTGCTTGAGGCCGGCGTAGGCGAAGTTGTGGTGCCCAAGACCGAGCAGGTGGTCGGCGGCCATCATACCTACCGCCTCATCATCGCTGGTAATGGCCGGGACCTGCCGGGAGGGATCCCAGTTGGAGACATCGACCACCGGCAAGCCGGCGGTGATGAAGCGCTCGACCCCATGCCCGCTCGCTCCGGCGCAGGCGATCGCGCCCTGGTAGTGCGACGGATTGACCTCGCTCTTCACCGACGGCGGCTCCATCTGCACCAGATCGAAACCGCCGCGCAGCGCAGCGTAGCGGTAGATGCCACGGAGGATGTTGCGGAAGTAGCCCGAACGGACGGTGACGGCGACCAGGATGCGGGGACGGGACATGCGCGGGATCACAACCACTGTTCGCCGCTAGGCAATGCCCTGTGGGTCACGGGCGGGGTTGCCGCGCATACCCTGTGCAGGAGCATCGGCCATGTCCGCGATCCGTCCCTGCTTGCTGGTGTCCTGGGGGATCTGCTCCGCGCTTGCCGCGGGGGAGGACGCTGGGGCGGTCATGCCGCCGGCCGAACCGGTCGGCCATCTCTCCCTGGTCTCCGCCAGCCTGTTCGGCGGCGATGGCGACGAGCGGATCGCCGGCCTGGCCATCCAGTCGGACCGCAGCGTGGTCGCCGTGGGCTCCTGCAGCGCCCCGTTCCCCGTCGCCGGCCTGAAGGTCCCTGCCGGCGGCGAGGCTGCCGGCTTCGTGCTGCGGCTCGATCCGTGGGGCAAGCCCCGCGCGATCGCCTTCCTCCCCAGACCGGCCGCCGTCGTCCGCATCGGGCCGCAGGATCGCATCGTGGTACGCGAGGCCGGCGGCGAGGTCACGGTGCTCGATGCCGAGGCGCGCAGGCGACTCGCGTCCTTCGCCGCCCCGCCGTCCGACGTCCCGACCCTGGCCGTCGATGCCGAAGGCGGGATCGTGCTCACCAGCGGCGCGAAGCTCCAGCGCTTCAGTCCCGAGGGGAAGCTGCTGTGGGAGGCCACCCCGCCGGCGCATGGCACCAACCGCCTGCGCGCCTGCGCCGTCGATAGCGCCACCGGCATCAGCGTGGCGGTCGGCTACGGCATGACCCACACCGGCAAGGAGCCGTACAAGGACCCCTACGCGCACGGCTTCGACCGCGACGGCAAGCGCCTGTGGACCCTGTGGAATCCGGATCCGAAGGACCAGAAATCGCCCGAGCACGGCGGCACCGGCCTGATGGCCGATGGCACCGGCAATCTCGCGGCGGCCACGCCGGATGGCAGGTTCCTCATCAGCGTCTTCCATGACGGCGGCAACGCCGTCACCGCCCGGGATCCGGCCGATCCGCGCCAGAAGATCGATGCGGACGTCTTCGCCGGCGCCTACCAGGGCGGACCCGGCCACGGCATGAAGGGCGCGATCACCACCAGCGTCGTCTTCCGCGTCGATCCCGCGACCGGCCGGCTGGAGAAGGGGACCTGGATGTGCGCCTGGATGAACGGCCATTCGCGCGCCAACAGCCTGAGCATGCACGACGTGGCCGGCGATGCCCAGGGCGATGTCTATGTCGCCGGCTCCTCGGCCTGGGAGCTGACCACCAAGCTGCCGTGGCAGGAGTTCCGCGAGGGCGAGTACCGCGGCGGCGCCTTCCTCGCCGCCTTCGACCGCGGTTTCGCCATGCGCCAGTGCGGCGCCTTCAATCCCGGCGAACTCGCCACGGTGGCGGCCCGCGATGGGATCGTGGCGGTGGCCGGTCTGGCCAAGGGCCGGGACAGGGACGGCAAGCCGATCCCCGAGGCGCTGCGCATCCGCCTGGAGAAGCCGAGCGGACACGGCCAGGTCAAGGGCGCCAGCGATGCGCTCCTCGTCATCCTCCACCGCAGCGACACCCCGATCGCGGTGCAGGAACCGGTGGCGGCGGCGCCGGGCCGGGGCGGATCGAAACCGCTGACCAGCCAGAACCCGGCCAAGGTCCCGGCCACCAGTTCGCCAGCCTGGGACGCGGCGCTCTTCGAACGCCTCACCCTCGCCGTCGCTGCAGGGCGCACCATCGATGTCGAGGCCTTCGGCGAACGGCGGCAGGTGCTGGCCTGCGCAGCGGGACGCCTGAAGCTGCGCCACGGGATGAGCGACCTCGCACTGGACACGCGCATCCTGTCCCAGGCGCAGCGCAGCGGGATCGCCCGGCAGCTCGCCGCGTCAGGCGAGCCGTCCGACCTGCTCATCGCCGCCTACTACCTGCGCCTGGATGGCGACGCGGTGGCCAGCGCCGTCCACCTCGCCCGCGCCGGCCAACCGGCGCAGGCGCTCGACCAGCCCCCCGGAGAAGCGACCCGATGAGCGACCTGATCGCCGGCGAAGAGTGGCGCCACGTCCATGACCTCGACCGCCAGCACCTCAAGTCGCTGCGGCCCGATGCCGAGGTCCTCGCCCAGGCCCGCGCCGGCATCGAGCGGCATCGCAAGGCCGACGTGCGGCTGCACCTGGTCGATGCCGCCGGCGCCCCTCTGCGCGGGCTCACGGTCGAGTTGGCCCAGGAGCGCCACGCCTTCGTCTTCGGCTGCGCCTTCGGCAACCTCTCCAGCGAGGAGTCCGATCCGGCCAAGCGCGAGCGCGGCCGCCTGTTCTGCGAGCTCTTCAACGGCACGCACGCCAAGTGCTACTGGGACGAGAAGTGGCACCAGCCGATCGAGACCCGGCAGGGCGTCCGCGTCACCGAGAGGTTCCTCGCCGAGCTCGACTGGGGCGCGGCCAACGGCCTGGTGGTGCGCGGCCATCCCCTGGTGTGGACGGTGCCGAAGGCGATCCCGCAGTGGGTCCGCCGCTACCCCTACGAGCAGCAGCTGCGCTTCATGGAGCACAACGTCCGTTCGCTGATCCAGGCGGCCGGCGGCCGCATCAAGCTGTGGGACCTGGTCAACGAGATGCTGTGGGAGCCGAGCCTCAGGAACCTGGCCTCGCGCGACTGGCCGCACATCGAGACGACCGAGGAGATGCTGACCTACATCGAGCCGGCGACGCGCTGGGCCCGCGAAGAGGATCCCGACGCCCGCTATGTGCTGAACGACTACGGCCTGGAGCGCACCTACACCCCGCTCAAGGGCGTCAACGCGCCGCAGCAGCGCCAGCGCTTCGTCGAGCTGGTCGAGGCCCTGCGTGCCCGCGGCGCCGCCCCCGACGCCATCGGCACCCAGGGCCACGTCGGCAAGTGGTTCCCCATGGACCTGGCGTGGAAGACCTTCGAGGACCTGGCCCGCGCCGGCGTGCCGCTGCAGATCAGCGAGTTCTGGGCCGGCACCCAGGACTGCCCGGCCCCCGAGGGCAAGACCCCGCAGCAGATCGCCGCCGAACGGGTGCAGTATGCCCGCGACTACTACACCGTCGCCTTCGGCCACCCGGCGGTCGAGCATCTCAGCTGGTGGGGCGCCGAGGAGCTGTTCGATCGCGGCGGCTGGGTGCCGTCGGCGCTCTATGCCGGCTTGCACGATCTGATCAGGAAGGAGTGGTGGACGCACGCCAGCCTGGTCAGCGGATCCGACGGCATGATCGCCACCCGCGCCTTCCACGGCGATTACCGCCTGCGCTGGCGCGATGCCGCCGGCAATCCGCACAGCCGGTCCATCCGCATCGAACCCGGCCGCAGCTGCGACGGCACCATCACCCTGTGAACCCAGACTTTTCACAGGAGGCACAGAGGCACAGAGATTCGAGGAGGATTGCCTCCCTTCGAGCCTCTGTGCCTCTGTGCCTCCTGTGAATAGATCCAAAGGCCTATGACCGACCTCATCATCACCGACCGCGGCGCCGTCGCCGACGGCACGACCCTCAACACCGCCGCGATCAACCGCGCCATCGCCGAGCAGAGCGCCGCCGGCGGCGGCCGCGTGGTGGTGCCGCGCGGCACCTTCCTCACCGGCACGGTCGAGCTGAAGTCCGGCGTCGAGCTGCACCTCGAGGAGGGCGCGGTCATCCTCGGCTCGACCGATCTCAAGGACTACGCCACCCGCATCTGGGGCCACCACAACGACATCACGCCGTGGCACCTCCTCCTGGCCGAGGACTGCGAGCGCATCGCCATCACCGGCCCCGGAGCCATCCGCGGCAACGGCCCGGCCTTCTGGCAGCAGCCGCGCAAAGGCGAGTGGCACTTCTGGCGCGAGAAGCTGGAGCGCGTCAGCCCGATGGTCGAGATCGTACGCTGCCGGCAGGTGCTGATCGAGCGCGTGCGCATCGAGGATTCCGCCGGCTGGACCCTGCACCTGCACGACTGCGACCACGCCCGCATCGAAGGCATCGCCATCCGCAACACCCCGTTCGGGCCCAACGCCGACGGCATCGACCTGACCGGCTGCCAGGACGTCATCATCCATGGCTGCGACATCGACACCGCCGACGACGCCATCGCGCTGAAGACCAGCGAATACAGCCGCAGCTGCGAGCGCGTCGCGATCAGCGACTGCATCCTGCGCACCTCCTGCGTCGGCGTGCGCATCGGCTACGAGTCGCGCCAGGACTTCCGCGATATCGTCATCAGCAACATCCTCATCCCGCAGTGCACCCGCCTGTTCGACCTGCGCGCGGTCGAGGGCTGCACCATCGAGCGGGTGCGCGTCAGCAACGTCACCGGCTCGACCGACTGGGGCTGGCCGGCCGGCCGCGCCATCGAGGTGATCCAGCTCGACCGTCCGAACGTGTTCAAGGACTCGCTCAACCCGGCGCACCCCGACTTCGGCAAGGACAAGCCGCTGACCCGGCCCAGCCGCATCCGCGACGTCACCTTCACCGGCCTCGACATCACCACCGATGGGCGCATCACCGTGGTCGGCAAAGCCGACCTCCCGGTCGAAGGCGTGCGCTTCGCCGACCTGCGCATCCGCATGCCGGTGCTCGATGACGCCAGCGCCTTCCGTGACGCCCAGTCCACCGGCTTCCTCCCCGGCGACCATGCCGACGCCCGTGCCGCCAACGCCGTATTCGTGGTCAAGCACGCCCGCGACATCGTCATCGAGGGCCTGCGTCTGCGCTGGCCGACCTTCCCGGTCGGTCCCTGGCATCTCTTCGACAGCCCGCACCGCCTGATGTCGCCGTTCTGGAAGGGCCACGAAGCCGAGATCCGCGCTGGTACCCGCCGGGCGCCGTTCCAGGTCTTGTGGGCGCGCGACGCCCAGGTCGATGTCGCCGGCCGCGGCCTGATCGCCAGCGAACCAGGGCTGGCGGCCTGCGACGCCGATGGGGCATCTCGCATCGCCTGGCTCGAGCGCTAGGGTGGCCGTCATGGAAACCCTGCGACTCGGCGTGTCCTGGTACCCGGAGATGTGGCCGGAGGACCAGTGGGAATCCGACGTCCGCCGCATGGCCGCCATGGGCCTGACGGTGGTGCGCCTGTTCGAATTCGCCTGGCACCGTTGCGAGCCGGTCGAGGGGCAGGTCGACCTGTCCTGGGCCCTGCGCGTCATGGACCTGTGCCACCGCCACGGCCTGCAGGTCATGGTCGGCACGCCGACCGCCGCCCCCCCCGCCTGGCTGACCACCACCTATCAGGAGGTCCTCGGCATCGACGCCCACGGCCGGCGTGAAGCGCACGGCCGACGCAAGCACTTCAACCACCACAGCCGACGCTACCGCGAACTGTGCGCCGGCATCGTCGCGCGCTTCGCCGAGGCCTTCAGCGGCCACCCCGCGCTGCACAGTTGGCAGATCGACAACGAGATGTCCGGTTCCGACTACGGACCGGAAACCCGGGCGCTGTTCCACACCTGGCTGGAACGTCGCCACGGCACCATCGAAGCCCTGAATCGCGACTGGGGCCTGGAGTTCTGGTCGCAGGCCTACGACCGCTTCGCCCAGGTACCGCTGGTCGAGGCGGCGGTCGGTTCGATCGAGATCCCCGAACGCCACCACCCCTCGCTCATCATGGCCATCGCTGATTTCCAGAACGAAGGCTGGTCGGAGTACATCGCCGTGCAGCGCGCGGCGATCCGTCGGCACTCGTCCCGGCCGATCACCAGCAACATGGCTGGCGGCCTCGGTGGCATGGACTGGTTCCGCCACAACCACCTGCTCGACCGGGTAGGTTCGTCGCTCTACGCCGATCTCGACCACTACCACTACCAGATGTGGAAATACGACCGCATGCGCGCCGAGAAGCCGACGCCCTACTGGGTGCTGGAGTCGGCACCCAATTGGTCGGCTACCGGACGGATCTGGAACCTGCACCATGACGCCGCCGGCATGCGCGCCTTCGCCTGGATCGGCTACGCGCTCGGCGGTTCACTGGTGATGTGGTGGCAATGGCGGGCGCACTGGGCCGGCCAGGAGATGCAGCACGGCGTGCTGACCACGGCGACGGGCCGACCGGCGCCCAACTGCGACGCGGTGGCGGCGCTCTCCGCCGAACTGGCCCGCGTCTCGCCCTGGCTGGAGGCGCATCCGCCACGCCAGGCGCAGATCGGCCTGGTCGCCGCTAACCAGGCGTCCTGGGCCTTCGACGGCTTCCGCTACGAGACCCGGCTGCGCGACGACTGGCACCTGCCGCTGGTCGCCCGCCACTGGTGGCGCGACCTGGTCGGCACCGACGCCGACCTCGGACGCTATCGCGTCCTGGTCCTGCCGCTGCTGCCGCAGCTGCCCGACGACCTGCGCCGCCGCCTGCGCGTCTGGGTCGAGGCCGGTGGCCGCCTGCTGGTCGGCCCGCTCACCGGCTACCGCACCGGTGAGTTCACCCAGTTCACCGACCACGAACTCGGCGGCCTCGAAGACCTCATCGGCGCCGATGTCGCCTGGCAGTTCCCACTCCATGCCGTCGCCGACCGCGTCGCCGCCGTCGGCCGCGAGGGCCAGGCCCTGCGCGCCCACGGGCTGGCCCGGGGCTTCGCCCCCCGGCCGGGGACGGAGACCCTGGCGACCTGGACCTACGACCACGACCGCGGCGGCTACGGCGCGGGCAGCGCCGCCATCGTCGCGCACCGTTGCGGCGCCGGCGAGGTCATCACCCTCGGCGCCCAATTCGATGGACAGGCCTGGCTGCCCTTCTTCGAACGCCTGTGCGCAGCCGCCGGGCTGCAGCCCGAGGCCGAGGGCGACGCCGAGGTCATCGTCGCACCGCGCGGCGACGCCGGCTGGGTGGTGGTCAACCGCTCCGAGCAGCCGCGCAGCGTGTGCCTGCCCGCCGGCGGCACCGACCTGCTCAGCGGCCGGGCCATGCCGGCCGAACTCCTGCTCGACCCCGTCGCCGTCCACGTCATCAGCCGCTGAACCGGAGCCACCATGCTGCGTACGTCCTGCTGCCTGCTGCTCGCCACCCTGGTCGCCGCGGCGGACAAGTGGGATGCCGATCTGACCGTCACCTGCGCCGGACTGCGCGCCGGCGCCCCGGCGACGGTGAAGCTCGCTGCCATGGCCGGAACGAATGCCAAGCCAGGCATGATCGCCGGCCGCGAAGCTGCCTTCCACCTGATCCCGTGGCGCTGGAACCTCTTCGAAGGCCCCTGCCGCCCGCTGCCAGCGAAGCGCGCCGGACCTGACAGCTTCACCGTCGAGCTGCCGAAGGACCTGGGCACCGGCTGGTACCTGCTGGTCACCACCATCGCCGATGACGACGGCCGGCTGCTCGATGTCGCCACCGCCGCCACCGGCGAGAAGCTCGGACGCTTCCTCGACCGCGTGCCGGTGGTGGTGCGCGGCGCCGACGCCGGCGGGCCGTTCCTGCGCGTGCATGCCGAGCGCGGCCGTTGCGTCTTCTCGCCCGGGGAGCGCCTCCGCCTGTTCCTCTCGGCCCGCGGCGCCAAGGCCGTGGCCGGTACGGCGACGATCAGCCTGGCCGGCGGGCCGGTGCTGGCCGAGGGCAAGCTGAACGCCGCGGCCGGAACCGAACAGACCCTCGCCTTCGACGTCGAGTCCGCGGTGAGCGCCGGCCTGCCGGCCGGCGACCACGAGCTGACCGCCAGCCTCGACGGCAAGGTCCTCGACCGCATGCGGGTGCGCCTGGTCGCGGCGCAGCGGCCGGCCGGCGGTGGTCGCTGGGCCCACACGATGCCGACCGGCAACGACCCGGGCTTCGACGGCACGGCTGCCCTGCCCGAGAAGCTGGCTGACTGGCGTTACGGCGGCCATGCCGACAGCGTGCTGCGACCGATCCACCAGGCCAACCTGTGGGTCAACTTCTTCGCCAACAGCTGGCCCATCGCCGGTCCCGACCAGACCCTGCCGGACAGCAGTGCTGCCGACCTCCCACCGGTGGCGGCCGAGTACCGTCCATCCCTGACCCATGCCTACTACCAGAAGCTGATGGCCGAAGGCGTCGCCCTGGGCGTGTTCATGGGCTACGGCGAGGACTACAAGGCCGAGGTCTACATGCCGTTGCCGACGGTCGATGCCCGGCAGCAGGCGGTGCTGGCGCGCAAGTACCTCGCCGGAGCGCTCGGCGCCGCGACCCTGCCCAGCTTCGTGGCCGCCTATACCGATGCCTACGGCCACATGGACTGGGCCGGCGGCGCCGAGCTGTCCGCGGCCCAGCTGGCGGCGACGCGCGAGACCAACTGGCGCGAGGCGGCCAAGGCCGCTGGGATCAGCGCCACCCAGAAGCCGATCGCCCTGTCCTTCGATTGGGACGACTGGTCGGCTGAGGCGCGCGAGGCCCTCAAGAAGAAGGACGGCAAGGCGCGCGAGGCGTTCGAGGCGGTGTGGAAGGCCAAGCAGGCTGCGGCCGGTGGCGGCAAGGACTGGCTGGAGGAAAGCTGTCCCACGGACAAGGAGCAGCTCGCCCTGTGGCAGGCCTGCTTCGCCGCCGCCGGCATCTCGCCGGCGCCCGAACCGCCGCGGCGCGAGCCGCTGCCCACGCTGGATGCCGGGACCACGGCGACCGCCGGCCGCGACGCCGCCTACCGCTACGCCAGCCAGGTCCTGCGTGGCGTCGAGCGGTGCTATGGCGCGATCACCAGGACCGTCGAAAGCGAACTGCCGGCGGTATTCACCATCCACAACCTCGGGACGATGAACCACAGCGTCGCCCCGCACGCCTGGACCGGCTTCCGCACCCCCAACATCGACCCCGCCTACCTCGCCGACGGGGCCAGCGCCTACTCGGTGTCGGAGTGGAACCTCGACGGCGTGCCCAAGCCCTACTTCCTGCCCACGTTCTACGCCCAGTCGCTGGTCGACCGCGGCCTGCCAGTGTACCAGTGCGGCCTGTGGAAGCAGATGGGCTCGCCGGCCCGCTTCATGCGCGACACGGTGTTCTGGATGGGCCGCGGCATCCAGACCTACTTCGACCAGACCGGCAACATGACCTGGTCGCATATCGGCGCCGACCAGACCACCTACGCCAGCAACGAGCGCCTCGCCGCCGTCGCCGGCTTCCACGCCGCCTACAGCGACGTGGTGCCGCGCCTGGAGCCGGTGCGCGAGGTCGGCCTCTACGTCCCGCCGGTCGGCGGCCCGTGGGGCCATGCCACCACCCGCGGCTCCTACGTCGCCATGCTCGCCGGGCTGATGAGCGGCTGGCAGATCCACATGGTCTCGCACGGCGACCTCGACAAGCCCGAAGGGCTGGGCCGCTATCCGGTGGTCTATGCCGCGGCACTCGGCCCCGACACGCTCTACCCGTTCGAGCAGAAGGCCTTCCAGGCCTACGTCGCCGCCGGCGGCAAGGTCGTCGCCAGCCAGGCGCCCGACTACTACCACGATGCCGCGGTCTATGGCAGGTACGGCATCGCCAGCCGCAAGGAGCAGCGGGTCGATGACCAGGGCCAGCCGATGTTCCAGAAGGACGGCTCGCCGCGCATGACCACGCTGTGGACGGCGACGCCCGAGCAGTGGGCCAAGCTCACCCGCGAAACCCTCTGGGGCTTCCTCAAGGATGGCGTCAGCGCGGCGCCCATCGACGTCAACCTGCTGTTCACCCACCTCGGCCCGGACGGCAAGCCGACCGAGTGGAAGGGCAGCCACTGGACCGGCCACCACGAGTGGGCGAAGTACCGCGGCTCGGCCCTGGCCCAGCATCCGGCCCTGGCCAAGGCCTTCGCCGCGGTACGCGAGCCGATCGTGCGCAAGGACAAGCCGGAGGTCTTCGTCGACGTGACCAGGCCGAAGGGCGGCGGCGAGGGCTGGTGGGTTTTCGCCAGCAACTGGACCCTGCCTGACGAGGCCGACCTCTACACCCAGCGCGTGCCGCAGGGCTTCTTCAATTCCAGCGTCAAGCCGGTGAAGGCGCGCCTGGCGTTGAAGCTGGCCGGAGCCGGCGCGGTCTATGACGTGCTGACGGCCAAGCCGGCCGCCTCGTCTTCGACGCCGACTTCGCCGCCGTCGAGGGCCGCGTCTTCGTCGTCCTGCCCGAGGCCATCGCCGGCGCCGCGCTCACCGCGCCGGCGTCGGTCGCGGCTGGCGCGCCGATCGTCGCCCGCTTCGTCCTGCGCTCGGCAGCCGGCAAGCCGATGAACCTTCTCGGCGCCGTGCGCATCGAGGTGCTCGGCGCCGATGGCGCCGTGCTGGCCACGCAGGACCGCGCCCTGCCCGTCGACGGATCGCTGCCGGTGCTGCATGCGCCGATCGGGACGCAACGGCTGATCTACCGCGTCACCGATATGATCGCCGGCTTCGTCGCCGAAAGCGCCATCGCCGTGACGGCACCAAACGTCGCGGCGGCCAAGCCATCTGGTGCAGTCACCGTGCACCGCGGCGACCGGATCCATGCCGTGCTGCGCAGCCCAGGCCTGGTGGTGGCGTGGGACGCCGGCGAGCTGTCGTTCAAGGACGGCAAGCGCAGCCTCGCCGTGCCCAACGCCCAGGCCGCCCGCGACCGCGGTTGGGCCGAACGCGTGGCCCAGGCCCTGCAGGCCGCCGGGATCAAGACCACCGTCACCGGAACCGACCAGCTCGCCACCAGCCAGCTCTCCGCACACCCCTGGGAGGGCGGCATGGCACGCTACCGCCAGGGCTCGACCGTGCCTGATATCGCCATCGCCCAGCCGGTGCTGCTGGTCGGCGATCCGGCCACCAGCCCGGTGCTGGCAGAACTGGAGCGCGCGTGGGTCGCGGGCCGCAGCCTGGGTCGCGACAACGCCGGTCCTGGTCGCGCCACCATCGCCTACCAGCCGCGCGCCTTCGACCCCCTGCTCGATTCCGCCGTGCTGGCGGCCAGCGATGACGCCGGCCTCGCCGCCGCCATCGCCGAACTCGGCGCCATCGCCAAGACGGCACCGGCCGCAGACGCGACCTACACCGCCCGCGAAGCGGTGCGCTTCGCCTGGCTGCCGTCCGAGGTCGAGCTGGCCAAGCGCCGCAGCATCCCCGCCGCTCCGACCGCCTCCGGCACTGAGAGCGCCGCCAAGGCGGGCTGGCCCGGACTCGCGGCCAGCCTCGGCCAGGCGGTCATCGCCATCGATGCCGGTCCGGCCGGCGTCGTCGCCGGCACCAAGTCCTGGGCCAGTCCGACCGTGCTGGTCGCGGCCGACGGCACCCTGCGTGGCGCCTGGGGCGGCGGCGCCGAGGTCGCCCCGCGCGACGTCGGCATCAGCCTTGATGGCGGCACCGCCTGGGCCGGCTACAGCCTGATGGGGCGGCTCGCCGCCTACCAGCCGGGCAAAGGCACCTTGACGGTCAAGCCGACGCCGGTGGTCTGCAGGGACAACCCGTTCGAGTGGGACACCTTCAAGGATTCCGACCGCCACCTCGGCGTCAGTCCGGACAAGAGCATCGCCATCGCCCCGATCGACGGCGCCATGGTCGGCTTCGATCCGGCCACCGGCAAGGAGCGCTGGCGCATCGCCGGCGCGGTATCGCCGGATGCCCCCCGCGGCTCGCCCATGCCGGAGGTCGGGTTCTCGGCCGACGGCAAGCTGGCGCTGATCGCCCCGCGGGTCGTGGAAGGCGAGCGCACGGTGACGTTCACGGTCAAGCGCCGGGTGTGGGATGCAGCCGGCAAGCGCTACGACCGCGGCAAGACCGAGGACGTCAAGGTGACGTCCAAGGTCAAGATCCTGCGCAGCGACCTCCGCCTGGTCGAATCCGCCACCGGTACGACCAGATGGACACGCACCACCAGCGCCTCCCTGGTCGATGCCGCGACCGGCGACGCCGTGTGGGCCCCTGGCCGCGCGCCGCAGCAGACCGTCACCGATCCCGCCACCGACCGCCAGCCGCACACGTGGAAGGGCGACGACGACGAGATACCTACCGACGCCGCGACTGGCAAGCCGGTGGTCCTACCGGCCGTCCTCGACCTCGGCATGTGGCACCTCTACAGCGCGGTCGGTCCTGGCGGAGCGTGGAGCGCGGCCGGCACCCGCGACGCGATGTTCGCCCTGTTCGATGACAAGGGCGGCCTGCTGCGCCGCTTCGAGCCACGCGACCTGCCGCCGGAACTCGACCCGGGCTCGATGATCCCGCCGACCCTGCTGCCCAGCCGCGACGCCGAGAAGGCGCTCCTGTTCGCGCCGCAGTCCCGCGCCGCCTTCCTCGTCCGCATCGTCATCGGCAGCCCGGCTATACGTGCCAAGGCCACCGAACTGGCTGACGGCAACACCACGTTGATGGCGCGGATCCGGGATGTGATCAACGATCGCAAGGCACATGCCAGCTTCGCCGACAAGGCCTGGATGGACGGCTTCGGTCGAGAGATCGCCGCCGTTCCCGGAGACCTCCGGGGTGAACTGGTGGCGCAGATGGGGCGCCTCGAGGGCGAGCGGCGCGCTGGCCGCAAGCGCGGCCCGGAATGGTTCAAGCCGATCATCGAGCGCATCGACCGGCGCCTCTACGAGGAGGACAAGGCGGCCCTCGATGCCGCCGTGGCGCTGCGCATTGAACGCCGCTTCGAGCTGCCGGCGATGATCAGCGACCTGAAGTGCGACGCCAGGCTGGAGACGCTCTACGTCGGCTTGTGGGACGGCACGGTGCGCGCGGTGCGCGCGGCCGACGGCACCGAGCTATGGCGGGCGCCGGTCATCGGCGGTTCGCGCCTGGCCGCCGTCAGCGACGCCGGCGGGGCGGTTACCGCCCTCTACGCCGGCGGCTCGCGCGGCAGCCTGGCGCGGATCGATCCCGTCACCGGCAAGGTCCAGTGGACCGTGCAGCTGCCCTGACATGAGCCCCGACCTGCCGCCGCGCTGCGTCCTGACCCTGACCCTCCGCGGCGCGTTGCAGCACGGCGGCGAGGGCCGCGACCTGCGCATCACCGCCATCCGCGAAGGCGGCACGTGGGAGCCGCAGGCCGATGGCGTCGGCGAGCGCTTCAACGCCCAGGTGCATCCCGTCCGCTGGGTCGTCGTCAGCGAGACCGCCGGCAGCCTGGAGCTGGACCTGCGCGCGGACATCCTCCCCGACCCCTGGGTGCCCGGCGGCACGGCGGCCTGGCGGGTCGTCCTGCACCGCGCGGGCGGCGGCTGGACCGGCTCCTTCACCGGCAGCTACACCCCGCTGCGCTCGCCGGCCGTCGCGCTCGCCGGCCAGGCCGAGGTGCGCGTGGATCCGCCGTACACCGTCACCGGTGCCCTGCCGGACGCCGAACCACGCATCCTTGACGATTGGCGGCGCCACCACGGCGCCGGCCTGCTCGGCGACTGGACCAGGTGCGGCGAACTGGCCGACGGCGGCGGCGGGGAGGTACCCGACCGCGTCGTGCGGGCGGTCGACCATGGCGTCCGACCCGACTCCGGACGCGACGCGACCGCCGGGATCCAGGCCGCCATCGACGCC
>JAIFKN010000178.1 GCA_020049615.1 bacterium | reverse complement strand
GGATGACGCTGTGGCCGGGCAGCGGGATCGGCGTCGCCCAGGTCAGGCCGAAGACGCCGTAGTTCGACACCGAGGCGACCGACTCGCCGCCGTCGGAGACCTTGCCGGCGCGGGCCTTCTCGATCAACGCCTCGACCGCCGTGGTCAGCGCCGGCAGGGTCAGCTCGTCGACCTTGCGCAGCACCGGCGTCAGCACGCCGTCGCCGACCTCGACCGCGACCGCCAGGTCGATGGTCGCCGGGGTGTGCATGCGGTTGCCGTAGAGCCGCTTGGCGAAAGGGCTGCCGGCCTTGAGCCCGAGGGCGAGGGCACGCAGGGCGTAGATGGTCAGCGACGGCCGGCCCTCGACCGTGCGGCGGTGCGCCAGCAGCGAATCGACCTGCACCGAGGTGGCGACGGTGGCCAGCGGCCGGGTCCAGCTCTTGCTCATCGCCGCGGCGACGGCCTGGCGGATCGGCGGCATCGGCTCGCCGTGGGCGAGGTAGCGCTCGATGTCGGCCGAGGTGATGCGCCCGCCGGCGCCGGTACCGGTGATGAACGACAGGTCGGAGGTCTTCAGGCCGCTCTCCGCGACCATCGCGCGCACCCGCGGCGAGAGGAACGAGCGCTCGCCAGCGCCCGCCATCAGACTGGGCGGGGCGATCCGTCCGGCGTCATCGCCGGCCTTGCCCGAGGGGCGCAGCTGCACCGCCCGCTGCGAGCGCGGCACCGGCGGGGCGCCGACGTCATGGACGTTGGCCAGGCCGGGTGGCGCGGTGGAGGCGACGGCGGGAAACTGGGTGGTGCCTTCGCCGATATAGCCGAGCACCTCGCCGACCTTGAGCACATCGCCGGGCTTGCCGTTGATCTCGGACAGCACGCCGTCGGCCGGCGAGGCGACGGTCAGCAGCGACTTCTCGGTCTGGACCTCGACGATCTCCTGCTCGGCCTTGACCGTGGATCCGGGCTGGACCAGCCAGGCCACCACGGTCGCCTCGGCGGCGGCCTCGCCCAGCTGCGGCATGCGGACGGCGACGCGCATCAGAATTTCGCCAGTTCGAGCGCGGCCTGCACGATCACCTGGTCGTCCGGATGGTGCGCGGCGAAGAGCTCGGGGTGGAACGGGATGGGGGTGTCGCGGGCGGCCAGGCGGACCGGCGGCGCGTCGAGGTACTGGAAGCCCTTCTCGGCGCACAGTGCGGCGACCTCGGCGGTGACGCCGCCGAAGGGGAAGCCCTCGCTGGCGATGATCACGCGGCCGGTGCGCGACAGCGAGGCGAGGATGGTCTCCTCGTCGAGCGGGCGGACGCAGCGCAGGTCGACGACCTCGGCGCTGAGGCTGTGCGCGCTCTCCAGCTCGGCGGCGGCGGCGATGGCGTGGTGCACCATCCCGCTCCAGGCGATGATGGTCAGGTCGTCGCCGGGCCGGCGGACCACGGCGCGGCCGAGGCCGGGGTGCTCGGCGGTGGTCGGGTCGAACTCCGACTCGAGGTGGTAGTAGAGGTACTTGTGCTCGAGGAAGCAGACCGGATCGCGGCAGGCGACCGCGTCCTTGAGCATGAAGTAGGCGTCGGCGACGGTGGCCGGGGCCACCACGACCAGGCCGGGATGGTGGGTCAGCCAGCCTTCGGGCATCTGGCAGTGGAACGGCCCGCCGCCTGGCGTGCCGCCGACCGGCAGGCGGACGGTGATCGGGCAGGGCCGGCCGGTGCGCCAGAAGGTGGTGCCGGCGTGGTTGACCAGCTGGTTGAAGGCGATCGAGGAGAAGTCGGCGAACTGGTACTCGATGATCGGCCGCGCCCCGTCCATCGCCGCGCCGATGGCCAGTCCGGCCATCGCGTCCTCGCAGATCGGAGCGTTCAGCACGCGGCCGGGGAAGCGTTCAGACAAGCCCTTGGTCGCCTTGAAGGCGCCGCCGAAGGCGCCGCCGACATCCTGGCCGTAGATGAAGGAGCGCGGCTCCTGCTCGAGGATCTCGCCGAGCGCCTGACGGATGGCTTCCAGGTATTTCACCGCGCGGCCCTCAGGTTGACCAGGTCGCGCTCGCTGCGCACCTGCCAGTCGTCGGTCGCCGGGTCGGCGTGCGGTTCGCTGCGCGCCTGCTCGACCGCCGCTTCGATCTGGACCCGGGCTTCCTCGCGGATGCGGCTGGACTCGTCGGCGCTGAGCAGGCCCTGCTGCATCAGCGTGCGCTCGAATAGCGGCAGGCAGTCGCCCCAGCGGCTGCGCACGTCCTCGGGCACGTAGCTGGCGTCGTCGTGCGTGCCGTGGCCGGCGAGACGGAGCAGGTCGGCGACCACCAGCTGCGGTCCCTTGCCGGCGCGGGCGGCGGCGACGGCGGCGCCGACCGTGTCCAGGCAGGCGTCGGCATCGGTGCCGTCGCAGCGATGGCCGGCGAAGCCGAAGGCGGCGGCGCGGTCGACGAGATGGGCACAGGCGTAGGTGCGGTCGCTGGTGGTCGAATAGCTGTAGCGGTTGTCGGCCACCAGCAGGACGAAGGGCAGGCGTTCGACGCCGGCAATGGTGAGCGCCTCGTTCAGCGCGCCGCTGCTCATCCCGCCATCACCGATCGAGGCGGCGCCGACGCTGTCGCCGAGCCGGCCGGCCAGCCGGCGCGCGAGCAGCACGCCGAGCACCGGCGAGATCATCGCCCCGAGGTGGCTGATGAAGGGCAGCAGTCCGGTGCCCCAGTTGCCGCGATGGATGTTGCCGTCGCGGCCCTTCATCGGGCCGGTGGAGCGGCCAAGCACGGTGCGCACGCCATCGAGCGGAGTCTCGCCGAAGGCGAAGCGGCCGGCCTGGTCGCGGATGCACGGTGCGAACACGTCACCGGCCTTGAGCTGCAGGCCGGCGGCGCCGCTGAAGGCCTCCTGGCCGCGGCCGAGGAAGGCGCTGCCGGCCACCTCGTTCTGGGCCTTGAGCTTGGCCATGCGATCGTCGCTGGCGCGGGCCAGGATCATCAGCTTATAGAGCTTCAGGCGCAGCGCTGGATCGCTCATGTCCGTCCCCAGGTGAGATACGCCGCCCCCCAGGTCAGACCGCCGCCGAAGGCGACGAGGAGGACGCGGCTGCCGATGACCAGACGGCCGTCAGCCTCGGCGTCGGCGAGGGCCAGCGGGATGGTCGCGGCAGTGGTGTTGCCCAGACGATCGAGGTTGACCACGACCTTGGACATCGGCACACCGATGCGTTCGGCAGTCGGCTGGATGATGCGCAGGTTGGCCTGATGCGGCACCACCAGATCGATATCGTCCGCCGTGATGCCGTTGGTCCGCATCACGCTGGCTGCGACCTCGGCCATGCGGCGCACCGCGTGGGTGAAGACCATCTTGCCGTTCTGCTTGAGGAAATGCTCGCCACGCGCCAGCGCCTCGGGCGTGGCCGGGATGGCCGAACCGCTGCACGGCACGCACAGCTCGGCAGCCGGGCCGCCATCGCTGTGCATCTCGAAGCCGATCACACCGCGTCCGCCGACCGGGCCGGCCTCGACCAGCACGGCGCCGCAACCGTCGCCGAACAGGACGCAGGTGTTGCGGTCCTTCCAGTCGATCAGGCTGCTCATCACATCGCCGCCCACGACCAGGATGCGCTGCGCCCGGCCGCTCTCGATCCAGGCGGTGGCGTTGGCCAGGGCGGCGACGAAGCCGTTGCAGGCGTTGGCCAGATCGAAGGCCCAGGCGCGCGCAGCGCCGAGACGATGCTGCAGCAGATTGGCGGTCGCCGGCATGACCATGTCCGGCGTGATCGTCGCGACGATGATGCCGTCGACATCCGCCGCGGCGACGCCGGCCCGCTGCAGGCAGTTGCGGGCCGCCGGCTCGGCCAGCGTGATCAGGCCCTGGCCGGGATCGCACACCCGCCGCTCGCGGATGCCGGTGCGGGAGACGATCCACTCGTCGGTGGTGTCGAGACGGCTGGCTAGTTCGGCGTTGCTCACGCGCCGCTCGGGCAGAGCGGTTCCGACGGCAACGACCTGGGCGCGGGCGGCGGGCATAGGGGTCAGGCGCGGCATGCTAGGGCACGCCTCGGGGCCGCAACCTGGGTCCGCAGGTGGAGAACCGACCGGGAGTTGCACCGGGCCAGGTGGGCAGGTCGGCGGTTGCGGGGCGCCCTGGCTCCGTCATGGTGTCCACATGGACCGGCCACGTCGACGCCCAGGCTGCTGGATAGCCCTCGCGATCGTCCTGGTTCTGGGCTTCGCGCTCTGGCTGCTCCTGCCTCGCCTGCTGTGCCTGGCGGTCAATACCACCCTGCCGCGCGAACTGGGCGAGCAGGCGACCCTGCTGGCGCTGACGCCGAGCCGACCGCCACCGGCGCCCATCGTCCTGCAGATCGATCCGTCCCTGATGCGCCGCATGGCCAGCGAGGCCAGTGGTCGATGGATACCGCCTGGCCTCGTCCGTCACGGACTTGGCGCCATCGGCACCGTGCGCGGCTCCGGCGGCCTCGCCATCGGCTGGCAGGTCGCCGCCACCGACGGTGTGGCGCCGCCACGGCTGGTCGTGGCCCTCAGTCCCGAGCAGGCGAACGCCCTGCTGGCTTCGGCCTCCGGCGGCACCATCTCCGGCATGACGGTAGCGCCCCGGCTCACCTCGCTCGAACTCGCCGCCATGCCCGAGGACGGAGCCAACCGGCGGTTCCGCATCGAGACCGCCGGCGCCCTCCGCCTGACCAGCGGCCCGGCCAGCGTCGACATCCCAGTACGCCGCCTCGTCGCCCAGGTGGAGGTGGTGTTCACCCCGGCTGCCAGCGGCTGGGAGCCGGAGGTGCGCCTGCAGATCGATGTGCTGGAGGCGCCGCTGCCGCCCATCCCAGGCATCGACACCGCGACCTGGCGCAGACTGCTCGGCAACTGGGCCCAGGACCGCATCGCCGATCAGCTCAGCGGCCGCACCGTGCCGGCATGGTTCCCGACCGACCTCAGCGTTTCCGCCGTCGTGCGTTGAGGACCCCCCTGGGAGCGCAGGCTTCAGCCTGCTGTCTTCGGGGAAGATTGCCCCGGCAGGCCGAAGCCTGCGCTCCCGGGGAAGAACCTTCCCATCGGGCCGATGGCATGCCCGGCCGGGATCGACGAGCCGAGTTGATCCAGGCTGAACACCTCCGCCGGCAGGTTCAGCGAAGCGCGCACGCGCTCCATCGTCGCGGGGACGAACGGATGCAGCATGATCATCAGGTTCTTGAGCACGTGGAAGCTGGTGAACAGGGCGTCGCGCCGCGCCTCCTCGGGGAAGCGGTCGTCATGCGGCTTGTGCTGCGCGAACTGCGAGTTCACCGTACGGGCGTAATTCTCGAGCTCGAACAGCAGCGACGGGTAGTCGGCGCGGTCCATCGCCTTGACATAGCGGGCGACGATGCGCGTGGTCTCGGCCAGCACCTTGGGATCGAGCTTCCCGTCGGGCACCCGGCCGCCGAACTTGGCGTGGCAGGCCGAGATCGGTTTCTCGAACGCTGCGTTCATCGGCCCGGCGAGGAAGTCGTTGCGCTCGGTGAACTTGGCGAAGTCGAAATCCGAGGGCCGCTCGGCCAGCGCGATCATCGCCATGTAGTAGCGCACCTGGTCGACGTCGAAGCCCTTCTCGTCGATCAGCTGGTCGCCGGTGAAGAAGTTGCCGCGGCTCTTGCTCATCTTCTCGCCGCTGACCAGCAGGTGGCAGTTGGCGATGACGTCGGTGAGCTGCAGCTCGCCCGTGATGGGCAGGCGCTGCGGGTCGGCCTGCGAACCGATCCACATCGCTCCCTGCATCAGGACGTAGAAGAAGACATTGTCCTGGCCGAGGAACTGCACCACCCGCGCCTGCGGGTCGGTCCAGTAGTCCTTCCACTCCTCGGGATTCCGGCCCTTCTGCACCAGCGCCACCTGGGTGAACGGGATCGGCGCGATCAGCGAGTCGGGCCAGACATAGAGCGTCTTGCCGGCCAGCTCGGGATCGACCGGCGGCAGCGGGATGCCCCACGAGATGTCGCGGCTGATCGAGCGGTGCGCCCACTCGTCGGCCAGCTGGCTGTCGATGCCGGCCGCGGTCAGCGCCGCGCGCCCCGTGGCCAGCGCCGCCTTGTCGGCGAACTGCAGCAGCACGCGCTTGCCGGCGGTGTACTTCATCTTGTGGGCCGGCAGGCCCGCCTTCAGTTCCTTGTACGCCGCCTCGTGCGTGTTGGGGAAGTGCAGAGCCGGCATTACCCGGTCGAGCGGATCGGCGAGCGAGCCGCGCCGCCAGGTCTTCTCCTTGCCCTGCAGCCATTGCTTGAGGACGTCGGACACCGCCCACATGTCGAGCCACCAGTGCGCCGTCTCGCGCATCTCCGGCGTGGCATCGGACAGCGAGCTCACCGGATTGATCAGATCCTCGGGCGCGTGCTGGTGGCCGCAGCGCTCGCACTCGTCGCTGTAGGCGTCGGTGGCGTTGCACTTCGGGTTGGGACAGGTGCCGCGCACGTAGCGGTCGGGCAGGAAGCGGCCGATCTTCGGGTCGAACCACTGCTTGCTGCGCTTCTTGCTGAGCAGGCCGTTGGCATGCAGGCGCTTGAGGATGTCCTGCGAGATCGCCGCGTGCTTGGGGAAGCATTCCGGGCGCGAGGTGCCGCTGTAGGTGTCGAGGCTGATGCCGTAGCGGTCGAGCGTCGCCTT
>JAIFKN010000193.1 GCA_020049615.1 bacterium | reverse complement strand
CCGGCAGCGACTACACGCTGTCTTCGACCACGATCACGATCATGGCCGGCCAATTGACCGGTACGGCAACGGTGACCGCGGTGCAGGATGCCCTGGTCGATCCAGCCGAGACGGTGATCCTCGATATCAGCGGCGTGACCAACGCGATGGAATCCGGTACTCAGCAGGTGGCGGTGATCATCCTCGATGATGATACGGAGCCTGGAGTTCCGCCGATCGACGCGACGGTGGCTATCTCGGGGAGCAGTGGTGGTGGAGGATGCGGCGCCGGAGGCCTCGTCGGGCTGTTCCTCATCTGGCTGCCCCTGGCCTTTAGGCGCCGCCGGTGATCTGCCGCATCGCATCGCTCCTCCTGCTGGCCGCGGCTGGCATGGCAGCAGACGTCCTGGTGATGCGAGACGGCCTGGAGATTCGTTGCCGGGTTATCCACCAGGACTCACGCCAGGTCGTCATCGAATGTGAAGGCCACCGCGTGACCTTCGATGCCGTGCTGGTTTCTGCCGTCAGGCACGATGAGCGGGAGCTGGCGCCGTCGCCACCGACGACAACACCACATAGGCCTCCTGCGTATCCAGCGCGCCTGATGGCTGGGTATCCGACACCCTGGTCGGTAACTGTCGGCCTCGGGGCGCCCTGGATGATGGGTAGTGTCGACGGCACAGGCACCCTGCTCGACCGCGGTACCGGCGCGAGCAGCCCACTGGTCAGCACCTTTGACCTCGACGGCCCCGGCCTGCCATGCGTATGGTCCCGGCTCGCCTGGGAACCGCAGGCACCAGAGCCTTCGCCGCTGCTGGGATTGCGGGTCGCCTATGGCGCCACCAGCGGCAGCGCAGGACATTACACCCAGGGCTCGTTGTCCGTGGCCGGAGGCTGGAGCGTGCCACTCGAAGGCTGTCGTGTGGTCCTGCTGGCGGATGCCGGTTTGACTCGTGCTGAGGTCGAACGCTCGTTGGCTCTGCCACGTGGCGAACCGGTCGACGACAGCAGCGCTCTGACGGGGTGGACGGCAGGTCTGGGAATCAGCGCAACTTGGTCGACCAGCTGGGGGGTCAGCCTCAGCGCTGACGTCGGTCTACATCACGCCCGGTTGACTGGCGACGCGACGTGGAGTTCCGCCGCTTACAGCGGGACGGAGTCGCTCTCGGCCTGCGTCACCAGCGTGCAAGTCGGCCTGGGCGTTGCCTGGCACCTGTGACCTGGACCTGGTTACCGCTGGATCAGACGAACAGGGCGGCGATCTCGACGTCTACTTGAGCGACAGCCCTGTTCGGGGTGCGGATCGGGTTCTTGGCGTCACCGAGCCTCCATCGCCAGCGGCGACGGGTCTGGGCCGACATTCCGCCTACCCCGACTTCACCGAATCCTTGGTGCTCATTTTCCACTGCAGATCGGCATTGGCCTGGCCGCGGGCGCTGACGATGAGGCTCCAGCGCACGATGCCGTCGGCATCGGGCGTGGCCTTGGGCGAGGTCTTCTCGGCGTCGAACTCGATCTTCACCTGGGCCACCTCGCTGACCGGGATGCGCTCCTCGATCTCGACCGCGTGCGCCGCGGCGCCGAGATTGGCGAGGCCGACGCGCACGTGGCGTTCGCTGGTGCGCCAGCTGCCGAGCATGCCCGGCTCCTCGTCCTTCTGCCAGGCGTGCCGATTGACCCGCAGCTCGGGCTCGGCGCCCCAGCCGAGTTCGAACTCGGCGCCGGGGGCGGTGAACATCACGGTCGAGCGGCCGGCGGCGCCGCCGTCGCGGATCAGCTCGACCGGGCCAGCGAGCAGCGGCTGCGGTGCGGTGTTGGCCTGCACCGAGGCGAGGATGGCGGCCTCGACCAGCTCGGCGCGGACCACCAGGCGGACCTTGGCCGGGGCGGTGAAACCGAACAACGGCACGCGGTGCGGCAGACCATCGCCAGCGAGGTCGTGCGCACCGGGCGCCTGCAGCAGCCGCGCCTCGCCGCCGTCGTCGACGCCGGGCAGTTCGGCGGCCGGGGCGCCAGCGGCGCCGCCAGTGTCCTCACGCGCGCGGTCGCGCTCCTCGACCACGACCTGCTGCGCCTTGGGCTTGAGATGCAGCAGATCGGCGGCCAACGCCGGCGGCTCGGAGCCGAGATCGAGACGCTCGGTCGACAGGCGTAGACGCACGCCGCGCCAGTCCTCGCCGGTGCGCTGCCACACGCAGGCCTCGGCATCGAGGCGCACCTGGTCCTTGAGCAGGCGGGCGACGTAGCACGGCCGCCAGCAGGCGTTGGGCACGACGTAGGCCAAGGTCAGCTCGACCTCGCCGGCCGTCGCGGCCTCGACCAGCAGCTCGGCGCGACAAGCCGTCTCCGCGCCAGGATTGGCGAGGATCTGGCGGCGCTGCTCGAGATCGCGGGCTTCGCGTGAGATCTCGCGCCGGCGCAGGGCCAGGCGGGTGCGGATGGCGGCGCCGCCGTCCTCGCGCATCTCGATCTCGCGCAACCGCTCCAGCCAGAAGGCGGGCGCGGCACGCGCCCAGGCGGTGTCGACCACGGCCTCGGCGAGCAGCAGCTGGCGCAGCGCGCCGAGCTGGCCGTCGACGCTGTCCAGACTGCGCTCCTCGTGGCCCAGGCGCTCGGCCTCGGCCTGCAGGCGGCGCAGCTGCTCCTCGATCGCGGCCAGCTCGGCCGGACGCGCCTCGCGGGCGAGGCGCTCGCGACGCACGCGCACATCGGCGATGCGCACGCCGGGCGCAGGGCTGGCGCCGACCAGGGTCTTGTCGGCGAGCAGCGGGGCGAGCCCGCTGACGGCCAGGCGGTTGGCGCCGGCGGCGAGCGTGACGCGGCCGCGGCGCAGGATCTGGGCGCGATCCTCCAGCACGATGACGTCGGTGACCGGCAGGGCGATGGTATCCATGTCAGGCCTCCCGGCGGTTGCCGCCGACCAGTTCGTTCTTCGACGGGATCTCGACACGGTACTCGTAGGCGAGGTCGCGCTTCTCGCCCGCCGCCAGGGTCAGCGTCCAACGCCGCCCGCCGGGCAGCGTCGAGCCGGCCGGCCGCCATTCCTGCCACGGCGGATCGACTTTCAGCTCCTTGACCGTGCAGTGCTCGACCTGCTCGTCGGGTTGCGGCAGGCGCTCGCGCACCTCGACCGCGACCGGCTTGGCCGCCTTGTTGTGCAGCGAGACCTGCACGCTGTGGCGCAGGTGCAGGCTGCCGCCGAGCATGCCGGCGGTCTCCTCGGCGAAGGTCGCGTTGCGCGCCACCGCCAGCGACTGCTCGACGCCGAGGCCGAGGTCGGCGGCGGCGCCGCGCGCGATGTCGGGCAGGCGCGCGGTGAGCAGGAAGTCGCCGCCGATGTAGACGTCGGCCGGACCGGCGGTGAGCGCGCGGTCGAAGGGGCTGGTGATGGCGGCGCTGCGGAAAGCGGTGCGGCTCTCGCGCGGCACCACCACCAGGGTCAGGCGCACGTCGCTGGCGCCCTCGGCCAACGGCACGACGTGCCAGCCGCCGTCGGCGGGGACGTCGACCGGCAGACCGCCTTCCCAGCGCACCGCGTAGCGCGCCGGCGACACCGCCTGGTGGCCGGGTGGCGGCGGGCGGAGATCGCTGCTGCGGCGACGGGCCTCGGCGCAGGCCTGGGCCCAGCGCGGCTCCTCGCTGAACATCATGGCCGGACGCGGCCGCCCGCGTTCCGGGCCGTCGGCGGCCAGGCGCAGGGAGGCGAAATCGAGCAGGTCCGTGCCAGGTGTCAGGCCGGGCTCGGGTTCCGAGGCCTGTTCAGCCGGCGGGGCGCCACCGAGACCGCCCTCGACCGTGCAGGGCATGACGCTGGCCGACTTCGCCATCGCCAGGTCCGCCGACACGGCGCTGCGGCGGCGAGCGGCGCCCGGCGCGGCGTCCTTCTTCTTCTGGCGCTCCTCGCACTCCTCGCGCATCGGCTGGGGCGACGGGCAGGGCGGACACGGCGCGTTCGACTCCTCGCAGATCTCGTCGTCGCAGGCCGCCATCGACTTCTGTGGCAGGGGCTTGGCTGGACTGGCGGATGGCCGCGGGCGCAGCGTCGGCACCAGCCGCGGCTGGGTCGCAGCGAAGGCGTCCCAGTCGGCGAACAGGGCCTCGGCGCCGCTCGGCGCCGGACGCCAGGCACTCGGCGGCGGCGGCTGGGCGCGGCCGATGCGCCGGCCGGCCAGGCGCGGCAGTTCGCACCAGCCCTGCAGCGGGGCGGTGGCGCAGGCGATGCGCACGCCGCTCCAGTCCTCACCGCTGCGCTGCGCGACCAGGCCGCGCAACTCAATCGCGACCCGACCGAGTTCGCGGTCGAAGCGCAGGACGTAGGACGGCGCCCAGCGCGCGCCGGGGCTGACATACTCCAGTTCGATCCAGCCGGGCTCGCCGGCGGCGGGCCAGCGCAGCTGCAGCTCGGCGGCGAGGCGCAGTTCGCCGGCCCGGGCGGCACGCGCGGCGGAGGCTTGCTGCAACGCGGCCTGGGACTGGGCCTGGCGCTCGCCGGCTGCCTCGGCCGCCGTGCGCGCTGCGGCCAGTTCGGCGGCGAGGCGCTCGGCCTGCTGGTCGCGGAAGCGCAGCAGCTCGAAGCGGGCGGCGGCCGGGCTGGTTGGCGGCGGCTGGCCCTTGGCCCCGTCGGGACGGGATGGTGGTTCCAGGGTGTTGAGCGCGCGCAGCCGCATCAACGCCGCCTCGACCTGGCGCTGCGCCGCGGCGAGCTCGTCGCCGGTGGTCTCGACCGCCTGCTCAAGGACGCGATCATCGCCGGCCTCGGGCAGCGCAGGCACCGCGACCAGTCGGCAGGACAGCACCTCGCAACCGCCATCGCGCACCCGCGCTCGCACCGGTCGGCCGGCGGCGGCAAGCGGCAGGCCGACGACCTGGACCAGCGGCGGCGACTCCGCCACCCCGGCCAGGGCGATGCGGCGGCGCACCTGCGCACCGTCGGCATGGACGGTTACCTCATGGATGTGCGACGGGAGGATGGTCGGAGCGCTCATACCCCTCTCTTAACCCCTGCCTCCGCCAGCGGGAGGGTTTTCCATGGGCTCCGGCCTCGGCAACCCGGCGGCGATCGTTTGCACCGCCACGACTTGTCAGGTATACTGGCGCACATGGTCGATGCGGACTTCATCAGCGGTGGACGGGCCAGCCCCGAGGTCCTGGCCGGCTTGCGCGAACGGCTGCTCGCCGAGCGCGTCATGCAGGCATGCATCACCGCCATGCCCGAACTGGTGCTGATCCTCAACCGCCAGCGCCAGATCATCGCCGTCAACCCGACCCTGCTCGCCTCGCTCGGGCTCGCCGATCCGGATACGCTCGTCGGCAGCCGGCCGGGCGAGGTGCTGCACTGCGTCCACGCCCATGACGGCCCCGACGGCTGCGGCACGGGTCGGCACTGCGAGGTCTGCGGCGCCGCCCTTGCCCTCGAGGCCTGCCAACGGCTGCGCGCCCGGCAGGTCCAGGAATGCCTGATGACCGTGCGCAACGGTGGGGCACAACCGCTGGAACTGGAGGTGGTTGCAGCCCCGCTCATGCTCGGCGAGGATGAGTTGACCCTGTGCGCGATGCGCGACATCAGCGACCAGAAGCGGCGCGAGGCGCTGGAGCGCCTGTTCCTGCACGATGTCTCCAACACCGTCGCGGTGATCTCCGCGCTCAGCGAGCTGATACGCGGCGAGGGTCGCGTATCGCTGCGCCAGGAGCTGCTCGACCAGTCGGTGCGCAACCTGGTCGAGGAGCTCAACGGTCAGCGCGCCCTCCACCAAGCTGAGCATGGCACGCTGCGTCCGGAGTGGGGTCCGGTCGATCCGACCGGCCTGCTACGCGCCCTGCACCGCCAGTACGCCACCCTGGCGGGCAAGCGCGAGTGCAATCTGTGCCTGGCCGAGGCTGCGGCCCCGCCCCTGCGCAGCGACGAGGTGCTGCTGCGCCGGGTGCTCGGCAACCTGCTCAAGAACGCGATCGAGGCGGTGGTGCCTGGCGAGACCGTGACCTTCGGGGTCGCGGCGGACGGCAAGGGCGTGCGCTTCACGGTGCGCAACCCGCAGGTCATCGCCGACGACATCCGCGAGCAGATGTTCCAGCGCTCGTTCTCGACCAAGGGTCGCGGCCGCGGCCTCGGCACCTACGGCGCCAAGCTGATCGGCGAAGGCTGCCTCGGCGGCCACGTCGCCATCCGCAGCGAGCCGGGCTTCGGCACCGAGGTCGGGTTGTGGGTGCCGCTGGAGCCCGCCTCCGCAGAGGCGGTCGCGTCCCGCCGGTAGCTCACCGCGTCCTCCAGCACCCGACGCAGCTGCGGGTCGCCGGGTGCAGACGGCGATGACCAGCGGTCGACGCGACGTGGTGGCGGGGCGCACGCGGCCGCTCAACGCTGGCGCAGCCAGCCGTCGGGGCCGTCCCCATCGCGTTCCAGCACGACCCGGGCCGCATCCGGCTGGACATACGAGCGGCCAGGTGATCCGGCGGGCAGCAGCACAGGACGGACGTCGCTGATCGTCAGGACGCTCTCGCTGGCGTGGTGGCGGAAGGGCGGCGCGACCAGGAGGGCGCGGATGCGCTCGGGTCGCAAGGCTTCCTGCCGTGCGCACCAGGCGGCGCAGTCCCCCGAGCCCCACACGCACACCGCGTCCGACCACGGCAGCAGCAGGTCGGTGCGGGTGTCAGGCGGCACGG
>JAIFKN010000140.1 GCA_020049615.1 bacterium | reverse complement strand
GACGGTGCCCGATGTGAGCTTCTTCCGCCAGGAGTTCGTGCGCGGGATCGGCGGATCCGCCGACCTCAACAAGGACGGCTACGTCACCGGCTGCGAACTCGGCACCCACATCAAGCAGACCGTATGCGACCGCGCCACCGCGCCGGGGCCATGGGCAAGAAGTTGACGCCGCAGGCAGGCGTCTCCGAGCAGGAGGGGCTCAACCGCGGGGACATCGTCTTTGTGGTCCCGAGCACGGTCCCATGGCGGCGGGCCGTCCACGCCCATCTCCTCCACTACCGCAACCTGCGCAGCGAGCAGCCGCTGCGCGACCTGGTGCCGCTGAGCGATCTCGGCCACCGCATGGTCCACGCCTGGGTGCTCTGGCGCGGGCCGATGCGTCCACTCATGTCCGGGGTTCTGCGGCTGGCGACCATCGTCCTGGCGGTCTGGGTGCGGCCCGTGGTGCGCTACACGGCGCTGGCGGTGCTGGCCGTGGGTGGCTACCTCGTGGCCCAGGAGCTGCGGGTCGTCGACTGGCGGGCCGTCACCCAGGTGCTCACGGCGGCATTGCCGACGTAACCAGGCGAAGACGGTCGCGCCTGGTCATGATCTGGACGGACGCGTGCAGCGGCTACCATCCATTCCAGGCCACGGCATGCGTAGGTGGCCAAGACCATCTCAGGACCTCGCTACACATGACACCGGGCGCACAGCATATCACCATCAGTGGCGCTGCTGCCACGCTCTTACTGACGATAGGCGCATCATCGGCCCTCGCAATCGATGCAGCCGAGGCGCAGGCGTTGAAGTCCTGGCGCCAGGTATCGCTTCCGCAGGCCGAGAGCGTCCACTACTCGCACCTGACGAGCAACGGTGAGCAGCACGTCCTGCTCGTCGTACGGACCTTCCCGCGCGCTACCCGTCAGGGGGAGTACGGTCAGCAGATCATCACGTCGAGCGATGCCGGGGAGACCTGGTCGGCTCCCGTCATCGTGCCGACTGCGCAGCCCGGATCACCCTTCCTTCGGAACATGTACGGCGACAATCGCGTCGTCGAGCGTATCGCCGTCGACAGCGGAGGGCGTGCCTACGTCCAGATGGGCGACGGTCGCATCCTCGACATGAACCGCGGACCGGACACACCGATGAACGAGACGTGGGGTGTCCCGCCGCCATACATGTGCATGGCGATGCACGCGATTGGAGATCGGAAGGTGCTGATCTCCATGGCTACACGAACGAACTGGGGTAACCCGAGCTTCACGGTGGGCCCGCCAGAGCGGGTGATCCTCGTGCGGAATGGCGACGTGATCGCTTCAAGCAACGGTTTCCTTGCCGGGTCAACAACCACCGGGGCCATCGTCGGCGTACCGGATGAATTCGGGTCACGCATCACCTACCAACTCATGGACGGGTCGGGTCCACTCCAGGCATTGTCCACGCCGTTTGCAACGCGCCCACGGCCCCTGCCCTACATCACGACGCAACTCACCGACACCTGGGTGGATCTCGACCAGGGGTTATGCAGGCTTGCCGGAGCGACCGTCACCACGCAACCATGTGCGAACAATCGGTGTTTTCCACCTAAAGGAGTACCGCTTGCCATCATGTCCACCCCCCGCGAGATCAACGGCAAGAAATTCCTGCTGAAGGCGCTTGTGACGACCCGGCCACCGGAGGCCAGCGACAAAATCACGGGGAGGCGCGCGGAGTTTATCGAGGGGTGGCTGTCAGCGGACAATACGTGGGAGACGTTCGCGGTTCCAACCCTGCAGCCATGGCTACATAGCTGTGCTGGCATCGTCCTCGCGGCCCAACGAGATCCACTACGTAACCGCCGGAGCTACGGGCAGATCACTGACGACACGCATTCCGGGCGGGGCCAGCAGCAATGTCGAGTACGGAATATGGGTCTACATCGGACGCGGGTCAGAGTTGGGAAAACCCAGGCGCTGAACGGGCAGCCGCGATATGTGTGGGCAATTCCAGGCCAGGCAGCGGCACACCACGAACTAGCAGCTCAACGCCGGTGCCGCCACGATGGCGTCCTCGGCCGCCTCCTCCTCCATGGGAATCAGGCGGACGACCACGCGGTTGTAGGCATGGCGGACGCCGACCCGGTAGCCCAGGCCTTCGGGGAGGAAGCGGTCACGGATGCCTTCGGCGAAGCGCCGCGCGGCGACCAGGTCGGGGTTGCCATCGGCATCGGTGAAGGTGAACACGTCGCGGATGTCGTGGTTCCCGTTCGCGTGGGCGCAGGCGGCCAAGTAGGCCACCAGGCGGCGGACGGCGCAGGCGCCGACGGCAGGGGGGCCGTTCCGAAGATGTTCTGCGGTGGTGCCAGGGGTGATGCTCATGACGCTCCGATGCGCCTAGCGTGCTGAAGTCAAGTGGGTGACCAGCCGAGGGCGACCGGAACGCACGCCGTGGCGGAGCGTCACATCCGTCGCCGAGCATGCGAGCCGCCCGAGTCCGGGGCTGCTGGCGGGCAGATGTGGCGGCACTAGGCTCAGATCATGGCCGCTACCCGTGATGCGCCAGTACGCCGTGCCTTGGAGTTGTATGCCGCCCAGGGCACACCGGGTAGCTATGCCCTGACGCCAGCAGAAGCCGCCCGGGTGCACGAGCACCTGACGACCCGCCTGCTCGGCAGTCCGGTAACGTTGTCCGCGCGCGACCTGGCGGCGATCCGGGCGGCCACCACCGACCCATCCGAACTCGCCCAGGCCATCCTCCGCATGCGGCAGGGTCGCCCAGGCACCACGCAGCTCGTACGGGCCATGTCGCGGCTGGCTCCAACCGTGGTCCGGATCCAGCCGCGGCACCTGGCCCGCTATGTACAGGGCCTCGGCTTCTGCGTGCGCCGGATCAAACCCAACGGGAAGCGCTACCTGATCCATGAGATGGCCCTGCTCCTGGGCCGGAGCCATGAATGGCTCCGGCAGAAGCTGCGGCGACCAGGGTTGCAGGTCGTCACGCGTCACGGTGCGACGGAACGGGCTGAGCGGGCAGAATTCGAACGGATCATGCACCGCCCCCATGCCACGTTGGCCATCCGGACCTGCGGTTCGACCTCGCCACCGCAGCGCCCGGGAGATCGGTTGGCTCCAGGTCGTGCGCGGGCGACATCGCGTCGACGCCACCGCTGACCAGCCAGCAGGCGGATGGCGGCGGCCATGGCGAGCCCATCGATGTGTTGGCGGTCGTGAAGCCGGAATCTGCAGAACGGTTCCCGAGCGACGCGCGTCCAAGGCTTGAATGACGGTCGTGCTGGCCCGGTGGCGCCTGATCCGAAGTCCCCGGGCGTTGTTGCAAAATATGTATACAAGCGTATAATAGGCGCATGGACCAGCCAGAGACCAGTCGACTCCGTACCGTCTCCTTCGACGCGAAAGAGCACGCCCATCTGTTCCGGGTCGATGCCTTGCGCCTGACGTTGTCCCCGCACGGCAACCGTCGTCTTGTGCTCACGGTCGAGCATCACGGGGCACTGATTCGAGCCGGCAGCATGACCCATGTCCCTGCTGGGCCGCAGACCTTGGGGGGGCTCCAGCGGCCGCCGCGGGTAGCCGTACACGGTCGCATGGCCGAATTCAGCGACGAGCAGGTCGCTGTGATCGAGGCGGCGGGCATGCGGGTCGAGAGCGAGCAGGGCCGCAAAAAAACCTTCCGTACCATCTTTATCGACATGGACCGAATCGACGATGCCCGAGGTGTGTTCGAAGGACTCAAGACCAGCACCGGCAAAGCGTGTTTCAAGGGCGGATTTACCGCTCGTGCGCTAGCTGAGTTCGCCCGCCTCGTGCGCGAACAGACCGCTGCGACGTTGGCAACCGCAGCGCCATGAACCGGTCCAGCGCATGCGGTGGTCTGAGCCCGGCCCGTGGCACCGCGACCGCGCGTCGGCCGCTGCCGTGGGCCTGACGAGGATCCTCGTGTGACCTCGTTCGCGGGTCCCGGTACCCGCGGCAGCACCGGAGAACGGAACCAGCGCCACTGGTCCCATGTCGAAACAGATGTCGCAATCCGTCCAGCGTAGAACCGGGGTCGATCAGACCCTCACGGAGCCGCCATGAGCCTCACGACCTCCCCGGAAACGCGCGACCTCTATGCCGCCATTGCCGCCGTCCGACGGAGCATCGTCGCCATCCAGGTTGACAGCGTGAATGAAGCGACCGGTTCCCGGTACGCCAGTCTGTCGCACATTCTGGAGGAGATCGAGTCGGCCTTGGACGCCCAGCACATCCTGCTTCTCCCCACCCCGGAGCGCGATGGCGACGGCCATGGGGTGTGCATGCGCACCATACACCTGCCTTCCGGGCAATGGATGGATGCTCGGTGCGTCTTCCCCTTGGGTTGCCAGCCGACGCCCCACCAAGTGCTGGCGAGTCAGACCTACGCCCGTCGGGCCATCCTGCAGACCGTGCTGAATCTGCGCGTGCGCGACGATGACGGGCATAGCACCACCCACCCGAGGATGCGTGCCGAACCCACCGTGCCACTGGCTGTGCCGACCTCCCAGACCCTGGCCGATCTGCCGGCGCCGCCAGATACGCCACCGGCGCCACCGATCGCGGCACGCACCCCGGAGCGGCACCTGCGACGAAAACGCTATGCGCCCGAATCCTTGGTGGCCGAGGCGCGGGCTCTCCACGTTCGGGTGGGCGCCCGCGTCGGTGAGGATGCAGCCCGCTCCGTCCTCACCTCGCGTCTCGCCGGTTGTTTCCTGGCCACCGCACCAGGCAACCTCGTGCAGCAGTATGTCGATGAGGCGCGGTTGCTGCTTGAGAAAACGGACGGTCAGGGCGACGCGGCGTCCAGGCAGCCGGGCGTTGTGCCGGCCGCGTAACCCCCCGCCGTGGACGATGTCAGGGTGATGGCGCGGCGCATCCGCGCAGAGGAGCAGATGGCCCCGCTGACGGTCGGGCCCGCTACAGGATGGCGCAGCCGTCGTCCTGACGAGATGGACACGATCACCTCAATCCTCAACGTCTGGTCGAACTCCTCCTTGCCAACGCACGGGAATTTACGAAAAATCCAGCAATCCATGAGGCCAAGATGGGAAGAAGCACCAAGATCGCACACGTGCTTGACATGCCATCGCTAGGCATTTCGGAGTCAGTCATGAAGCCACTTCGTCCGCGCGAGATCACCATTGCCGGCTACGACCCGGACGTTCGGCCGAACCAGATCTTCCCGACCAACGGCGTGCACGTGGTCCCGGACGACCGGTTCCCCGGTGTGATCCTGGAGACGCTCATGGGCGATTGGGACTCGATCGCCTACGAGCGGTTCCCTGGGGACACCGACACCCCGGGCATTGATCCCAGGTACCGAATGCTTTATCAGGAGTGCATCAACGAGGTATACCGCGCGTGCGAGATCCGCCGCGCCAGAGGAACATAAATGGAAACGCAATACAACACAGATCATCCTGACGGAGTGCTGCGAGACTACCTCCGAGAATACCGGCGACTGCGCGCCGAGTGTCGTTACCTCCTATGTCGCGAAGTGTACGCGATGTATCGCGACTTCCCTGGACGAAACCATGGGATCGTGCCGGTATTGCGTTGGTATGCTCCGGGCAAAGGGTGGTCGAAGCTGGAGCCTGGGCCGGTGCACATCGAACCCGAATTGGTGTGGTCGACCCGCTCAGCACCGATAGATGTCTTCCGGAATCAGCTCGCGAGGTTCTCGTGGCGTTGGTTTGGCTACCGTTCCGCCAAAGGGAGTCGTGCGACGGTGTCTTTCGGTTCGGTTTACCGCGGCCCGCCCGACGTCCGAATCTCCAGACAGTCAGTCTCTATGCGCGACGCGGCAAAGGACTACGAAGACCAAGACTGGGGCAATCCTGAAATCAAGGCTCGCTACTCCAAACTGGTGGAGGGTCACCAGGAGCGCTGGAAAATGATTAATGGCATCTACCAAGCTTGGCAAAGTCTCCGTGTGTCATGCGAAGGCGTTATTTCGCATGTTATGGCGACGCACGCGTCCACTGCGTCCTGCGCCTCTGTGCCGGCCATGCGCAACGCGATATCCAAAGCCCCGTTCACCATGACCCCGGTGACCATTGGTGACTTAGCGTCCATCTCCGTCAAAAAGATCAGATTCGGTGATGACCACCCCGCAGAGTCGAAGGACGAGGACGAGAAACAACCGCCGCCGACCTTTGATGATGACCCGGCGAACGACCCGTACTGTGGTTGATGCGCGGGCGGGAAATCGATTCTTGGTCATCGGGCGGGGCCTTTAACCGCGCTTCACGCGAGCAACGAACGAACGTACGCGCATGTTCGCCCCAAGCGCCCTGGTGCATCAATGCGCATGATTGCATATAATTTGTATGACTGTATAATACACATCAGCCACCTGACGCGGGCGCTCCCCGTGTCATCGCACGGAGATCGTCATGCGCGCCATCCTGCTCGTCATCTGCATCGCCGCCGTCTCGCTGGCTGCCGAACCGGCTGATGCCGCCGCGGCCGCTCCCGAGAAGCCGGCGCTCGAGAACCGGGTCTTCCTCCTGAAGTCGGGTATCCGCGTCCGGGGGACCTGGGACGCGGCGACCAAGGTGGCGGTCGCCAACGGGACGGACTGCTCCAATCAGGTGCTGTCGAGCATCCTGGATGATGGTTGGACGGTGCCGAAGACCGGGGTCAATCCGGCGCTGAAGACGAAATACGATCTCGCCGAGAAGAACTACGACCGGGCCCAGGCGAAGGTCACGGAGCAGGCCGACTACTTCAGCACGAACTTCATGCCGCTTGGCCCGTTGTGGGATATCCTCACCCCGCTGGACGCCCGCCTTCCTGCCACCGGAGAGAAGTCGATCACCGGTGCCAAGATCGAGTCGAACATGTCGGTCCAGGCCCGCGAGTCGTTTGCCGTGCTGCAGAAGCACCGCAAGGAGCGCTTCAAGTGGGCGCAGGAGATCCAAGCGTGGACGAACAAGATCCGCGAGGCGAAGTAACCACTCGGCAGCCCGATGTGGATAGAGGGGTAACGGGCAGCGTCGGGCGCGGCGGACCGGCCATCAAGATAACGCTCCGATGACGCCCAGATGAAATCCTGCGGCCCCTCCGCCACGATGTGGCCGAGGTCACCGCCATGGACGATCAGCCCCATCCCGTCCCCGCCGCATCCGCACGTTGAGCGTAACGTTCCGATGACGCCGAAGGCGTCATCGGAACGTTACGCTGGTCGCCGCATAGGCGCAGCGGGTCATCGGTCGCCAGATCGACATCGTTGGTCTCCGCCCCGACCAGCCCCGGGTCGGCGAAGGCCTCGTGGTGGCGGTAGAGATCGCGGGCGAAGCCGCCGACCAGGACGACGCTGTCACGGTACGGCCCGATCGCCCCCAGCACCCGGACCAGGAGCTCCATCGCCGTCGGGGACGCCGGACGCCGGGCCATTCAGTCCTCGGCCCACAGGCTGTCGGCGATGGCCGTGGCCTGCTCGATGCCGCGCTGGCGATCGGCAGCGGTATGCAGCGCCGCTTGCCAGGGGTCGACCACGGCGGCGGGCGCACCGGGCAGCACGGCGGCCCCCAGGAAGACGGCCCGCGGCGTGGGCGTGCGCAGCAGCAGCGCGCTAGCCTGGCCGTCCGTGGCCCGCCGCAGCTCCAGCCGACGCAGGGCCTCGTCCACCGGCAGGCGGGTGACGATCTCCAGCGGCTTGCTGGCCAACGAGGTCAGCACGCCCAGCCCGTGCCGCTGGCAGGCCTCCCAGCCGGTGATGGCCCAATCAGCCGTGCCGATCCGGCCGGCGCAGGCATGCATGCCGGCGACCGCCGCCTCGCGATCGCGCCAGGCCCCGATCAGCGGGGCGACGGCCACCGCGCGCTGCGGCCGGTGCTTGGCCCGGTCGAGGCACCGGTTCACCGCCACCGGCAGGTCGCGGATGACCGGCAGCCGGCCGTGCCGGGTGGTGATCAGGCCCTGCTCCTCCAGGCTGGCGGCGGCCGCATAGACGGCGGCCCGATGCACACCCAGCGCCGTGGCCGCCTCGCCCAGGCTCTCGATCCCGAGGCAGGCCGGCGGATGGCGCAGGCGGCTGGGCCGGGCCCGTTGCAGCAGCAGCAGGCCGAGCAGGGCAGCCGGCAGATCGCGGCCGACCGCATCGTCCGGCGTCGCCGCCTCCGTGGGCCGGGCCTCGTCATCCGGCGCCGACAGCGGGCGGGGATGGCCGGGCAGGGCGAGGTGGAAGCCCCCACGCGCGCTGAGCACCGCCCAGGCCGCCGCCGCCCAGGCCGGCTCGGCGGCGAGACGACCGAGCGGCAGGGCCAGATCCGGCAGCCGCGGCACGGCGAGCACCAGCAGGACGCTCGCGGGATCCTCCGGGCCACCGATGGCCGGCTGCCCGGCCAGGTGACGCTCGACATCCACGGCATGGCTCTTGAGCGGTTCGAGGATGCGGGCCAGGGCCGGCATCACATGACGCACCTGCAGCCGGTAGGTA
>JAIFKN010000156.1 GCA_020049615.1 bacterium | reverse complement strand
CGGTGACGTAGCCGTCCTTGTTGAGGTCGGCGGATCCGCCGATCCCGCGCACGAACTCCTGGCGGAAGAAGCTCACATCGGGCACCGTCTCGTCCGCGCTGCCCGCCGTCAGGAACATCCGCACCGGTTCGCGAGCCGCTCCAGCGGCGCACGCCTACGTCCGCTCCGGTCTCCGCAGCAGGTCCTGGATGGTCGTCGTGGTGGTTTGGCGGTTGATGATTTCGATCACCCCCCACCCGCAGCCCATGGCCGCGGCAAGTCGATCGCAGGTGAAGATCTCGTCCATGGCCGCCGGGCCGCCACGGAGCATGCGACGGACGCTGAAGGCGTCGGCATCGAGCAGCTTGGCCAGGCGGTCGTCCGACAGCGGGTCCTCCGTCAGGCGATCGATCAGGGCGGTGAACAGGGTGCCTGGGCTCGTGGGTTCGGTCGGCTTCCACCCCGCCCGCTCGATGAGTTCGTAGCGGTGTCCGGTCGCGGCCATGCCATCACAGAGCAGACCGATGTCGCGGAAACTGACGCGCAGGCCTTTGCCCAACCAGAACCGGGACGTCGGCACGGTCATGTAGCTGCGGACCCGCGAGGCGATGAGGCCGCTCGCCGCAGTCAGGCGTGGGTAGGTCCAGCGGTGATCGGCGGCGCGGCGACGGAGCTGGTCGATCACTGGCAGGTCGTAGGGCACATAGGCGATCGGCGCCGCCCGGGTGCCGCGGGGGCGCTCCACCACCACGACAGCGGCGGGATCGGCCGACCGCGCCCGCAGGCGCGACAGGACCGCCGAGACCCCCTGCGACGTCATCGGCGGCCGGACGCGTTGCTGGCCGATCTCGGCCATCGTGAGCTCGGGTTCACCATTGGCCACGTCGAGGATGAACTGGTCGCGCCAGGAGCGCGGGACGGTCACCCAGGTCCCATCGCGACAGATCTCATATCTGGCTGCCGCCATACGTCGCGCCATTCTCCATGACGCACACCGTCTTACAATGCGGATACGCCATCCGCACGGGCCGTGCCTCGGTTGATGGCGCGACTGCGGGCGCGGCGACGCAGGCCTGCGACGGTGAACCGTGGAGTTCGTGCGGGCGCCCAGGCACATCGCAGGTCGCGATCGCCACATGTCAGCATGGGTTGCCAGCCGAGGTCCTGCAGCACGCTGCCGCACAGGGCGACACCGTCGATGCGCCGTCCGGACAGGACGGCACCTGCAACTCCGGCGACGCCCGCCGAGATGCCGGTCACCGCGGTCAGTTCCAAGGCAGAGATCTCGCGGGCGTGCAGCAGCGCGGCGATGACCGCTTCCGGGGTCTGATAACGTGCCGACGCCTCACGCGCGACCGCGACATCGTTGGGGCCGAGGGCCCCCAGTCGACGGGAGCGGGCCTGGACATACGCGGCGGCAGCGGTGGCGACCCGCCGCCGGAGGGCCCGTTGTCCCAGGTGCCGCGTCGCCGGTGCCTTGGCATAGCTGGTGGCGTAGATGGCCTGCAGCCGCTTCATTCCGCTGGCGGCGGCCGCGGGCGTGATCCGCGTCAGGGGGATATCGATGGCCGTGGTCTTCTGGACCAGACTGAGGCGCACGCCCATAGCACGCAGGACGCGCTCCAGCATCTCGACCTGGAGACGGTACATCGGGCCGCGCTGCAGACTCAGGATCGCCGGGTCGATATCAGCCAGCGAAACGACGTCGACGACATGGGCTCGGGCGTAGAGTTCCATGGTGACAGCGACGAGGCCGGGACACGCGGATGGCCTCGTGGTCGAGCCTGGTCGGGGGCGTGCGCAGCGCGATGGCGGGCCCTGGTCGGGTGTCGTTCGTCTGGTTGCGACGCTGGTGATGGGGCGAACACGTGGGAATCTGTGTGCCGCCATGGGCGTAGGCGTAGGGAGGTGCCCAGGCTGGGCAATGTTGATCCCGTCGTGGCCTGGCAGTCAGGGGTGGGATGCCGCTGGCTCGTCCGCTGTCGGCTTGGCGCCCCCCTCCCTGACGGGTGTCGGCGCCGGCGGTGCCCCCGTGTCGGAGGGCAACGCCGGCTGGGGCGCGATCGTGGGCTCCGTTGTGGGGTCTGGCAATGGTACCGCTAGCGACTCCTGCTGCGGTTGTCCCGCTGGCTTGTCTCCGATCACGAGCCCCTGGTGCGACCACGCCACCCCACCCGCCACGCCCGCGGCAAGGGCGAGCAACCCCACCACGGCCGCAACCAGACGAGTGTGGGTTCGCTGGGCGGCGGAGCGTTCAGCCCCCTGCCTGCGCTCAGACTCAATGAGGGTGGCCGCCAGCTGTCGTTCGGCCAACACCTTTTGGCGCTCGGCCTCCAGTTGCGCGTCGGCCACACGGCGTTCATCCTGCCGAGCCCGTTCCGCAGCTCGCTCGGCAACTGTCTCTATCTGCTCCCACAATTTCGGCAGGTCGATCGCGTCGTAGCGGGTGACGGCGTGGCCTCGGGTGCCAGCCTCGTCACTCTGGTCGCTCTCCTCCGCTGCACGACGCGGATCCGTGTGGTCTTCGCGACCAGCTGTCTCGGCCACGGCCACACCCAACGCATCCAACAACTCCTGGCACCCTTCAGTGGAGAAGCCGTCGGTGAGTTGCTTCGGCTGGCGACCGTCGTGTTCCTTTTGCCAGCGTCGGATAGCTGGCACCGATCGCTGGCCAGAAACCTCGATGATCCGGAGAATGCGCAGGGTGTTGGCGATCAACGCCTCGTTTATATCGGGCAGGGCACGGCGCACGCCCTCGTCGACCTCCGCCTCGCTGCCCCCCTGCTTCTTGATCTTGTGATACGCAGCCGCGACCTGTTGCCGCCGTGATGGTCCAGGAGCGGCACTAGGTCCAGGCATGATTATGAGATTCCCTGCTAGGTTTGCTCTGTCAACACCCTTTGTAGGTCCAGATGGAGACCGCAAGTCAACACCTGGTTCTCCCCCCTCTTGCTGGGTACGAGAACCCAGGTTGGCCTAGTTTTGCTGGTTCTCGCCTAGGTTGGCGCGCCCGTCAGACTAGGTGAGCCAATGGGTTGCGAGGCGCATACTCGTTCCTTGACGTGTTACCTACTCCTAGGTATGAACCTATGCAGGTCACCATGAAACCTAGTCCGCTGGTCCTTCGCGTATCCCGCACCACAGCTGGTGTTCTGCGCCGTATTTCGATGCAAACGGCTAGACCCTTGTCGGATATCGTTGATGCAAGCCTGCGGCTGCGGTGCGTGATTGGCCAGGCTTCTGGCTGTGGCCCCGTCCAGACACCTAGTTCGTCCTCATGCCTACTGAAAGTTTACCTACATGATGGGACCGCAGACCTAGCCCGTCAGCAGGCTAGGTTAGAAGGCCTAGCGATGGGACAACTGGTCGCAGAGGGGGTCCAGCTCCAGTTGATCACCGAGGGCCGCAAATCGCCAGCAAACGGCCGTCGCCAGCGGTTGCCGCCCGGTCGCCGAGCGCGCTCGGCGGATCTCCCCATCGTCATCGTTGATGATGACCAGCCCCTCGAATATGCCGCCGAATTGGTCCTTGCCGGCTAACCGCCGAAGCTACAAGCACTTAGGCGACATTGACTTACGGCGGAGCTGCGTGCCTGTTCCAGCCAATGCGTCGTAATTATGTCGGCAAGGCTGCGCGCAGCGAGACCGCTAGGTGCAGGGCCGTTCCTTGGACGGCGTCCATGCTGATGGCCGCGTCCAGAGCCTCGTACAGGGCGGACCTGCACGCCTGTTGCGGTGCGACGCGGGGCGGTTGAGGCACGGGCTGCATGATCAACCCCACCGCCGCCAAGGTCTGGGGTGGATGCTGGGCAGATGGGGTCGGGGCCGTTGCTGCCGGAGGGGGGCACTGTTCGTGACCGCACAGCGGACAGCCCGCTTCGGGTGATCGGCGCGTTCCTGCTCGGGGGCTTCCAGCGAGAGCCCGATGGATGACCCGCTCAGAGTATCCGGTGGCGGCCGCGATGGCGCCAATCAAGCCGATGGTCCCCGCAGGGGGGCGACCACGTCCACGGTGGATCTGCAGCACGCGGGAGCCTGGCGGCGGAACATGCCCGGCACCATAGGTCGTTCCCCACAACCGTATCGACCGATTGCGGCCTCGCGGATCGGTCACCACCTCGATCTGCCCAACGGCCAGCAGGCGATCGTGGATCGCCACCACGATGCGATCTGCAATGCGCGGCTTTCGCCTGGGACGGGCCATCAGCAGACCCTCACGTCGTCCGACGCTCGATCGCGAGTCGCCACTGGCGGTAGAGCTTCTCATCCGCAACGATGCGTTCGGCGCTGCGCACGCGATGGGGGACGGAGTCGACACGGTGCCCCAACTGACGAGCAACCTCTTGGTGTTCACGCAACTGGATGGCGATCTGCGTCACCTCATCATCGTCATCGCGGCCATCGGCCATGGCGACCTCGTCCGCAACGGCCGGCTTGAGCACGGCCGGAGAGGGGGTCTCCGGTTCGACCGCCACGGCGACACCGCGCTGCCGGGCGGCCTGGGTCAGGGATCTGTCCCAACGATCCTGGTACCGACGCTTGGGAGAATCCGGGCCGGACCACCACGCGACGATCTCGTCCATGGGCAGACCACCAGACGTCAGCGCGGGCCGCTCATACGCCGATGGCTCAAGCTCCGTCAGTTGCTTGGCGGCGAAGGCGGCGGCGTCCCGCACCTGACCCTGGGCCTTCTTCCAGAGGGTGACGATGAGCAGGTGGCGCAAGTGCGGAGTATCCGTCCAGCCACGCGCCCGAGCTGCCTGTAGCGTCGACCGATGGATGGGCACCAACTTGAGCAGGAACGCCGCCTCAGCCCGACGCTGTACCCCGGCTGGGTCCTCGGATGGTGCGTCTGGCGCGGGGGCCTGGACCGGCGGCAGGACATTGGCGCTGGCGGTGATCGCCACGCCAGCCGGCGCATCCTGATGCGCGAGGCGCAGAGCACCGGTCAACTTGTCGACCTGCACCAGCGACCGCTGCTCACCCTCCTCGGTGATCGGGGCCAAGTCTGACCAGTTGACGTTGCGAGCATCGACACGCAGCCGAGGCAGGTGCGATGGGTCGGCCCAGGTCACGCTGAGCCGATCGCCCTCGACGCTGTACGGCTTGAGGATGCCCAGCCGAACCATCGCATCGAGCGAACGGCGAATGCGGCTGTTGGGATGCATCGGGTCCAGGTACTTGAACTCCGGCGACGGCATCTCGCCAAAGGTGCGCTGCGCCTCGGTCTTCTGGTGGATCTCCGCCTGTTCGCGGCTCTTGGCGATCGCATCCGCACGCTTCTTGAGATCAGCATCGGCGTAGGTCGCCGGGATCGATTTGTGGCGATCGCCGAAGCGTTCGAGAAGCCAGCCCGTCTTGACCGTTGTGGCATGACGCCCGCCGTCGATGTGGCGCATGCTGTCGAGGAAGAGGAGGATGCTGCGCGCAATGTCGGGAGGGCGGACAGCGTCCTCATCATCCTCGCCGCGCCGCCGGCTGATCGCGTCTGCCGAGCGGATGCAGCGCACCAAGTAGAGATAGGAGTTCAGGTCGACGACCTGGTTTTCAGAGGCTACTTCACTCAGCCAACCGTGGCCGACCGCCACGACGAGCTTGTTACGACGGCCCTCCTGGCGCCACGCCTGTTTCAGTTCCTCGTTGGTTTCAAGCAGGCGCGGCAGCAGGATCGGACCATCGACCCGGCCGTCGACGGCCTCGTCGATGGTCCAGATCTGCGTGCCGACAAGGCGGGCGATGGCAGAGCGCAGTTCCTGGTAGGGGGGGTCGTCAAGCGCGGCGTAGCCGATCGCCGCAAAGATGGATCGCTGATCCGTATCAATGTAATCGACCTTGCGCGAGAGGAACACGGCCGACAAGAACATCATCAGGTCGAGATCCATCCAGGTCAGCAGACCGCCCGGATTGAACGATCCCTCGCTGCCGTCGATGATGCGCTGCGGTTGAACGTTCGTGGTGTAAATGCCGTGGTTGAGCCCATCGGTGGTGCGCCACGCATAGGAGGTGGAGCCAAACTTCGCCGCCGTACGCGGTGCAAACCAGATCGGCGCCTGGAGCAGGCGGCGGCGGCCAGCTGTCGGGATGACGAATCCGGCATGCTGCTTCGCCGCGAGGGCCGCCTGCATGCGCTCGCGCGTGCGCAGCATGCGCTGGACACTGGGCGATGCCGGCTGCTGTGCTGGCGTTGTGTCCTGGATCAGATCGCCCACGCCAGCATGCTGTGCGGCGTCGTGCAATCTCAACGGAATTGTGCTATCTCCCCGGTATGCGAAAGACCCGGGGCCTTTGCACGCCATCCCGGGGTCTTTGCACGGCGGCTTCGACAATCCGGGCCCTTTGCACGCACACCGGGGCCTTTGCACTCATGCCGGGGCGATGCACCGCATACCGGGGAGATTGCACGCACGCCCGGGGTCTTTGCACGGCAAGGGGTTGTGGGCCAACGCCGAACCGGGGAGATTGCACGCCGAACCGGGGAGATTGCACATGGGCGCGTGTAAAGACTTTGTACTACAATGCTTACCGATCGCTAACACTCTATATCACACTTTCCTACTCCACCAACAGGACCAAGGGCTGTGGGAGGGGGGCAAAGCTACGCATGAGGGAAACCTGAGCTGTCAACGATGCGACAGTCGCACCAGGATGTCGCGCAGAGCCGCCACGCCGTCCCCCTCGTACGCGCAACGCAAGAGCCTCTCAGGTCAGCGGCGGCTCCGCACCGTCACCGGATATGCAGCCGTCAGATCCTCGGCACGGCCCATGGCAACAACAGTGCAGACCGCAGCCTTGCCGTCCAGGCCATCGGGGGCAGGCGCAACACTGGCAGCCTGGGGCTGACCGTGTTGGCCCAGCTTTCGTGCGGACCGATCGTCTCCAGGCAGAATCCCTGCGACCCGAAATGCGGAAGGATTTTTCGGAAACCAACTACAGGCCAACCTAGTGAGCATTGCCTAGGATCCTCAGGTCAAGACACTGCCCAGCCTTGCGTGTGTCCAGTAAAACGCCCAGGTCTCGGCTGAACCAACCCAGACCGCCCCATCGATCTGGCCAATGAGACTTTGGCCTGCGTGATTCGCAACGAAAGCCTGCGCCATGACCGTGCCCCGTGATCCCTGCCCCGACTCCCCTGCGATGACATCATCAGTGGGTACGCTACACCGACGCTTGATCCTCATTGGCGCGGTGCTTGCCGTGTGCTCCAGCCAGGAGATGGAAGCCGGTGAGGCCGTCAATCTGACCTGGACCTTCCGCTGCACTGACGACCTGCGCATCGAGCGTGCCGGACAGACGAATCTGCGTCTGCAAAGCGCTGTCCTGGTCAGCTTGGCGACGCGCGATGGCCGCACCACGATCGAGGTACGTGGCGACCAAGCGGTCGGCGCGGGAGCCGTCACCGACACCGTGCAGGCGGGCATCCCCGCTACGGGAGACGCGCCCCTGGCGAGGCTGACCATCGGTGGTGCCACCCCGGTGGATTTCCCCATGCCCAGCTTGCGCTACGTGATCGACCAGCGCGAAGGCCGCCGGGCCCCGGCCGAGGAATCCGGTCTGCCCGCCGCCTGGGCCGAGGAACTCGCCGGCATGCTGTGCCAGGGTCCGGCGGTGAACGTGTTGCGCAGTGCCGCCGAGCAGACCTACGCCGTGCGGCTCCTGGGCAATCCGGGAGAATACACCCTGCGCGGGCTGCAGCGGAATGAGAAATTATGGGCTGATTTCAGTCTCAGCGGCCTGGGCGAGGGCGAGATCGGTGGCCGAGAATGGCAGTTGCCCATGATCTTCGACCTGCCGCGACAAGATCTCGCTTCCGGCCTGACCCTTTCTGGCACCGCGAAGCTGCTCTACGCCTCGATCCGCCCTGGTGCCGAAGGCGAGGTCACCGCCACGGTGACTCTGCAGGCCGCCGCCGCCACGATCCGGCGCACCTGGAGCGCCACTCCGGTGTTCCGCGATCTGCCAGCCATGACGGCTACGACCACCGTGCCTGCCACCCAAACGCTGGGACCGGCGGGGACCTGGACCCGACTTGGTGCCCTCGGCCTGCTCGGCGTGCAGCGCCTGCCCGGCATCAGCGAGGCCGGCCTGGCCCTGTGGAGCACCGCGGCTGCTGCCGACGCGGCGATCGCCGCCCGGGTCGCCGACCCGGCCTTGGTCGCATCCGTGGCGGGGTTGCCCGCCATCGCCGCGCCGCCCCCGGCCCAGGTGCCACGCGCCGAGTTGGAGCGCATTGCGGCAGAACGGGATGCGGTCATCGGCGAACGCGACCAACTGCGCGCCAGGGACAACGGCCTGTGGCTGGTCGAGCTGGACGCCGCGGCGGTTGCGGCGCAGGCCTCTGCGACCACCGAAGGCGGAGGTGAAGAACCGTCGGGGCTCCAGTTCATTCCCACCGTCGATGGTCGCCTCGGCTTCGGCGACCGCCTGCGTTGGGGCGTGGGCGCCTATGCGCTCCGCATGTCGGTCAGCAGCGCCGATTCGGCCGTGACCTGGGGTGAGGGCGGAGGTGGCGCCTGGTTGGGCTATCGGAGCGACAGCTGGACGGCTGCCGTCCTGGGCGGCGTCGCCCTCGACTCCTACGTCGTCCGTTCGCCGGACTATGCGACCAGCAGTGCGACCGTGTCGCCAGCCGCCACCCTGTCCGGAGAATGGTCCTTCGCCGAGCGCTGGTCGACCGCCCTGCGGGTGCATCTTGCGACGGGGTCCGGCTCCCAGCAGCTCGCCGTCCTGCCCAGCCTGCGCTGGTGGGTCCGGCCGTCGCTCGCCTTCCAGGCCCAGGCAGCCCTGATCCAGATCAGCAACACCACAGAGTCCGACCAGACCATCGACGGCTCCGCCTTCGGTGTCGGTGTCGGTGTGGTGCTGAGGCGCTGATCATGGGCGAGATGGACAAGACCATCGAAGCGGCGCTGGCGGGCGTCGGTGCCGACGAGCCCGAACTCATCCTCGAGCGCTATCGCGTCGTGCGCACCCTCGGTCGAGGCGGCATGGGCGTGGTGTACGAGGCCAAGCACGATGTCCTCGGGTCGCGCCATGCGATCAAGGTCCTGGTCAGCCGTCTGCGGGGGGCGGGCAGCGAGATCATCGCCGAGCGCTTCCTGCGTGAAGCCAAGCTGTGCGTGTCGATCCGCCACCCCAACCTCGTGTTGGTGACCGATTGCGGCATCGACAAGGGTCATCCGGTCATCGTCATGGACCTCATCGAAGGCACCGAACTGGGCAAGTACACCCGTGGCGGGAAGGGGGTCCAGGCGGCCACCGTGGTGCGCATCGGCGCGCAGGCTGCGGCGGCCCTCAACGCGCTGCATCAGCGCTCCATCGTCCACCGGGACATCAAGCCTTCGAACCTCATGCTCGAGCGATCCACGGGTCGGGTGGTGCTCATGGATCTGGGGATCTCGCGCCAGACCGGCGAGGACTCGGACATGACCATGGGCAGCATCATCGGGACGCCGGCCTACATGGCGCCGGAGCAGGCGCGCAGTTCCAGCAAGGTCGGCACCTCGGCCGATGTGTACAGCCTCGGCGCCGCCTTCGCCGCGCTGCTGGCCGCCCGTCCGCCGGTCGAGGCCGGTACCGCGCACGAGATGATCGAGCGCGTCCGCGAGCGCGTCTACACCAGCGGCACGGTGCTGGGCCTCTACCCCGAGCTTGAGAAGGCCGCCCCGCCCGAACTGGTCGGCCTGATCGCCGATATGACCCGCTTCCATGCGGGCGAGCGCATCACCTGCGCCGAGGTGCGCGAGCGGCTGGTGGCGATGGACCGCGCCGCTGGCGCCCTCGCCGGGCCGACGCTTGATGCCACCTTGCCGATCGTCGTCGCCCCGGCCTCGGATTTCCTCACGCCGTCGTCCGCCACACCGACGCCATCGGGGCCGACGCCGTCCTCGTTCCAGGCGCGGCAGCCTACCGAAGCGACCCAGCCGCGCAGCGGCACCTTCATGCCGCCGGCCATCGACCTCGATGCCACCCGGCGCATGCCGGATCAGGCGCCGTCCGGCGCACCGGCACCAGCAGTTGCGCCGCGTCCGCGCGCTCGGCCGTGGCTGCTGCCGTTGGCGTTGGTGCCGGTCGCGGTGCTGGTCGGCTGGTTCGCTCTCGGCCACCGTGCGCCATCGCCGCCCGAACCGCGGCCTGTCGCCCAACCGGCGCCGGTGGTCCAACCCCCGCCCCAGCCCGCGCATCCGGTCCCGGTCCCAGAGCCCTCATCCGCCCGCACACCGGTGCCGCCGATCATGGTCGCCCCTGTGTCCGAGGTTCCGGTCAAGCCGCCGCCACCTGTCGCCTACGCTCCGCGTCAGGTCCTCGTGCTGCCCGGCGGCGGCAGCATGGAGCTGCTGCTGGTCGCCCCGGGCAGCTTCCGCATCGGATCCGACGAGGCCAGCCGGCCAAACGAACGCCCTCGCAAGCAGGTTGCTTTCACCATCCCGCGTTGGCTCGGCCGCTACGAGGTCACCTGCGCCCAGTTCGCGCCCTATCTGATCGCGCATGGCCCCGCCGTTGATCCCGGCTTCGACCAGTTCGAGGAGACCACCACCGGCTTCCGGCCACGCGCCGGACTGGAGCACCTGCCGGTGCGCGGCGTCTATCTCGCCGATGCCCGCGCCTACGCTGCGTGGCTCAGTGCCGCCAGCGGAGTGGTATTGCGTCTGCCGGGCGAGGTCGAATGGGAATACGCCGCACGCGGACCGACCAACCGCATCTGGCCGTGGGGTGATACGTGGCGCCCGGATCGCTGTCGTGCCGATGGCCACGATGGCCCTGCGCCGGTCGGCAGTTTCCCGTCCGGCTCCTCGTGGTGCGGCGTCGAAGACCTCGCCGGAAACCTGTTCGAGTGGACCGACGACTGGCTCGATGATCAACGCTACGCCTCGATCGCGCAACGTGATCCCGCGCCGGATCCCACCACCCAGCCCGACGGAATGACGACGGTGCGCGGCGGCTGCTTCGCCAATCCGCGCCAGATGTGCCGCGCCGCCTTCCGCATCGGATCGCGCGCCGACAAGCGCGATGCCGCCATCGGCTTCCGTCTCATCACCGAATCTCCGCCGGTCACCCCGGCCCCCGCACCGGAAACCAAGCCATGAGCTCCGACTCCGTCCCCGCCCGCTCCGGCCTCCTCGCTGAGGTGGCCACCACCTTCGTCATCGCCTGCGTGCTGATCGGCGGCTGGATCGCGCTGATCTCGGCCCTGCCGCATGGTCTGATGCGCGACACCTTCGATGGCGCCTACCAGCACATGACGGTGTTCCTGCTGTTCTGGCACCTGCTCATCCTCGCCTTCCGCGCTTGGCGGGTCTATCGCCCCGAGGTCCAGGCGATGCGCCAGGAGTGGTTCAACGGCAGCGGGCCGGTGACCAGCGAGGCCGTCGCCGAGGTCGCGGCCCGCGCCGCCGGCTATGAGGCCGAGCACGGCCACAGCCTCATCACCCGCCGCCTCGTGCTGGTCGAAGGCCATCTCGCCACCCACGGCAGCGCCGCCGAGCTGAGCAGCCTGCTGGAACGCCGCGCCGAGGCCGACCGCGGTCGCGCCGAGGATGCCTACGCCCTGCCCCGCTTCCTGTTCTGGGCCATCCCGATCCTCGGCTTCATCGGCACGGTGGTCGGCATCGGCGGCGCCATCGCCGGCCTCAAGACCGGCGACATCACCTCGGCCGATGTGCTGCGTGAACAGATCGGTCATGTCGCCGGCTCGCTCGGTACCGCCTTCTACGCCACCCAGGTCGCCCTGATCCTCAGCGTCATCGCCCTGCTGGCGCAGACCATGCTGTATCAGAGTGAAATGAAGCTGCATGATGACATCGACGACCTGCTGACCTATCAACTGGAGACGCGCTTGGCGGGCGAGAGCACCGACCAGTCGGCGCTGGTCGCCGCGATCCAGCGCCACACCGCCGCCATCGCCGATGACGCTGCGCGCCGCGACCAGGCCGCGCGCACCCATGTGCAGGCGCTGATCGGCGGGCACGAACAACTTGCCAAATCGCTTGACCAGATCACCGCCGCGGCGACCGGTGCCTCGACCTCCACCGCAGCGGCCGCCGCCGCCGCCCAGCAGGCCCATCGCCAGATCGCCGACCAGGCCCAGACCATCGCCGACGCGGTCGGCAAGTCGCTCGCCCTGCACGCCGGCGCCACCAAGCAGGAGCTGGAGCGCACCGCCGCCGCCCTGGGCAAGGCCCTGGCCGACGAGCGCGAGCGTTCGGCCGCCAGCCTGCTCAAGGCCCTGACCGACGAGCGCGAACGCTGGAACGCCGCGGTCGCCGCACGTGAGGCCCAGCTTGGCGGGGCGCTGGCACAGCGCCTGGCCGAGGCCACCACCCCGCTCGGCGCCGCGGTCGGCAAAGCCGTCGCCCAGATCGAGACGGCGGTCGCTGCGCTGCAGCAGCAGCGTTCCGCCGAGGTTGGCCGCAACACCCAGCAGGCCGCCGCCTTGGAAAGCACCCTGTCCGGCGTCCAGGAGGCGCTGCGCCAGTTGCCCCCGGCGATCCAGCAGTTGCGCAAACCGATCCAGGTCCAGCTGTCGCTGGCCCCGGGCGCGGTCAGCGGGGGCAATGGCTGATCCATGGCCCGCAAGCGTCAGCGGTCGGCGATGCCGGAATCGACCGTCTTCCCCTTCATCAGCGTGCTGCTGTGCACCATGGGCGCCATGGTGCTGGTGTGGATGTCGTTTTCCCTCGC
>JAIFKN010000246.1 GCA_020049615.1 bacterium | reverse complement strand
CTGGGTGACGCCAGCAAGGCGCTGTCCTCAACGGGCAACATCAAAATCGGCAGCGGCCTGGCAACGTTTCAAGATCAGGTTGGCAATATGGAGTCGGGCCGCACCCAGGCCGCCCAGAATGAATTAGAGGGGGAGACGCTATCTGGCGGCACGGCAACGCAGAAACTGAACGAATCCATACAGGCAACCCTAGCGGCAATGCAGGAGGCTGGTCGCGCTCAGTGGGCTGTGGTGGAACGCTTCCAGCATTTCGCCGGCTACTTAGGTGGTACTGGTTCGTTGAACGATCAAGCCCGTGCCTACTGGCAATCTGTGGGCGCGAGGCCGGCGGGCGGCAACCCGTAATCCTGGTCTATGTCCGGCTGTTTTCGGAAAAGCCGCTCGATGTTCCGGAAGCGGATATTTCCGGATAAATCAGTCCATTTCGTGTAAGTGTGTAATAGGTAAATTGATGCGGGCAGGTGCGTGGCTGCTAGGCTGGGGTCTCTGCGCCACCATCCCCGGCGCCAGGAGTCCGACATGCCCAGCCAGCCCTCATCCCTCCTTGTGCGCATCATCAGTGGGAACTGGCCCTGTGGCCTCTGCGGCCGACGCGGTCGCATCCTGTTCGACCTGATGGTCGTGACCGACGGCGACCTGCAGACGACAGGGGCCGCCTACTGCTCGACCTGCGCGGCCGAGCACGGGCACGCCACGGCGGTCGGCAAGTCCATCGACGCCTCCGAGGCCCTGCAACTCTCCTTCGACCTCAAGTCCGTGCCCTTGGAAGACCGGGCCGCCGTCCAGGCCGAGGCCGCCCATCTGCGGCAGCTGCTCGCGGCAGGTCTACTCGAGGCGCCGCCCGCGATCCCTGCACGGTTGGTGGCGTGAGGGGCCGGGCTCGCACGGTCTCCCGGCCGTCGGCTGCTGCCATGCAGCTGGCCGCTAGTTGGGAGGCCCGTCTGGGTGCGCTGGAAGCTGTGGCGGCGCGCCTTCGGGCCGCTCTGCATGACGAGTTGGAGCGCCGGAAACGCGGCTGAAGTGCCCAGGTTATCGCCGTGCCTGGGAACCGGAATCGATGTAAGCCATTATTGCTTCTGTATTGCCGTGCATTACGAATGCGCTGCTCTACCGCTGAGCTACTCGGGCGTGAGGGGCGGCAGGATCGGAGGCTTTCTGCCGGCTTCAAGCAGCAGCTCGCGGGCCCGGCCGTAGCCAGGATCCTCCTGGCAGGCCGTCGCCAGTTCGGTGCTGGCGGCACCATGGCAGCCCTGCTCTCGCAGCAGTTCGGCCAGCCGGCAGCGCAGGCGCCCGCGCCGATGCGGCGGGCTGGCGGCGATCGCCTCGCTGAACAGCCGGCGGGCCTCGGCATGGTCGCGGTCGCGCCAGGCCCATTCGGCGGCGGTCGACAGGCAGGCTGGTGGGTGCACCGCCTCGGGGGCGATGGCCACCATCAGGGTCCGGGCCTCGGTGCGTCGGCGCGCTGCGTAGAGGGCCTGGGCGAGCAGGCTGCGCGCCTCCCAATAGGGTGCGGGGCCGCTGGCGGCGGGCGTCAGAGCGTCGACGGCGGCCCTGGCCTCGCCGAGTGCCAGCAGGGCCTTGCCACGCATCAGCCCGGCGATGGCCGGCGGCGGCGCGACGGCATCGACCAGGGCGAGCAGGTCGCGACCGGCGCCGGCCCGCAGCAGGTCGCTCGACAGCGGCAGCAGCACGGCGACCGGATCCTGGCACGAGCCCACGAGGGAGCGGGCGGCAGCGACCGCGCTGGCGAGATCGCGGGCGGCAAGCAGCGTGCGGATGCGCTCGACCTGGGGCCAGGGGAAGGGCATTCCGCTGCGCCGATCGGCTGGCGGCAGCAGGGTCAGCAGTTCGCTGTGCACCTCCAGTGCCTGGGCGAGCAGGTCGTCCTCGACCTGGGCGTGCGCTCCGTCGTGGTGCAGTTCGCGGGGATCGTAGTGCGCTGCCATCGCCTCGGTGTCGAGCGTGCCGGGCAGGCCGGCGGCGACGGTGCGCATGCGCGCCAGGAACGCCTCCGGCGCGGCGTCGACATCGACCAGGGGCACGGCGCGGCTGCGCGCCAGTTCCAGCAGGACGCGGCAATGCGCCAGCCACAGGCGCAGTCCGTCGGTCAGCTCCAGCCGTCGCCACGCCGACATGCTGCGCGCCGCTGCCAGGGGATGCCGCACGCAGCCAATCAGCGCAAGCGACGTGCCGCTGCCGTTCCAGAACGGCCAGCACAGCAGCATGCGCGGGTCCTTCAGCAGCGCTGGACGGCCGTCGATCGGAGCCAGCAGGCGGTCGCGCTCGGCCTCGGCCTCGGCGTCCCAGCGCAGCGCGACTGGGGCCTGCATCCACGAACCGCCCGACAGCGACAGCACGCGATCGGACAGGCGCACCGCGGCGGTGGCCTCGAAGTGGCCCTTGGCGTTGTCCCAGTTCCTCACCATCGGTCCCGGCACACGCGCCCCGCCGGCCGCCAGCATGCCGGCGACGCAACTGGTGCCGGTACGTGGCGCTCCGAGGACGAGGATGGGCGGCGTCAATGCAGCCGCATCCCCGGTTCGGCGCCGGCATCCGGCGTCAGCAGGAACGCGTTGGGCGCCTCGCCGGCGGCGATGACCATGCCTTCGCTGACGCCGAAGCTCATCTGGCGCGGGGCGAGGTTAGCGACCACGACGATCTTCCGCCCGACCAGCACGGCGACGTCGGGGAACGCCGCCTTGATCCCGGCGAAGATGGTGCGTTCGCCGAGGCTGCCGAGCGAGACGCGCAGCTTGACGATCTTCTTCGCCTTGGGCACGTCCTCGGCGGTCAGCACCTGGGCGACGCGCAGGTCGACCTTGGCGAAATCGTCGAAGGCGATGGTGGCGGCGAGGGCCTCGGCCGGGGCGGCGGAGGCGGCCGGAACCGGCGCCGGAGCGGGTTCGGCCACCGTGCTGGCGGCGATCATCGCCTTGAGCTTCTCCGGATCGACGCGGCCCATCAGGTTCTGGTAGGGGGCGATGGCATTGCCGGTCAGCGGTCGCTGCGCATCGCGCCAGGCCGTGATCGGCGCGTTCAGCAGCCGTCCGGCCTCTTCGGCGACCTGCGGCAGCACCGGCGCCAGGTAGACGCAGAGCTGGCGGAACAGGTTCAGCGTCACGGTGCAGACGCGGGCAAGTTCGTCGGCCTTGGCCGGATCCTTCTTCAGCACCCAGGGTGCGGTGCGGTCGACGTAGGCGTTGGCGCGGTCGGCGGCGGCCATCACCAGGCGCATCGCGGCGGCGGTGTCGAGCCGCTCGTAGGCCTCGGCGATGGCGTCGGCGTCATCGGCGGCGCGGGCGAACAGGCCCCCGTCATCGGGATAGGCCTCGGCCAGCCGCGGGACGAAGCGCGCCGTGCGGCTGGCGAGATTGACCACCTTGCCGACCAGGTCGGAGTCGACCTTCTCCTTGAACTCGGTCAGGTTCAGGTCGAGGTCTTCGGCCGTCCCGTTCAGTTTGGCAGCGTAGTAGTAGCGCAGCCACGGGGCTTCCAGGTGGTCGAGGTAGGTGCGGGCGCGGACGAAGGTGCCCTTCGACTTCGACATCTTCTCGCCGTTCACGGTGAGGAAGCCGTGGATGTGCACCTTGGTCGGCAGGTTCCAGCCCACCGCCTTCAGGTTCGCCGGCCAGAACAGGGTATGGAAGTAGGCGATGTCCTTGCCGATGACGTGGTGGATCTCGGCCTTCCCGCCCTGCCACCACGAGGTCCAGTCCTGCCCGGTCGCGGCGCACCAGTCGCGGGTCGAGGCGACATAGCCGACCGGCGCGTCGAGCCAGACGTAGAAGAAATGCCCCGGAGCATCGGGGATCTCGAAGCCGAAGTAGGGGGCCGGACGCGACACGTCCCAGTCGCGCAGCGGTTCGCCCTCGCGCAGGAAGGTGTTCTTCACCCACTTGGCCATGTCGGGGTGCAGATGGCCTGCCTCGCCGACCCAGCTCTCGAGGAAGCTGCGGAAGTGCTCGAGCTGAACGAAATAATGCGTTGCCGAACGCAGTTCGGGCTTGGCCCCGGACAGCGTGCTGACCGCATCCTTCAGTTCGGTCGGCGAGAACGTCGAGCTGCACTTGTCGCACGAGTCGCCGTACTGGTCGGGTGCGCCGCACTTCGGGCAGGTGCCCTTGACGAAGCGGTCGGCGAGGAAGGTCCCGGCCTTGGGATCGTACAGCTGGGTGACCTCGCGGCTGACGACATGGCCCCCGGCGCGCAGCGCGGCCCAGATGGCATACACGCAATCCCGGTTGCTCGGGCTGTCGGTGGAGCCGTAGTGGTCGAAGCGGATGCCGAAGTCGGCGAAATCCTGCTGATGGGCGGCGGCCATCTCGCTGATGATGGTGCTCTCGGGCACGCCGCGGTTCCTCGCCGCGATCATCGTCGCCGTGCCGTGCACATCGTCGGCGCAGAGGTAGGCGACCTCGTGGCCCTGCAGGCGCAGGAAGCGGACGAAGACGTCGGTCTGCAGGTACTCGACCAGGTGGCCGATGTGGATGTGGCCGTTGACGTACGGCAGGGCGGAGGTGACGAGGATGCGGCGGGGCATGCGGTGTCCAAAGCGACCCATGTGCGGGCAGCGGGGCCGCCTTGTACCCCACGCAGGGGGCCGGGCAACCTGGCACGCCGTTCGCCTCCTGGTCCTCTGGCGGTGCTGTGCCGTCGCAATCCGCGACGCCACCGTCGTGGTGCGCCATGGCCGAGAACGAGAACGGGGCAGAGAAGTCGGAGATGCCGACGCCGAAGCGGCTCGAGCAGTCGCGGGACGAGGGTCAGGTCGCCTATTCGCACGAGGCCAGCACCGCGATCGAACTGCTCTGCGGCTTCACCCTGATGCTCATGCTGGCGCCCTGGCTGTGGGCCTCCTGCACCAGCGCCATGCGCTGGTCCTTCGGGCCTGGTCTGCTCAGCGAACTCACTGTCGACAACACGATCCGGACGATGGTCCAGGGGCACATGCCGCTGATCTGGATCACGGTCATCTTCCTCGGTTGCATGCTGCTGGTGGCTCTCCTGGTTGGTTTCGCCCAGGTCGGCTTCCATCCCACGCTGACACCGCTGGAACCCAAGCTCTCTAAGGTCAATCCGATGACCGGGCTGGGCCGGCTCTTCGGCATCCGTGGCCTGATCCGCTTCGTCACCAACGTGGTCAAGCTCGCCATCCTGATCGTGCTGGCCTGGTCGCTGATCTCCTGGCGGCTGCCGAGCGAGGTCCTGGTGACGGCCGCGCTCGAGGCGCGCATCGCCGACGATGCCATGGCGATGTGGAGGCTGAGCATGCTGCTCGCCGGCGCCATGCTGATCATCGGCATGGCCGACTTGCTCTACCAGCGCTGGCAGCACACGCGCGACAACATGATGACCAAGCAGGAGCTGAAGGAGGAGTTCAAGCAGATGGAAGGCAACCAGGAGGTGAAAGGCAAGATGCGCCAGATGGCGCGGCAGATGGCGCAGCGCCGCATGATGCAGGAAGTCCCCAAAGCGGATGTGATTATTACGAACCCGACCCACGTGGCCGTCGCGCTGAAATATGACCAGAAGGAGATGGCCTCGCCGGTCGTCCTCGCCAAGGGCTACGACGAGGTGGCGCAGAAGATCAAGGCCATCGCCACCGAGCACAACATCCCCATGGTCGAGAACGTCCCTCTGGCCCGTGCCCTGGCCCGCGAGGTGCAGGTCGGGCAGCCGATCAAGGCCAAGTGGTTCAAACCCGTCGCCGAGATCCTGGCGGCGGTGTATCGGCTCAGGAAGGGCGCTGCATAGGAATCGGAATGGTCGTCACGGAAAGGGTATTCGATAGAGGGATTGGCCAAGTAGCCTCGTTGCTATTTTGGCAACGTCCCGCGCCATAGTTCGCGCACCGAGACCCATACGTACCTGTTCCGCTTCGCGCTTCCTTTGCCGGCTACTGGCCTTGCCTGTTTTCGGTAGCAGGGCTTCGTTCCGGCTTCCCGTCCTGGGTTCCGCAGTAGGGCTTCCCAGGCGCGCGCCCTACCCCTTCGGGGCGTCCTTGCCGGCCTGCTTGGTCGCCAGTTCCCGCAAGGTGGCCCCTTGGGCTCCCTCTGCCTCCGCCACCAGTTTCTGAATCCGTACGGGCGCGTGGGTGAGCGCAGCCAGATCAAGGAAGCGGTCGCGCTCGTCACCGACTAGCCCCAACTCGTCTGCCCAACGCTCGGCATGCTCGGTCGGACAAGGCCGGCGCCCCTGTTTTATCCGCGTAATGTTGGGCTGAACTGCGCCAACCGACTTGGCGAACGCCCGAAGGGTGATCCCGCGCTGCCTCAGCAACCCGTAGAGATGAACGCCGAATGCAGGATGCACTGGTTCAGCATATGCCTCGGTCCCCCCTTGCTCAGGGGCCAGTCAAGCGATATCCTGATTGGACATCAACCATGAACCACCAGTCCCAATGGCCCTAGCCATGCGGGTGGCGATGAGCAAACTTCCACATTAGCGAGATTCCCAATGCCCATCACGATCAAGACTCAGGCCGGCAACAAGGTGATCACCCGCGAGCGGTTAGAGCAGTTGCTAAAAGAGGGGAAGGTCAAACCAACGACGAAGGCAATATCCGTAGATGATGGAGCAACCTGGATAACGGTGGAAGAAGCGCTGAAACTGGAAACTGAAATTGAGCCTCTTTGCCGAGATCAGTGGGTGACTGATGCGCAACGGGAAATACCGAGGTCCAGCTTGCCAGCGATGAGGTAGGCTATGGTGATGAAG
>JAIFKN010000299.1 GCA_020049615.1 bacterium | reverse complement strand
CGGCGCCTGGGATGCGGCCGCCAGGGTGCTGGGCAGGACGCCGATGGCGCCGGCACTCTCGACCACCTCGCGCAGCAGGGCGACGCGCTCGGCCGGACCGCCGGGCCGCACATTGGCCTGGTCGAGGTACGAGATCTGCACCTGCTCGCCCGGCTTGACCACCAGGACGTCCTTGCCGGCGCTGGCCGCGGTGCGCACCTCGGCCTGGAACTCGCCGGTGGCTTTGCCCGTCTCGACCGCCTGCAGGGTCACGCTGCCGGCGCTCGAGGTGACGCGGACGGCGATGCGGTCGGGCTGGTTGCTGATGTCGGCGTCGTACTCGCTGACCCGCACCGCGATGGTGTCGCCGGCGCGGAAGCGGAAGCGGGTGTAGATCTCCTCGCGGATGCCCTGCGGGGTGGCGACGGTGCGGACCTCGAGCGGGTCGACCCGGCCGTCGAAGTAGGTGGCGGCGAGGCGGGAACGCAGGACCTCGGCGATCCGGCGCTTGGTGCGGTCGTCGCGGTAGCTGACCGTCACCTCATCGCCGGCCGACAGCTCCAGGGTGCTGTTGGCGGCGAGGGCGGCGTAGTCGACGCCCGGCGCCGGCACCAGGCGCTTGCCTCCGCCGGAGATGATCAGCTGGGCGATGGCCGGCGCGTCGCCGTCGTCCCAGGCGTCGATGACCATGCGGACGAAGCGGGCCTTGAACGGGCGGAAGGCGATGGTCGAGCCGTGGCGGCCGTCGAGCGGTCGCGCCGTCGCCGGCTCGCCGCCGACCAGCGCGGCGATGTCCTTGGGCGAGGCGCCCTCGTCGATCGCGGCGGCCGGCAGCGGCTCGAAGGCTGTCTGCCCAGGCCGCCGCCACAGCAGGGTCCCGCCTTTGAGGCCCTGCTCCGAGGCGGCGAGGATGCGCACCGTCGCCTGGCCGTAGGCCAGGTCGAGTCCACCGCGCCAACGCGGGTCGCCGCTCGCGGCGTCGGCCTCGTCGCGGTCCTTCTCGACCACCAGGCGGCCATCGATCTGGACCCAGCAGCGGCCGTTGCTGCGCACCGCGAACTCATAGCGGCCGGGAGCCGGGATGACGATGCGGCCATGCGCGAGATGCTCGAGCGTCCCGGCCCCGTTGGCGGCGGGATGGTCCCAGGCGGACGAGCGGGCGAGCGGCGCCTCGTTGCGGTCGTCGCGGCGACCGCGGGGGGGCGTCAGGTCGAGCCTGGCGAGGGCCTCCTCGGCACCGCGGGCGGTGCGCACCGGGACCTTGGCCATGGTCCGGCTGCGCCAGCGCAGGCTGCCATGCAGGGCGACCTTCTCGCTGGTGTCGAAGAGGGTCGACCAGGCCTGGCCATCGCCGGACGCCTCGATGCGGTAGGCGGTGATGCGGCGATCGGGCTTGGCCGCGGCGCGGCCGCGGCTCCAGGTCAGCTGATCGATGTCGGCCAGCTGCTTCAGGTCGACGGTGACGCTCTTGCCGGCCTTGCGGTCGCCGGCAGCGATCCAGGCGCGCTCGGCCTGGTCGGCCTGCGGCGCGTCGGGCTGGGTCAGCATGGTCGCCGGATCCGCTCCCGGGGCGCTGTCGGACGCGGTGATGTCCGCCGGGCGCAGGCCGGTGGCGACCTCGCCCTGGAACAGGCCCGTGTGCGGCCCCGTCTCGGTCAGCTCGGCCTGCACGCGGTCGCCGGCCGCGCTCTGCAGCAGGACGGCCACGGTATCGGGACCGGGGCCGCTGTCGCGGTCGGGGTCGAGGACCGCGACATAGACCGGATTCCCCGGCTTCAGTTGGCTGCCGCTGCGGTAGGTGCGGCTGCGCGACTTGTCCAGCTCGGCGTTCTCGTCATCGAGGCGGCCGAGGCCGAGGTTGGCCAGGGCCTGGTCCTTGTCCGCGCCCTCGCCGGCGAAGCGCACCGCGTCGAGGGTGGAGGCGGCCTTGAGCTGGCCGTCGCTGGCGATGGGGATGGCCCCGCTGCCGAGCGCGACCACGCGGCGCCCTTTCTTGAACTCCTCGGTGTAGTCGTAGGTGATCGCATCGCCGCCGCGGACCTGCAGCACGCGGTCGCCCTTGACCGGCGCGCCGAGGGCGGTGGGGATGCGGGCCGCGAACACGCCCTTGGCCTCGGCCGACAGGGTCATGTCGACGACCTCCTCGTCGCCCGCGGCGGTGCGCACGACCACCGGCACCGAACTGCGCGACTGGCTGGTCTGCAGGAACGGATCGCGCAGGGTGATGCGCAGCGGTTCGCCTGGGGCCACCGGATCCTCGCCCTGGGCCAGGCCGACGAGGGTGAGGACGTCCTCGGCCTCCTGCAGGCGGTTGGCGCCGATCAGCGCCCGGCCCCAGTCGAGATAGAGCTCGTCGGCGAGGTTGCGCGGCGGGTTCATGCCGGCGATCTTGCGGAACAGCTCGAGCGCCCGCGGCTTGTTGCCGGCCTGGATCTCGAGCATGGCGAGGCGGGCATGGGCGCGGATGCGGGTCTCGGCATCCTCGTGCTCGACGAACTGGTCGTAGATCTTGCGCGCCTGTTCGAGCTGGCGGGCGGCGGCCAGGCAGTCGCCCAGGCGCAGCTGGGCCTCGAGGGCGGCCCGGCTCTTCGGCCAGGTGGCGATGACCTGCTGGAACTCCAGGGTTGCCGAGGGCAGATCCTCCTCGCGCATCGCCAGGTCGCCCAGCAGCAGGCGGGCGCGGGCCGGGCCATCGGCGTCGTCGCCCTGGGCGCGCAGCAGCCCCTCGGTGAGGGCGCGGGCGCCGGCGATGTCGCCGTCGCCGGCCAGACGTCTGGCGGCCATCAGTCCGAGATCCGCCGGCAGGCGGGCGAGATGCTCGTCGAGCAGCTTGCGGTGGTCGCGGACCAGGCGCCAGGCCTCGTCCTCGTCGCCGGCCGCCAGCAGGGCGGCGGCGCGCAGCAGGGGGGCCTTGGGATCGCGGTCATCGACCCCGGCCCCGGCCACGCCGGTCTTGGCCAGCTGGGCGGCGGCGAGCCGGCGCAGCTGGTCGATGCGCTCCTGGCCGACGCGATCGGCACGGAACCAGGCCGCCATGCTGGCGAAGGCGCCGGCGGCGATGCCGGCCCGGCCGGCGTCGGCTTCAGCCTGGGCCAGAGCGAGGGCCTGGTCGAAGTTGTCACGATCCTCGCGCCAGATCATGCGGGCTGCGCGCTGGATGGTCAGCGCCGCCGCGGTCGGGTCGCGCGGCCGCTGGCGGGCGGCCAGCTCGCCGCAGGCCCACAGTCCGGCGAGGTTGCCGCTGCGGATGACCGCCGACAGGGCGGACTCGGCCTCGGCCGGCGGCAGGCCCTTGAGCCGCGGCTCGAGCCAGCGCCGGAGCGCATCGCCGACGCCGCGCCAATCCTCGATGGTGATGGCGGCGTTCGCCGCCAGGGCCTTGGCGGCGGCGTCCTCGGCGGCCGCGTCGCGGCGGCGCTGGGCGAGGTCGAGTTCCTGCAGCAGCACCGGTTCGAGCAGGCGGCTGTCCCCGCCGGCCAGGGTCTTGGCCTGGGACACCGCTTCCAACGCCTTGGCGCCATCGCCGGCGTCGCGCCGGGCCCTGGCGTGCCAGAGCAGCATCTCCAGGCGCCGGCGCGGGTCGGCCATCGCCTGCAGCGTCGTCGGCAGGAGTTCGTTGCGCCATTCCTCCGGGGCGCGGAAGCGGTTGTCGGCGAGCATCGTCCAGGCCAGATCGCCATCGACCCGGGCTGCGGCGGCGAGGACCCTGGCGTAGGCGGCCTTGTCGCCTGCCGCGGCGGCGCTGGCCGCGACCGCCCAGCGCGACCTGCGCTCCCACCGCTGGGCATCGGCCGGCAGCCGCTGGGCCAGCTTGAGCGCCTCGGCGTGGCGCCCTGCGCGATTCTGCAGTTCGACGGCGCAGCCCAGCGCCTGCTGGGCCAGGGCGCCGGGAGCGGCGAGGACGGGCGCGAGGGCGGCCAGGGTGGGATCGATCTGGTTGCGGTCGAGGCCGTCTCCGGCCTCGATCAGGGCCTGGGCCCAGCGCACCGCCCACAGCGGCGTCGCCGCGGCGGGCCGGGCCACGGCGGCCCCGGCCATGGCCGTCTCGCGGCGCTCCATGGCCCGGCGCCAGGCTTCGCTACGCACCGCCTGCAGCCGCAGGGCGGGCATGCCCGGCGGGGGATCGGCAGCGAGGGCGGCGAGGGCCTGCGGCCCCTTCTCGCGCATCGCCCGGGCGGCCGGGTCGGACTCGCCGGCATCGCCGAGCAGCGTCTCACGCTGCTTCTTGTCGCGGATGTACTCCTGGACGATGCGTTTGCACATCTCGCGCGCTTCGTTGCGCTGCGGTCCGGCCAGGGTGGTCGGCACCAGGATGGCCACTGCGGCTACGGTCTCGGGCCGGTCGCGACGGTTGCCGTGGCGGTCGGACCACAACTGCAGCGCGCGGCGCGCGATGCCCTCGTCGAGCAGGCCGCCGTCGCGCAGGGCCTCGCCCAGCGCCTTCGCCCCGGCGTCGCCATCGGTGATCAGGGCGGCAGCCATCCGGCACTGCCAGCCGCCGAAGTCGTCCTCCTTGCCGCGGTTGGCGATCGCCAGGCGGGCGCCGGCATCTGCCGCGGCCTCGACCAGCCAATCGAAGGGCAACGCGGCGGCATCGCGGCGCAGGGCTTCGCCGGCCAGGGCGGCGCGGTCGCCGCCCTGGATGGCCCGGCGCAGGGCGAGCAGGGCGAGGGCGCCCTCGTCGCCTTCCCAGAGCTTGGCCAGGGTGGCGGCAGCGCCGGTGAAGGTCGCCGGGTCGAGCCCGGCGATCCGGCCGATGAGGTCGCCTGGCCAACGATGGCTCGGATGGTCGGTGGCGATCCGCAGCCACAGCTTGGCCGAACGCGGCCGGTCGGCGTTGTCGACGGCTTCGGCGGCGCGCTGCAGCAGGCCGGGATCGCGGTTCTTGGCGTAGAGCGCCTCCCACGCATCGGAGGCCTCGCCCGGCTTGCCCTGGCGTGCGGCCAGGTTGGCTTCGGCCTCGGTGCGCGCCTGCCCCGCGGGCAGCTTGGTGATTGCCGCCTTGGCCTTGTCGAACTGCTTGGCTTCGGCGAGGCGGCTGGCCGCCGCGGCGACCGCAGTGGCCAGGGCGGGTTCGCCCGGGAACTGGACCAGGGCGAGATCCTCGGCCTCGGCGCGGACGCTGCGCGACTCGTCCGGCCAATAGCTGGCGAAGGCCTTGATCAGGGCTTCGCGCGCCTGCGGCGAGCCGGCATGGGTCTTGGCCACGGCGGTGTATTCGGCGACAGCACGGGCGCGGTCGGACAACCAGCCGGCGATGACGTTGGCGGCCTCGAGGGCGGCCTCGGCCCCGCCCGGCCCGTTGGCGGCGGCCTTGTAGGCCAGGGCGGCGGCGTCGAACCTGCCGGCGGCCTCCCACAGCCGGCCGAGGCGGCGGCGCTGATCAGCGGCGCCGCCGGCGGCGATCGCGCGTTCGAGGGCGCTGGCGGCTTCCAGCGGGCGGCTGGCCGCCTCGTAGGCGGCGGCCAGCGCGATGAGGTCGGCGGAGGCCGCCTTGAGCCCGGCCGAGGCGACCTTGGATTCGAGCTCGGCCAGGGGTGGCGCTTCGCCAGCCGGCAGGCAGGCGGCGAGCGCCAGCAGGGTGGCGGAGGCGAGTCGGGTGCGGCGGTTCACTTGGGGCTCCCGGCAGGGGCGGTCTGGCGACGCTGGATCAGGCCGCGCAGGGTGCGTGCCTTGTCCATGCGCTGGTAGCCCGGGTGCTCGCGCTCCAGGCGGGCGACGGCGGCGAGGGCGCCGGCGAAATCCTCCTTGAGGTAGCGCGAGCGGGCGAGGTTGAACAGCACGTCGTCGGTGAAGGCGGCGTCGGGATACTGGCGCAGGACCCGTTCGAAGAAGTCGATCGCCTGGCCGTAGTCGCGTTCGGCGAAGTAGAGGTCGCCGATGCGGCGGACCGCGTCGGCGGCGAAGGCGCTGTCCGGGAAGCCGGTGAAGACGCTGCGGTAGGCGGCGATGGCGCGCTGTCGCGCCGCCGGGTCCTCGCTGACCTTGCCGTCGCGGCTCGACTGGATGCGCGCTTCGTGCATCTTGCCGATGCGGAACAGGGCCTCGGGCGCCAGGGTGCTGCCGCCGGGCAGCTGCGCCACCTGCTGGTACAGCTGCGCCGCCTGGTCGATGCGGCCGGCCTGCTCGGCGGCCTCGCCGAGGGCGAGCAGGCTGTCGTCGATGAGGTCGGACTGCGGGAATTCGCGCTGCAGCGCGCGGCAGGTCTCGGCCGCCTCGGCCAGGGCGCCCTTGGCGAGGAAGATCCGCCATAGCGTATGCAGGGTGCTTTCACGCAGTTCGCGATCGACGGCCTCGGCCTTGGCGCCGACCCGCCGGCATTCATCGAGCGCCTCGCCGAAGCGGCGCTGGGCGTAGCTCTCCAGGCCCATGTCGCGGTAGACCTCGCCGATGCGCAAGGAGGTCTCAGCCTGGAGCAGTTCCTTGCGCACCTTGAGGTTGGCGTCGCGCAGGCTGGTGCCGGCGACCATCAGGGTGGCGGTGCTGCCGGGCACCACCATCGCCATCGCCTCGCGCAGGGCGGGCTGGTCGCCGGCGAGGTGCCGCTCGTCGCGATAGCGCAGGCAGATGCGGTCGCCGAGCTCGACCGCCAGGACCCCGGCCGGGGCCTGGCCACCGGCGCGGGCCAGGGCGACCCGGGTGGTGAACACGCCGCTGCGCAGGCCAGGATCGGCGGTCTTGGCTCCGCCCTTGGCAGCCGGCGCTGCGGTCACGAGGACGCCGGCGGCGGCGGTCAGTTCGGCGCGGGCGGGGATCGATTCCACCAGTTCGATGGCGAGACGCCCACGCTCCTCCCAGCGCAGCGGCGCGTCCGGGGCCTCCTTGTCGTCGCGCGGCAGCGGCCGCTCGGCCACCAGCTCGGCGGCGATGCGCTCGGCCTGCGGACCGAGGTCGCGGTCGGGGTCGCGCACGCGCACCGCCACCTCGCCACGGCCCTCATCGAGGATGATTTCCCGGACGGGATCACGGAAGGCGCCATCGGTGAGGCTGGCACGGCCCTCACCCACGAGCTTCAGCTCCAGCACCCGCGGCTGGTCGGCACCACCGCTCGCGGTGAAGCTGTCGTTGTAGGTGACGGTGGCGTTGACCGCGCCGGATCCCTGCAGCACGCCGTCGCCGGGCGTCGGCGGGCCGAGGGCGGTCGGCAGCTGGGCGATGTACACCTCCGAGCCGGGCACGGTCGGGCGCAGGACGATGCGCTCGCGGTCGCCCTCGCTGGACACCGCCGCCGCGACGAAGGGCTTGTCGTCGAGCAGCAGCAGGTCGCGATCGGCGACCCGCACCACCGCCGGACGCCCGAGTTCGGCGATCAGGCTGTCGAGCTGCTCCTTGCCCAGGCTGGTGCCGACCATGCGGAAGTTGGCGATCGCCTGGGTGTGGTTGCCGGCGGCGAAGTGGGCTTCGCCGATCTCGAAGTAGGCGCGGTTGGCCCACGGGGTGCCTGGCGCGGTCTCGATCACGGCCCGGAAGCTGGGGAACGAGCGCTCGGGATGGCCGAGCCTGACCTGGCACATGCCGGTCTGATAGAGCGCCTCGGTGCGCTCGGCGCGGTCGGGGTTGGGCTCGGCCTCGGCCCCGGTACCGCGCCCGGCGGCGCGCTGGAAGTGGTCGATGGCGGCGGCGAAGTCTCCCTTGGCGGCATTGAGCCGGCCGAGGCCGAGGCGGGCCGAGTAGGCGGCATTGGTGCGCGGATACTTCTCCAGGACGCGCTCGTAGATGGCGATGGCGGCGTCGGGTTCGGCGAGCTGGATCTTCTCCTCGGCGTCCTTGATCAGCCGGCGCGCGGCGCGCTGGTCGGCCTGGCTGGCCGGAGCGGCGACGGCCTCGGCGGTCTTCGTCGCCGGCTTGGCTGGCGGCGCGGCCTCGCCGGCGAAGCAGGCGCAGGAGGCGAGCAGGACGGGGAGGATGCGCATGGTGCCGCTCAGCGGTTGAGGTCGAGGTCGAGGTCCGGACCGCCAGGTCCCCGCTTCTGGTCGGTGCTGCTCAGATAGCCAGCGACGCCGAAGGATAGCACGAGGCGTTCGGTGGCGAGGCCGAGAAGCGTCCCGGCGAGCGGAATCTCGCCGGTGATGACGAGCTTCTCGCCACTGCGCGCCAACCGCACCGTGGCTGCCACTGGCACACTGCGACCGAGGAATGTGAGTTCCCCTTCGATGGTCGCCGTCTTCGGTGGCTCGGGCCTGGCGGCCGGCCCGGCCAGGGCCTGATCGAGCTCGGCGGCGGCGTTGAGGGTGGCTCCCGCGCCGGCGATACGGCGCACGGTCAACTCGGCCACCGGCTTGCCGCGCACGGCGTCGCCGAGGACGCGCCGGCTCTGCCCGCCGTCGATCTGGCTGTGCTCGCCGAAGCGCACGACGAAGCCTCCGGACACCCCTTCGGCGTCCAGGACGACCTCGCCCGAGGCGTTGCGGCCGCCGATGAGGTTGGGCCACAGCACGTCGGCCGCGTCGCGCACATCCAGGTTCGCCGTCAACCACTTCGGCTCCTTGGGCAGGAAGAGGTAGCGTTCGCCATCGGCCGCGGCCAGCGCACTGGCGCAGAGCACGAGGATGCCGGCACAGCGCAGGCTCATTCCATCAGCCATGCTTCGTCTCCTCCGCCCGGCTTGGCGGTCGGCGGACCGGCGGGCACGGCCGGAGCATCTGGAGCGTCGTCCAGGCCGGTGGGCAGTCCGTGGTTCGGCGAGGCCTTGGCCTTCGGCGCCTCGCGACGGACCGGCTCGGTAGCCGAGAGGGGGGCGTCGGTGCTGCCACGGCCGAGATCGAGCACCACGAGGTGGGCATCGAGATGGCCGCCGCCATAGGTGGTCTGGACGGCTCCCACCGTGGTCGGGGCGGTCCAGGTGTCGCCGTAGGCGGCGCCGGTCTCGCCCGCTCCGGTGAGGACCAGGGCGAGGGGGCGGCCCTTGGCCATCCCGCTGGCGAAGGCAACTGGTTCGCTGTTCACCACCTGCACCTGGCCGCTGCCCGGCAGACAGGAGGAGAAACGCAGGACATCGAGTCCTGGCGACAGCACGGCCACATATCGCCCACCAGGGGGGCCACCGGGGGTGAGGTGGTTGCCGGTGCGGATCAGCCCCCAGGCCGAACTGCCGGCGATGAGGAAGGAGCCGTCGGCGGCGGTGCCCAGGCTGTCGATGCCGATGCCGTTGGGCTTGTTCTCCCCCGCGAGGTACGCCAGCCAGTTGGTGCCGGCCTCCACCTGCCAGGTCGTGCCGTCGAGGCGCACCAGCCAGGCCTGCGACAGCACCCCCATGCCCCAACCCTCCATGCCCAGCCGGTTCATGTTCGGGGCGTTGCGGCGCAGGTCGAAGGGCATGCGGTTGAACACCGAGTTGCCGCCATCCGACCAGCCGACGAAGACGAGGTCTCCGTCATCCGTCCAGCGCAGCATCCGCACCGCCGAATCGGACTCCAGACGCACGTTGTCCAGGCCGATGTAGCCTCCGTTCCACCAGTAGAGCTGCAGGTCGAGCTGGCCGTCGGGGCGGTGGATGTGCAGCCACGGATCGCGGTAGGGCTCGCGCCCGGTCGGCCACTGCCGGTCGCCACCGAGGGCGCAGCGCCCGTCGAGCGGATTGACGGCGAAGCGCGTCCCGCCCTTGTCGGCGCGTCCGGCCACCTGCACCACGCTGCTGCCGAGCAGGGCGCCGTCGGCGGAGAGCTCATAGACGTCGCCGGCCGCCAGGCGCAGCGTACCGGCGGCGGTCAGCCGGACCTCGGCCGAGCCCGCCGGCTGGTTCAGGCGGCGCAGCCAGGCCACCCGGCGGAGGTCCGGTTCGAGGCAGGCGATCCACGAGGCCTGCGCCGGAGCCTTGGGGTTCGCCCCGTGGCTGGCCGGGGTGAGGTCCTCGCAGGGTCCGAGCAAAGCGAAGGCCGGTCCCGCCGGGCCGGCGAGATAGACGCGGCCACGGGCGTCGCAGACCGCGCTGGTGATCCCCCCCGCGCCCCAGGGCAGGCGGATCGCCGCCTGCACCGTCCGGAGGTCGGGGCCGTAGCGGACGACGAAGCCGGTGGCCTGGGGATGGGCCCAGTTCCACATCGCCTTGGGGTCGGTCAGCGCCGGCACGGCAGCCGGCGGTTTCCCATCGCGGCCGAGGACCAGCGCCGTGATGCCGGGCGGATCGAAGACCGGGCCGAGGGTCGAACCCGCGGCGAGGATGCCGCCATCCGGCAGCACCGCTCCGGCTGCGAACCACTCGGTGCCGCCGCCGCCGCAGCGGGTCGCGCCGAGCACGGCTGCGCGGTCCGGATGCGCCGCCCAGCGCTTGGTGTACTGGTGGAAGCGCGTCTGCACCTCGCCTGCCGTCGCGACCACGCCGGTCAGCAGGCAGACGGAGACGCACAAGGACCGGAGCATGTGTAGAGGAGTACGATCAGTGGAGGGGGCTGTGACTGTCCAGCGATTGCGATTGCCCACAGGCTGATTTCGATTTCGTGAAAGCAACCTGCCTGGACGCCGCGCAGAGTTCGCGGTTGGCGATCGGGGCTTGCCTGCCAACCGCGAACCCCGTCTGCAGACGCGCCAATACGGAGGATTCGCTTTCTGGTCGACAAGTCGGCCCATGGGCCAAGGACGGAAAGGCGCCACGTTCGCCACGTCAGCCGATGGCCAGGGCAGCCGCCAGCCGCCGACACCCCAGCGTCTCGCCACCCAGCCGGCGGCGAAGATGAGCAGCGGGCTGAGGGTCGGCGTCAGCACGCTGGCAGGCCGGCGAGGAAGCCGGTCACCGCCGCGACGAAGCCCTGCGGGTCGCCTTCGTTGATGTTGTGGCCGATGCCGGGGAAGGTCTGCAACAGCGTACCCGGCCGGCGCGCCACCATCTGCTCGGCCAGTTCGGCGGCGAGGATGTTCGACGCGCCGCCACGCAGCAGGAGGGCTGGGCAGGTGCTGCCCAGCCAGTCGGCCCACCAGTCGCCGTTGAGCGCCTGACCCGAACGCACCATGCCCGGGCGATCGAAGCGGACGTCCCAGCCATCATCGCGCTGCACCGCGCTTTCGCAGAAGTAGCTGTGGATCGCCGTCTGCATGGCTTGCAGGGAGGGGAAGCGCGCCGGCCACGACAGGCACCACGAGAGGTCGTCCTGGCACACCGCGCCGATATCCTCGATGACCAGGGCGCGTACCCGCTGCGGCTGCCGGGCGGCGAACTGGTAGGCGTTGACCCCGCCCAGGCTCGAGCCCAGCACCACCGCCTGGGGGATGGTGCACGCGTCGAACACCGCCAGCAGGTCGCGGTGGTAGTCGTCGCGGGTGTAGGTCGCGGCATGGCCGCTGAAGCCGTGCCCGCGCTGATCGAGGCCGATCACCCGCCAGCGCTGCGACAGGGCCTCGGCCAGGATGCGGTAGATCCAGCCCTGGCCGAAGTGACCGTGCAGGCAGACCAGCGTTGGGGCCCCAGAGTCGGACGCCCATTCCACCACGGACAGGTCGGGGCCATGGGCGGTGCGGACGGTGCGGCGGGTGCTGTGCACTGGTTCCATCCGTCTCTTCACTCGGCTGCCGGCGCGAGTGCCAGGAAGGTGCTGGCGGTCCAGGTGTAGGCCGGGTCGCGCAGCGGGGTGCCGCCCAGGGCGTCGAAGTTCTCGGCGAAGCCGCTGCGTGCGCATAGCGCGCGGTAGCGGCGTACGACTTCAGCGGCGAGGTCGCCGGCCCCGGACTCCTCCAGCGCCAGCACCGCCAGCAGGGTGCTTGGGCCCCACACCGGGCCGCGCCAATAGCCGTCCGCGACATAGAGGGGGCTGTCCGGTGCCTCGCTCGCCAGGCCATGCGTGGTGAGACAGGCCTCGGCACGCCGGCGCACGAAGGCGCGCTGCGCGGTATCCAGCCGGCTGCCGAGCAGGCCCGGCATCGCGGCGACGAGACTGGAGGAACAGACCAGCCGGCCGCTGGGCAGGTGAAGGCCGGCGAACTCGCTGCCGGTCCACAGCACGGCGCGCAGCCGATCGGTCAGGCGTGCACCATCGGCGCGCCACCCTGACGCCTCGTGCTCGCGGCCGGCCAGTTCGGCGCCAGCGGCCAGCCAGTCGCAGCAGCGCACCAGGAAAGCGTTGAGATCAGGCGCGACCAGCGGCGCGCCCTCGCGCAGCAGGGTGCCGTTGTCCCAGCCACTGTCATTGCCGTGCAAGTAGAAGCATAGGCCGGTGGTCGGGTCGGCGCGATGGTCGAGCCACCAGCGCACGAAGCTGGCAACGCTGTCGTGCACGGGCCGCCGCCGCTGCACCGTCCAGAATCCGGGCCGCCGCCGGGCAAGCAGGTCGAACAGCACGCCTTGTACCGGCGGCTTGTTGTAGTTGAAGTGCAGGAATCCGTCGTTGAAGCCGTCAGGATAGGCGCCGTGCTCGTCCTGCAGGTCGGCCAGGAGCATGATCTGGTCGTAGGCCAGCGTTTCGTCCGCGTCGGCCAGGGCGACGGCGTTGAAGAGGTTGTCCCAGCTCCACACCTGATCCATCCAGTTGAGCGACATGAATACGCTGCGGCGGCGCAGCAGCCCGCACGGCCGCATGGTGCACGACCACAACGTCCAGGCGGCGAGGCGTTCGGCCGGAGCATCCGGCCAGGCGGCCGCGAACGCGGCGAACTCGGCCGTCCGCTTGGCCGCGACCTCGGCCACACCCACCGGAGCGAGGGGTGTCCAGGTGGACCAGTACTCGTGGATGCGGGCGTGGCTGCCGGCGGCCAGGGTCGCGACCGCCCTGGACGAGACTTCACCATCCCAGGGCGCATCCAAATGCACGGCGCCACCCCAGGTCTCTATGGCGAAGCGCCGCAATGCGGGCCGGGCATTGAACGTCACGCGATCGGCGGCCTCGCGGAAGGCCGAGAAGTGGCCAGCATCGCGGCGGTCGAGCGTGCCGCCAAAGCAGGCGCACAGCCGCAGGTCGGCGCCCTGCACCTCGACCACCAGGTCATCGGGGCCGGCGAAGGCGAAGCGCGCACTGGCGCCATCTGCGCGCAGCACCAGTTCACCTGGGCTGGCGACGATCTCACTGGACATGGCGGTGCCGTCGCGCACCAGTTCGATCAGGGCGATCTCTCGAGGGGCGAGCGGTCGGGAGTGATGCGAACGCAGATAGAGGCCGGGCCCGCACGGCTGGAAACGCGCGGGCGGCAGCGCCAGGCTCATCCACGAGCCGGCACAGGAGAAGGGTGATCGGCTCAGGTCGAGGCGCATATCATCATCGTTGCTGCAGAAGGGCGTGCTCAATGTCGGCACCGGCCCTGCCCTCTTGCCGGCTGACGCACGATCGGAGGCGGCCAGCCGCGTACGTCGCCCTCGGCGTGCGGATCAACTCCGCACTCTCCACGCCATTTTGGCTGACCCTGTCAGAACGTCGCCAGCAGGCCGAAGCGCAGGATCATGCCACCGCCGGAGGACTCGAGGTCGATCGACCGGCCCTGCGCAGTGATCGCCTCGTCGCCGCCCAGCGACTGCCACCACGACCAGCCGAGCGAGGCGCCGAGCGAGGCGATGCCGTCCTTCCACGCGGTCGAGACGCGGCCGGTCACTCCGATGTCGCCGGTCAGCTCCACGCGGTTGGCGGCGGCGAAGGTGCGGTCGGGGAACTCGACCGCGTCGCGGCGCAGGCCGAGGCCGAAGGCCGCCTCCGGCCCGAGCCTGACCAGCGGGGTCAGGTCGAAGGCCAGCTGCCCGCGCAGCAGGGCGTCGAGGCGCAGGGCGTCGGCCGTGGTCGCGCCCTCCGGCTCGCTGCGGTCGCCGACCAGGGTGCGGATCTCGCTGCGCAGCTCGGCCGAGCCGTATTTCCGCAATTGGTCCCCCGAGGCGATGCCGGCCGAGGTTCCGTTCGCCCCGCGCAGGATGACCAGTTCGAGGCTGCTGGTGCCGTCGGCCGGGGCGCGCGGCGGATCGCCGGTGCGCTCGACGCCGAAGGTGCCGACGGCGATGCCCGAGGCGAGGTCGATCGACGAGCCGACCTCGACCAGCCAGTCGCCGTGCGCACCGACCCGCAACGCACCGCCGCTGGCGAACCACCAGCCGCATTCCTGGTCGTTGATCGCCGCCAGGGCGCGCGAATCGCCGGTCGGCTGCGCCAGACGCTGCCAGGTCAGGCCGAACCAGCTGAGCGTGGTGCGCGACGGCAGCACGACCAGGGTCTCGAAGCGCAGGTCGAGGTCGGCCTCACCATCGCCGTCGAACGGCAGCACGCGCGTCGCCCGGGCATCGACGACGAGGTCGATCGGCGCCTCGCGCAGCGGGTCGCTGTCGGTCAGCCGCGCCAGGCCGGTCCCATGCGCGGTCAGCAGGGGATCGATGGTGTCCGGATCCTCCTCCTCGCCCTCGTTCTGATAGGTACCGCCGCGCAGGATGCGGTGCTCGCCGCGATCCAGCTCGGCGGTATGCAGATCGGTGAGGATGCGCAGGCCGCCGGTTACGGCCAGGCGCCAGGCGAAGCGCTCGCCGGGCCGCTCGAGGTTGCCGCCGACGCCGAGCAGGATCTCGTCGACCCGGACCGCCGGGTCCTCGCGCGGGGCGCGCACCGGCGACCACACGCCTTCGACGTGCACCCCGAGACCGCGCTCGGCATCGACCTGCCTGGCCGCCCCGATCGCGATCTCGCGGCGGCGCGGCACCTGCGCCGCCACCGCCTTGTCGTCCGGCGCGATGTTGAACAGGAACCAGGTGCGCGGGGCGACGTCCGGCAGGCCCCCGAGGTCGGCCGACGGGGCCAGTTCGGCCGCGGCAAGCAGGCTCCCCGCGACGGCGAGGCCGGCGAGGCGATGCAGGGCGGGTGACATGGACTGCGAAGGTAGCATGACAGCCGCGGCAGTCATCCGCGGTGGCGGACCAGCAGGCGTTGCACGGCCTGGTGCAGGGCTTCGAGGCGGTATGGCTTGGCCAGGACCTCGTCGAACCCCTCTGCCGCCTGCGGGTCGCCGATGAAGCCGCTGACCAGAATGGCCGGCACATCAGGTCGAATGGCGCGGATCCCTGCCAGGCAGGCGCGGCCATCCTGGCGCGGCATGATCATGTCGAGCACCACGACGCGGATGCGAGCCTGCTCACGGGCGAAGACGGCGACGCCATCGGCACCATCGACGGCGGTCAGCACGGTGTGGCCTTCCGCCTCCAGGGTCTCCTTGGCGATGGTCAGAGCGGTGGATTCATCGTCGACCACCAGCACGCAGGTGACATCCGGAGGGGAATTGGTGGACGCTGGGCTGGTGGATTCGGCAGGAGCCTGGCAGCGAGGCAGATCGAGGATCACGCTGGTGCCCTGACCTGGGCTGGACTCGATACGCACCAGACCGCCGAGTTCGGTGATGGTGGCATAGACCATCGACAGACCGAGGCCGGTGCCCTTGCCTGCTGGCTTGGTGGTGAAGAAGGGTTCGAAGACGCGTCGCAGGGTGCCGGCATCCATCCCCTGTCCGGTGTCGGTGACGGTCAGGCGCAGCCACCCCTCGGCCCGCGGCGGGTAGCCTGGCGGCGGCTGGTCGAGATCGCCGCTGGCGAAGCGCAGACGCCCCCCATCGGGCATGGCGTCGCGGGCGTTGAGGCAGAGGTTGATCAGTGCGTTCTCCATCGACCCCTGATCGCCCGGAATCCAGGCCCGTCGGGCCGAGAACTCCACCTCCAAGACGATATTCCGGTTGAGCGTATGGCGGAGCAGGGCTGTGGCGGCCTCCATGCAGCGGTGGAGATCGCAGGCGCCAGTCCGCGTCGGCCGGCTACGGGCCAGGGTCAGCAGCTTGCCGGTAAGCTCCGCGGCGCGCTCGGCTGCGTTTTCGATGATGGCGGCGAGCGTCATCGTTTCAGGCTGGGTGCGGCAGCGTTTTTGCAGCAACTGGATTCCGCCGAGGATGGCGGTGAGCTGGTTGTTGAAATCGTGGGCGATCCCGCCGGCCATGCGGCCGAGCGCCTCCATGGTCTGGGCCCGGCGCAGCCGCTCTTCCAGGGCGTACCGCTCGCTGACGTCGCGGAACACCAGCACCGATCCGACCGTGCGGCCCGCCGGATCGCGCATCGGCGCGCCGCTGTCGGCGATGTGCCGTTCGGTTCCGTCGCGGGCCAGCAGCATGGCGTGGTTGCTCAGGTGCTGGGCCGTGCCGGTGCGCATGGCCGGTCTGACCGGCACCTCCAGGGGCAGGCGTTCCGCGCCGCTGACCAGGCGGAATATCTCCTCGATCGGTTTGCCTGCCGCCTCGGCCTGCAGCCAGCCGGTCAGCCGCTCGGCGACCGGATTGAGGGCGGTCACCCGTCCGTCGGCATCGGTGGCGATGACGCCATCGCCCATCGAATGGAGGATGGTGCGCAGATTGGCCGCGGCTGCGGCCGTGCTCGCCTGGGCGCGCCGACGCACCCGCATCAACCCCACCAGGACCGCGACCAGCGCCACCAGCAGCACCAGGCAGGCCAGCGCCATGGCCGCGATCGGCCGGGGGATGCGCAGGAGGGGGTCGGGGCGGTTGATGATCTCGGCACCGGCCGGCAGGATGGCCGGATCGATGCCGTGGTGGCCGAGTTCCAGCCAGTCGAACAGCGCGACGTTGGGGCTGTCGGTGACGAGGGGCAGATCGTCGACCCGGGTGCCGGTGAGCACCGCCAGGCCCAGGCCGGCTGCGGTGCGCCCCTGACGCACGCCGCTGACGCACAGTCCGCCGACCTGGCCCCGGCCGATCGCCCATTCCGAACGTCCGAACACCGGGGCCGAGCTGCCCTGCAGGGAGGTGGCCAGTTCGTCCGGCGACACCGCGCGGCCGTCGGGTTCGCGCCAATAGGCGATGAAGATCGCGAAGTCCTCCTTGGGCAGTCCGGCGAGATGCGCGGTCAGCCGGCGCAGGTCGAGGCCCTCGGTCAGCTCGAGCGGCAGACCGCTGGCGGCCTTGCGCAGCTCGGCGAGATTCCTCCCGGCGGTCTCGGTGCCGTCGCAGATGACATGGATGGCGCGGGCCGCCGGCCGGGCCCGGCGCGCCACCGCCAGGGTCTCGCCCCAGTCGACCTGTTCGGCGACCCCGGTGACGCCCGCCGGGCGGGCGGCGGCGATGGCCTGCCAGCGGTTGACCCCGCAGAACACCACCGGTGCATCGGAGAACAGCTCCTGGCGATGCTGCAGCGCGAAGGTGTAGGCGTTGTCGTCCGAGGTCAGGATGAGGTCGAACCTGACCGCGGCGTACTTCGCCTTGTAGATCCCGGCCAGCAGGTCGAGATAGGCGGGGTCTTCGCGCCGCTTGGTGTCCATGTACTCGACCGTCAGGTCGAGATCGCTGCGCGCCCCCAGCACCTCGCGGTACCCGCGCATGATCGCATCGGTCCAGTCCGCGGGATGGTAGGAATGCAGGCAGAGGACCTGCTGCCGGCCCGTTTCGGCGGCGAAGAGCGATGACGCCAGCAGGATGACGGCGAGCGTCCGCCAGGGCATTGCTTCATCATGCTGCCGCTCGGCCTCGGACCAAGCGGTACTCGCCGGCTTGAGGAATCCTGGCTGACCGCAGACGTTACGGGCAGGTTACCCATCCGGCTCGGGACGCAGCACGCTGTCTCCAGCCAGGGATGGACGCCCATCAACCCGTGGCTAAGAACCTGCAACCTCATCCGTTGGAACCTCTGTGGAAGAACCTGTGCCACCTTCAGCCGTAGCAGCCGAGCCCGTGCCGGACGCCGAGTTGCTGAACAGGTTCGCCCGGAGGCATGACATGGAGGCTGCATCGGAACTGATCGCCCGCCACCAGCGCGACCTGCTGCGCGTGGCCCACGCCCTGCTCGGCGACGCCCAGGCGGCCCAGGACGCCGCCCAGGAGGCGTTCATGGCCATGTGCCGCGACCGCGAGCGGCTGGCCGCCAACGCCGTCAAGCACCGCAGCCTGGGCGGCTGGCTGTGCACCGTGGTCCGCAACCACTGCCTCGACCAGCTGCGCGCCCGCGCCTACCGTCGCCACCTCGATGCCCAGGAGGTCGACCCGCCGGCCCAGCCGGCCGATCCGGCCCAGCCGCTCGCCGCCGCCGAGGGCGCCGACCGGGTATGGGCCGCGGTGCGCGCCCTGCCGCCGCTGGAGCGCGCCGCGGTGACCCTGCGCTACCGTGACGGCCTGTCCTACCAGGACATCGCCGCCCGCCTCGACAAGACCGCCACCCACGTCGGCGTCCTGCTGCACACCGCGATCAACCGCCTGCGCGAGCACGGCGGCCTCGCCTGCCTGGTCCCGGGAGGTGCGGCATGAGCCAATCCAACGACCATCTCGGCGTCCTGCTGACCGCCTACGCCGACGGCTCGCTGCCCGAGGAGGGCTGCGCCTTTATCGAACAGCAGTTGGAGGCCCACCCCGAGCTGCGCGACCGCCTGGGCGAGATCCGCGCCGCCCAGGAGATCCTGCGCGCCAACCTGCCGGCCGCGCCGGAAGCGCTCAGCGCCGAGCGTGTCGCCGCGATCATGGCCCAGGCCGAGCGTCGTCCCGCCCCGCCCGTCAGCCGCTGGCGGCCGCTGATCCTGCTCGCGGCGGCGTGCTTCGTGGTCGTCGTCATCGGCGGAACAATGCTTCCGGCCATTTCCATGGTGCGGGAGTCGGCGAGGAAGCACCGCGGCAATAGCGCGTTTGCCGCTGGAGAAGGCGAGTCTGTGCCGCTGGCGGCAGCGCCGGTCATACCGCCGATGCGGGCCACCTCGATCCCGCCGCCGCCGGCCAGGAAGGAGGCCGTCGCCGACGACGCCCTCGCGCTCGGCGGCATGTTGATGGCGGACGGGCAGACGCCGATCACTCAGTTGGATCTGCCGGACGAACTCTCCGTGCGCGATGAGGAGAACGACACGATCGTGGCCAAGGGACGCGAAGAGGCGGTCGCTGCTTCTGAAATGGGTGGCAGCGGTGCGTTCATGGCCATTGGTGCTGGTGGTGGAGCCAAGCTTGAAGGCGGGCGCCGCGGTCGAGCCGAGCGCGAAGCGCTGGCTCCGGCCCCCGCGTCCGCTCCCGTGGCCCAGGCCAGCGCGCCCGCCAAACCCACTCCCGTACCGCGCGTCAAGCTGGCGCAGGTCGAGGATGACCTCAACCAGGACAAGAAGGCCTCGGGATGGGTCGCAGCGGGCAAGGCCAAGTCGGACGAAGAGGGGAGAGATAGTTCGCGGGAGCTTCGACGTCAGCGGGACGTCGAGTCCGCGAAGGACAGGTCCGGCCTCAATCGACTGAACGGCTTACAGGGGCAGGCGGACGCCCAGCCGGAAGGTCCTGTCTCGACCGTGACTGCGAGCGCAGCGCCCGGTTGGGCTGGAAACGAGGGTCGCATGGCCAGCAGCGTACCAGTGGATCGTCTCGCAGAACGCCTGCAGCGACGGCTGGAGGTCCACGCCTTCCAGCCCCGCACCCAACCCGAACTCAACGGACTGCTCGGCGATCGCGCCGGCAGGTCCCTGCAGGACCGGATCCTGCTGGCGGACGGCCTGCTCGACCTGCTGCCGGCCGGAGATGGCGGCACGGTGCCGTTCCGCCTGCTGGTCGACGCCAACCTGCCGGTGCGGCAGACGCCGGTGGCCGGCGCGACCACGCGCGGCGCGCGGCTGCTCAACCTGTGCACCAGCAACACCCTCCAGGTCGTGCCGATGCCTGGAGGCATCGAGGTGCAAGCGATGCGCCGGCCGCTCGATCCCACCGCCACCTTCGGCTGGTCGCGCGAGGACCTGCGCTCCGCCTTCGGCAGCGCGCCGATGCAGCCGGTGGCCGAGGACGCGCAGCAGACCTTCGCCATCGACGCCTCGACCTCGTCATTCTCCGCCGCGCAGGCCGCATTGGCCGCCGGCCGGCTGCCCGATCCGTCGCAGATCGAACCGCAGCACCTGTACAACGCGGTGCCCGCCGACTATCCCGCGCCGACCGGCGACGACGCCTTCCAGATCCTGGCCGAGGCCGGGCCGTCGCCCTTCGCCAGCGGGCCGCTGGCCTCGCGCACCGCCCTGGTCGCGGTCGGCGTGGTCTCGCGCCGGGCCGCCGAGGGCGAGCGCGTACCGCTCGACCTGGTGGTGGCGCTCGACGCCTCCGGCTCGATGGGCCGCCCCGCCGGCCTGGCCCGCGCCCGCGCCGGCCTCGCCGCCCTGCTGCCGCAACTCGATGCCCGAGACCGCATCGCGGTGGTCGCCTTCGGTGATGTCGCCCGGGTGGTGCAGCCGGCCCTGCGCGGCGATCAGCAGCAGCGCCTCTCGGCGGCGCTGGACTCGGTGCAGCCGGCCGGGGCGACCAACCTCGCTGACGGCCTCGCCCTGGCTTGCCAGGTCGCTGGCGAGCTGGCCACCCCCGGTCGCACCTGCCGGGTGCTGCTGGCGACCGACGGTGCCGCGCTCGCGGGTGACGCCGCGCCGGCGGCCGAGGCGGCGGTGGCGCGCTGGCGCGGCCGCGGCGTCTCGCTGCTGGTGGTCGGCTGCGCCGACGAGCAGTACGACGGCGCGGCCCTCGAACGCCTGGCGCAGAAGGGGGACGGCGAGCACCTCGTCGCCGCCAGCGACCAGCAGGCGCGCGAACTGTTCGCCGGCCGCCTGCTGCCCGCCCGCCTCGCCATCCTCGCCCGCGACGCCAAGGCGCAGGTGACGTGGAACCCCGAGCGCGTCGCCCATGCCCGCCTGATCGGCTTCGAGAAGCGCCGCCTGACCCACCAGCAGTTCCGCGACAACACGGTCGACGCCGGCGAGCTGGCGCAGGACGCCCAGGCCACCGCCCTGTTCGAGATCGTGCTGCATGACCGCGGCAGCGGCCCGCTCGGCACCGCCGCGGTGCGCTACCACGACACCCGCCTGGACCGCGTGGTCGAGCTGTCCCGGCAGCTGCCCGGCGGCCTGGTCGCCGCCACCGCCTCGCCGCGTCTGCGCCTGTTCGCCTGCGCCGCCGAGCTGGGTGAACAGATGCAGGCCGGCTGGTGGCGCAACGTGCGCGGGCCATCCGACCGCCTGGCGAGCGAGCTCGCCCGGCTCGACCAGCCCTTCGCCCAGGTCCTCGCCGGTATGGAACGCCGCTTCCGCGATCTCGAACGCCAGGATGCCAAGCCATGAGCGTGATACCTGCACGTCTTTTTACAGGAGACACAGAGACACAGAGGTTCGAAGAGAAAGACATCAACGCCTTGGGCGTGAGAGCCTACCTCTCCTCGGGCCTCTGTGTCTCTGTGCCTCCTGTGAATGAATCCAATCTGACAGGGGCTATAGCATGATCACTCGTCTCCGCTCCCTCGCCGCCGCTCTGCTGCTGGCCGCCCTGGCCGTGGCCGGCGAGGCTCCGCGCGAACTGCCACCGGTGGTCTATGCGCCGCTCGACAAGGAGACGGCGATCGGTCCCGCCGGGCAGGGGGTGTGGCTGCCCTACGAGCGCTTCCGCCAGTGGTGGGACCGCGCCAATCCCGACCAGCAGCCGCCGGCCCAGCCGCCGCTGTCGGCCGCCATCACCGAGCTCCGAGGGCGCCCGCGCCCGCTTCGCCATCAAGCTGACCGCGGTGGCGGTGGCCGAGGGCTGGTCGACGGTCGAGCTGCCCGGCGACCTGCCGCTGTCCCGCCTGACCCCGGCCGACGCCCGCGTGGTGGTGCAGCGCGCCAACAGCATCGGCATCCTGGTCAGACCCGGCGACACGCTGATGGGCATCGCCAAGGCGCGTCTCGGCAATCCCGGCAAGTGGCAGGAGATCGCCGCCGCCAACCCCGGCGTCGATCCGCAGAAGCTGACGGTCGGCTGCCGCATCGTGGTGCCGCTGCCCAGCGAACGCGTGCTCATCCACCTGCCGGCGCCCGGCAGCTACACCCTCGACGGCGAAGTTGCGGTGGCGATCGGCGGCGAGGCCGGCGCCCCGCGCAGCTTCAGCATGCCGCTGCCCGAGGCCGGCGCGCTGCGCGCCGAACTGCTCATCCCCGGCCCCGAGCCGACCATCACCCTGGCCAGCCCGGGCGCGTGGTCCGGCAGACGCGACGGCGACGCGACCCGCGTGCTGATCGCGCCGCGCGGCCACCTCCTGGCGCTGTCGTGGCAGCCGGCGGTGACGGTCGGCGGCGAGGCGGTGCTGACCGCCGCCACCGGCATCCAGGTGCACGTCGCGCCGCGCTCGTTGCGCTACGACCTGGTCGCCGAGGTGAACATCGCCCGCCGTCCGGTCGAGCGCCTGCGCCTGCTGGTGCCGGCCGGCCTTCAAGTACTGGGCATCGAGGGCGAACTGGTCGCGCGCTGGGAGCCGGTCGACGGCGGCATCGACATCGTGCTGGTGCGGCCGGCCGACGGCACGGTGCAGATCAGCGCCCACCTCGAGCGCCTGGTCGAGATCGCGGCGGCCGGTTCGCGCATCGACCTGCCCTGGCCGCGCATCGGCGGCACCAGCCGGGCCACCGGCTCGGTGGCGGTGATCGCCCACGACGGCGTGCGCGCCGGCATCGCCACTGCGCCGGGCCTGGCCCGGGTCGATCCCGCCGACCTCGGCCTGGAGGCGACCGCCGCCTTCCGCTTCCACGCCGAGCCGCCGCCGGCCGCCCTCGACCTCGCCGTCCTGGCGCCAGAGCTGCGCGCGCAGTCGGCCACCCTGGTCCGCCTCGGGGCGGAGGAGAGCACGGTCGCTGCCCGTCTGCACGTCGAGGTGCGCCAGGCCGGCACCTTCACCCTGACGGTCGAGGCGCCGGAAGGCTGGGACCTGCTCGACACCGCCGGGCTGGCGGTCGATGAGATCCGTCCGCTGCCCGGTTCCGCCGGTCTGCGCCGCTTCGAGCTGCAGCTGCGCTCGCGCCTGCTCGGCGAGGGCGACCTGACGCTCCGCTTCCGCGCCCCGCCCGGCCTGGGCGCGACGCCCTTCGCGCTCGCCCCGCTGCGCCTGCTCGGCGTGCGCGCCGGCCGCGGCACCATCGCCATCGCCGCGCCTGGCGCCTTCGCTCTGCAGGCCGGCGAGCGCAACGCCCTGGCCGGCCTCGACGTCGCCGAGGCGGCGCGCCAGCCGCTGCTCGCCGATCTCGCCCGCGAACTCGGCCGCGACGAGGAGCTGGCCCTCGCCTTCACCTGGCAGTCGACCGCCGCCGAGGCCCCGCGCGCCCGTCTCGCCGCCGCGCCGCGCCCGCGCGAGATCAGCGCCACGATCGAGGACCGCATCACGGTGAAGGACGGGCAGCTGGTCCGTTCCGCCGCCATCCGCGGCGAGGTGCGCTACAACCCGGCCGCCAGCCTGGTCCTGGTCCTGCCCAGCGCCTGGGACGAGGTCGTGACCGTGCGCGGAGCCGGGCTCAGCGAGCGGGTCAAGTCCGCCGCCAAAGTGGAAGCAGGCAGCACCGCCTGGGAGCTGCGCTTCCAGCCGCCGCTGATCGGCGCCTTCCAGCTCGCGGTCGAAGCCTCGGTGCCGGGGCCGCGCCTGGCCCCAGGCCAGCCGGCGCAGATCGCGGTGCCGCCGCTGCGTCTCGACGGCGTCGGCCGCCTGGCCTATGTCGCGGCGATCGCCCGCGACGGCGCCATCGACCTCACCGCCAGCGCCCCCGGCCTGGAGCCGGTCGCTCCCGCCGACCTGCCGGCCGCCATCGGCCAGGGCGCGGTCGCTGGTTTCCAGGGCAACCAGACGGTGGCGTTGGCCCTGACCGCGACGCGTCAGGACCTGCTCGCCCTGGCTGACGCCGGCATCGCCACCGCCTCGTGGCTGGCGGTGGTCGGCGAGGACGGCGTCGTCCGCCTGCGCGGCCGACTCGCCGTGGTCAGCCGTGGCCGGGCCCAGCTCGCCCTCGCCCTGCCCGAGGGCACCAGCCTGGTCGAGGCCGCCGTCGACGGCCGCCCGGCCCGCGCCAGCAAGCGCGAGGACGGCGCCGTCGTCCTGCCGCTGCCAGCCGATGGCGGCGAGCACCGCGTCGCGCTGGTCGCTGAAGGCCGGCTCGCCGGCGGCGCGCCGGGCTGGTGCGGCAGCGTGGCGGTGGATCTGCCACGGCTGGCGGTCACCACCGGCTCGCCGGCCGTGCCGGTGGCGCGCAGCGAGGTCGAACTGCGCCTGCCCAACCGCTGGCTGGTCACCGGTTGGAGCGGCGATCTCGCGCCGGAAGGCCATCCCGGGGCCACCCTCGGCCTCGATGACCGCGAGGACGGCCTGTCGGTGCCGGTGACGGCCAGTGGCGTGCCGCGCCTGGCCGGCCGGGTCGGCGATGGCGGCACGGTCATGGTCGGCGTGCTGCATGAGCGCGCCCGGCTGGTGCTGCTGGTGCTCGGCTGCGCCGCGGCCCTCGCCGGACTGTGGTGGCTGTCGCGCCGGCCGCTGCTCGGCCTGGCTGCGCTCGGCGTCCTGGTCGTCCTCGCCGTGCTCGCCGTCGAGGCGTGGACCGCGGTGGCGGTCGCTGCCCTGCTCGGCGGCCTCGGCGGCGCAGCCGCAGCCGCGATCGCTGCCGGCCTCCGCTCGCTCAGCGCCCGCCGCGCCGCGGCGAAGCGGGTGGAGCCGGATCCCTGGCTGGAGCAGGGCGGAAAGGCCCCGTGATGAGGACCGCACTCATCCTCGCCCTCGCCGGCGCGGTGGCTGCGGCCGAGCCGGTGCAGCCGGTGCTGCTGCCGCAGACCGAGTTGGTGCGGCGCCTCGACCCCAAGACCGAGTGGCTGTTCCTGCCGGTCGCGGAGTGGCGCCAGCTGATCGCGGCGGCCGACCGGGCGTTGCCCAGACCGCGCGCCGGCACCGGCCTGATCGGTGGCAGCATCGCCATCGCCTGCACCCCGGTGGGTTGCACCGCCAGCGCCGAGCTGGTCGCCACGGTCGATGCCGGGGCCGCCGCGTCGGTCGCCTGCTTCGCCGTCATGCCCGAGCGCCTCGATGCCCTCAGCGTCGCTGGCGCACCCGGCCTGCTGGTCGCCGGCCAGTCGGTGCTGCTGCCCGGCGCCGGCCGCTGGCCGTTGGCGCTGCGCTGGTCGCAGGCCGCCCCGGCCCAGGCCGACGCCGGCTGGTCGGTGTCGTTGCCGCTGCCGCTCGCGGCCGCCCTCGACATCACGGTGACGGCCCCGCCCGACTGGGAGCTGAGCGGCCCCGGCTTGATCGCCGACGGCCCCGGCCGCTGGCGTTTCAGCAGTGCTGGACGCCACCTGGTCTGCGAGCTGCGTCCGGTCGGCAGCCAGGTCCGCGCCTGGGGGGCGCAGCAGTCCTTGCACGTCGAGCTGCCGGCCGCTGGCGCGGGCGGCACCTTCGCCTGGTCGCTGGCTGCGGTCGGCGGCAACGTGCCCGATGCGGTGACGCTGCGCCTGCCACCCGGTTTCGTCGCCACCGCCGGTGGCGATGTGCAGGCCGACGGCAGCGTGATGCTCCACCCGACAGGCCGGCAGGCGGTCGAGGTCACCGGCATCGTCGCGGCCGGCGCTGCGATCGATCTGCCGCAGCTCGTTGGAGCCCGCTGGCAGTGCGGTGTGGTCAGCGTGGATGTCGCGGCCCCGGTCCTGCTGGCCCCGCCCGCCGGTTGGCTGCCGCTGGCGCGCACCGACCTGGAGCGTCCCGGCGCCCGGCATTACGCCGTCACCGCCCCCGGCAGCGCGCTCGTCCCGGTGGCCCTCGACGGCGCCAGCGGCATCGACCTGCGCAGCTCGGCCGCGGTGGCGGTGGGCGGCGGCAGCGTGCGGGCGACCTGGGCGCTGGAGATCCGTTCCGCAGCGCCGCTGCATCGCATCGATGCCGCCATCCCCGCCGGCTGGCGTGTGGTCGCAGCCGAGGCGGGCGGTCTCGCCCTCGACCTGCCGCCCGAGGACGAGGTGCAGGCGCAGCCCTGGCCGCTGGTCATCGCCCTGCCCAAGGCCCTGGCCCCGGGCGCGGTGGCGACCCTGCTGCTGACCCTGGAGCGGACCCAGGCCGCCGCCGTGCCGCTGGCCGCGCCGACCGTGTCCGGCGCGGTGCGCAGCAGCACCCGCCTGCTGATCGCCGCCGATCCCGCCACCGAGGTGACGGTGTCGCCGCCGACCGGTTCGTGGCGCCTGGGGCCGGCCGCCGCCGGCGGCGACGGGTTGGAGCCGGTCGCCGAACTGCTCGCCACCGATGACGCCCCCGCCCTGCAGCTGGCGGTGCGACCGCGTCCGGTCCGCCTCGAAGCCGAGGCGGTGTGCTGGCTGCTGCCGCGCGCCGAGGACTGCCTGGTCCGCCTCGATCTGCGGCTCGCCGCCGCGGGCGGCGCCCTCGACAGCGTCGCCCTGGCCCTGCCGGCCGCGCTGGGCGATGGCTGGACGGTCGAATCCGGCGGCGCGGTGCTGCGCGACGGCACGCTGACCTGGCCGGCGGCGTGGAGCGGCGAGCGCCTGCTGCGCCTGTCGGCCCGCCTGGCCCTGGCCGAGGGCCGCACCGCTGCCGTCCGCCCGCGGTTGGAGCGCTCCGGCAGCCTCGTGCCGCTGCGCCTGTCGGTCGCCGCCCTCGCCGGCGAGCGGGTCGATGTCACCGCCACCACCGCTGGCCGGGTCCTCGAACCGGACGAGCTGCCGCGCTGGTCGGCGCCGCCGCCTGGCACGCGCATCCTGGCGGCGTGGCGTCCAGCGGGCGATGACGCTGGTGGTGCCACGGCGCGCGCGCCGCTGCTGCACAATCCGCCCGCCGGCTTCCTCGACCGCGTCGAGCTGCGCACCCAGCTGGCGCCCGGCGGCGGCCTCACCCTGCTCAGCGCCCGGCTCGCCGCCCCCGGCCTGTCGGCCCTGCCGATCACCCTGCCCGACGGCATGACGCTGGAGGCCGCGCTGGTCGACGGCGAGCCGGCGCCGGTGCGCCGCGACGGCAGCGGCGGCGGTTGCTCCGTCATCCTGCCCGGCCGCACCCAGGTGCAGCTCGCCTTGCGCCTGGCCCACGCCGCGGCGCCCGGCGATCTGACCATCCCCGTGCCGGGGATCGCGCTGCCCTGGCTGGCGACCAGCTGGACGGTGGCGGTGGCGCCGGCCTGGCGCGCCGAGGCGGGCGCGGGGGCCGGGGCGATGCCGCTGGCCAGCGAGAACCGGCCGCCGCGCCGCCACCTGTTCGGCAGCTGGCGTCCGGCGAGGCATGCCGTCGATGAGGAGATCCCCCCGGTCCGGGTGCAGGCACCTCCTCCTCCGGCCGATCCGCGACTGCTCGCTGGCGCTGCGGTCGTGCCGCCGAGCAAGGCCGGTGGCGATGCGCCGGTTCTCGCCCTGCACGGCCCGCGCCTGCACGGCCAGCGCATCGGCGCGCCTGCCGGCCTGAGTCTGCATATCACCAGCCTCGATGGGCTGCAGCGAGCCGACCAGCTCGGCCGCGTCCTCGGTGCGATCGTCGGCCTCGGTCTGATCGCCCTCGCCATCCGGCGTCGCATCACGGGCTGGCGCTGCCTGGCCGTCGCGTTCGCCGCCGGCAGCGCCGCCGCCGGGCTGCTCCTCGCCCAGGTCGCGGCCGGACCGCTGCTCGGCATCTGCGAAGCCGTGCTCGTCTTCGCCGCCATCGCGGCGGCGGCGACCATGCCGCTCCGCCGTTCCGAGGTGCAGCCATGATCTTTGACTCAGCGGAAGAATTTACAGGAGGCACAGAGACACAGAGGGTCGAAGGAGGCGGAGATCCAAGCCCGTCGGGCCGCCGGGTAATGAATGCCGCATGCCTGACCTCCTCGAGCCTCTGTGTCTCTGTGTCTCCTGTTCATCGGATCCTCGGTTTCCGTCTACTGCTGCTGGCCTGCTGCTTCGCGTTCGCCGCCGCCCAGGAGACGCCCGGTGTCGTGCTGATGGGCTACGCCCGCCTCGGCGCCGATGGCCAGCCGCAGGGGGTCACGGTGGCGCTCAGCCGCGAGCGCTTCGCCGCCCTGGTTGCTGCGGCCAAGGCGCCGGCGCCGGACGTCGACGCGCCGGTGCTGGCGATCGGTCCTGGCTTCTGGCGGAGCGTCTGGCGCGATGGCCGCTGGAACCTTACCGGCACCGTGCCGCTGGCCGCGCCGAGCGCGGCCTGGGGCGAGGTGCGCTTGCACATGCCCGGCACGGTCAGTGCCGTGCAGATCCAGCCGCTGGCCGGGGCGCCGGTGCCGCCGGCTCCAGCCTGGCGCATGGATGGAGACGTCCTGGTCCTCGCCCTGCCGCCGCGCTCGCAGGCCCAGCTGCAGATCACCGCCACCCGCGAATCCGCGGGCAACGCCGCGGTGGCGATGACCTTTCCGCCGGGCGGCGTGCTGACGGTCGAGACGCCGGCCAGCCTGGTTGCCAGCGTGGGTGGCGTGCTCATCACCGCCCCGCTGAGCCTGCCGACGCAGCCGTGTCCGCTGCTGTTCACGGTCGATCGCCCGGCCGCAGCGGCTGACAGCGGCAGCCTCGGCCTGACCCAGGCCCTGACCCTGCGCCACCTGGGCGACCACATCGCCTGGACGGCGCAGCTCGTCATCGACAGCCAGCGCCAGCCCCCCGGCGTGGTCGAACTCGTCCTGCCGCCGCGGCTCGACGTCCTGACCGTCGAGGGCGACGGCCTCGCCGGCTGGCGCCAGCGCGAGGGCCGGCTGGAGCTGCGCTGGAGCGCCGGGGCGCGCGAACGCTCCCGCAGCGCCAACCTCGCCGGCGTGATCATCGCCGAGGGTTCGGCCGTGCCGGCCCTCGCCCTGCCCGGGGCGGTGCGAGGCGGCGGCACGGTCGCAGTGGTCGATGCTGGACCGGTGCGCTGGGCCATCCCCGAGGGCCTGGCCGGGGTGCGGCGCGTCGAGCCCGGTGAAGGCCAGCGCTTCCGTCTCGCCTGGGATGGCGATGCCCCCACCGGCCTGGCCTTGTCCTTCAGTTCCGCCGCCGCGCTGCTGACCGCGACCAGCGACGGTCTGCTGGTCACCGGCCCCGGACGCTGGCGGGCCGAGATCGCCTTCGTGCTCAGCGGCCCCGGGCTGGCCGACCATCTGCGCATCGCCGTGCCGCCACCCTGGCAGGTGGTCGCGGCCGACGGCGCCGCCTGGCTGCCCGATCCCGCCGGTGGCGGTATCCTGCGCGCCACCGCGGCTCTCGCTGCCGGCGCCCAGGTGGTGCTGCGCTGCGAAGCGCCGAACGGGGCCGAGGGTCTGCCGCGCATCGCCCTGGCTGGCGACGGCGTCGGCGCCGGGCGGGTGCGCTGGCTGCTCGCCGATCGCGGCACGCTGCGCGCCACCCTCAGCGGTCCGGCGACCGATGCCGAGGCCCTCGCCGCCGACCTCGCCCGCGCCGGCATCCGCCAGCGCGCCGACGAGCGCCTGCGCAACGCCATCGAGCTGCGCGCCGGCAGCACCGCCCAGCTCGCGATCGGCGCCAGCGAGCGCCGTCAGCGCCTCGAGGCGGCGCACTACCTCATCGCCGGAGCCAGCTCGCTGCGCTGGTCCTGCCGGGTGCTGGTGCGGCCCGAGCAGGGCGCCCTCGACCGCGTGCGCATCCGCCTGCCCGAGGGCGCGCGGCTCGCCGACCGGCGTGGCGAGGCGGTGGCGGAGTGGAGCGAAGCCGACGGCTGGCTGACCGCGCGCTTCGCCGCCCCGCTCGACCGCCCCGCCTCCCTCGACCTGGCCTTCACCGTCGACTGGGGCGAGGCCGCCGGCCGCGAGCGCGTCGCGCTCGGCGCGTTCGCCTGCGAGCCGGCCTTCGACCGCGAGACCGTCGCCCTGGCCGAGGACGAGGAGGCCGGACAGCTGGTCCGCCGCCCCGACGGCTTGGAAGAGCGTCCGGCCAACGCCGTCCCGCTGCCCGCCGGCGTCGCCGCCGCGCTGCTGACCGGCCGCACCTGGGCCGCCACCGGCACGGCGTGGAAGCTGGCGCTGGAACGCGAACGCCTCGACCAGGGACTTGGCGCCGACGCCGTCGCCACCCTGGTCGACGTGCACAGCGCCATCGATCCCGACCGCCGCCTGATGTCGCGCGCGACCTGGTATGTGATCAACCGCAGCCGCAGCGCCCTGGAACTGGTCCTGCCCGAAGGCTGCGCGTTGTGGGAGGTCCGCCTCGGCGGCCAGTTGGTGCGCGCCCGCCAGGGTTCCGGCCCCGACCGCGTCACCGTGCCGGTCAATCCGCTGCGTCCTGGCGAGGCCGCCACCCGCATCCAGGTGTGCTGGGCGCAGGCCGCCGGCGACGGGTTGCGGCCGAAGCTGCCGGTCTTCCCCGAGTTGCGCGTGATGCGCGCGCTGTGGCGCTTCACCGCCCCGCCCGGCACCAGCCTGGCGCACGTCGACGGCTGGGAGCCGGTGCCGGCCGGCGACGCCACCGGTGCCCGCGTCGAGGTGCTGGCCGACGAGTTGAAGCGCCTGCGCTCGTCCAGCGAGGAATCGCCGGCGGTGCGCGCCCGCCTTGCCGACCAGCTCCAGTTGATCGACCAGGAGTTGACCGACCACGTCGCGGTGCTCGAACGGCTCGGCCAGGACACCTCGCGCTGGACAGGTGATGTGACCGTGCAGCAGGCCGACGTGCAGGCGCAGAACGAATACCAGCAGCGCAGCCAGTCCTTCAACATCGTGGCCAACGACAACCGCCAGGCGGTGCGAGAGAAGCTGAACAAGCTGTCCTCGGTGGCCAAGTCGCAGCGCGACCGCCGCGGCGGCCTGCTGCTCGACCGCCAGATGGTGCGCTGGCCGGCCCTGCCGGCTGATGCCGCTGCCGGTCCGGACTGGGCGGCGCGGCTGACCCCGCAGGCCGCCGCAGGCACGCCCGAGCAGCTCAGCGTCCGCGGCGGACTCGGCGCTGGCAGCGGGACGACGGCCTCCGCCGCAACTACCGCCCTGACCGGCATCGACCTGCTGCCTGCCCAGGAATCCGGCGAGGAACTGACCTTGCGTGCCGACAACCTCGGCGCTCAGCCGGTGCTGCGCCTGGAGTCGCGGGGCAGCGGCATCGCCTGGGGCGTGTGGCTGCTGCTCGGCTGTGCGGCGCTGGCGCTAGGGGTGGCGATCAGCCGGCGGACCTGTGGTCGCGCGACCACTCGCGAAACGGCCTGCCGTACAGACGCTTAGGACCTGCTATCGGGCTGCGTCCTCGATTGCCAGCTGGTTGCTCGTCCACAACGGTGCCCGTTCCAGGGCCACACAAGCGGCACGATCTGCGCTCTGTTCCACCGACACCAGGAGGTTGGCCATGAGCATCGCAGGAATCCAGGGAGCATCTTCGGTCACCCCGATGCTGGCACGGCCTAAGATCGAGCAGTCTGCGCAGACGTCTCCGTCGATGCAGACCATCGAAACGCCGAAAGTAGACAGCGGCGCCATCGTCGAATCGGGGTTGGAGCGCATGCAGGCCATCAGAGCGAAGTTCAAGGACGAGACGCCGATGCCGAGACCGAATCCGGCCAGCCCGATCGTCAGCCTGGCTTTGCAAGGTTACCAACAGATGCATGCCCGTTTTTCACCGGACTCGGGGCAGGGGATCTCGGTCGTCGCCTGATTTGGCTCATCCGGATCCCGGGATGGGTATGCCCAGGCGCTTGACCAGTTTGTAGAGGGCGCTGCGGTCCATACGCAGGCGCTCGGCCGCCTCGGTCATGCCGCCGCCACAGGTGGCGAGAGCCGCGATCACCGTCCGGCGTGACCATTCATCGCAGGCCCGCTCCTGCGCTTCCTTGAACGGCAGGTCCGGGAGCCCGCCGCCCCCGAGGTGTTCAGGGCGGATCTCCACGGCGCCAGTCGGCTGCGCTTCGGTTGCGACGGCCAAGGCGCGACGCAACTGGTTCGCCAGTTCGCGTACATTGCCAGGCCAGGAACGCGACAGCAGGGCGGCGTAGGACTCCAGCACGAGGTGGCATGGGCGTCCACCCGGCGCTTCGCGTTCGAGGATCGCGGCGGCGATGGAGGGGATGTCTTCCGGACGCTCGCGCAGCGGCGGTAGCACGACCTCGAGGACCTGGAGGCGGTAGAACAGGTCCTGGCGGAAACGGCCGGCGGCCACCAGGGCTTCCAGGTCGGCATTGCTGGCTGCCAGCACGCGGGCGGCCAGACGCAACGGCTTGGTCGCACCGACCGGCTGGAACTCACTCTCCTCCAGCACGCGCAGCAGCTTCGGCTGCAGTTCGAGCGGCAGGCTGTTGATCTCGTCGAGCAGCAGCACGCCATCCGCTGCGTTGGCGAAGCAGCCGGTGCGCCGGCCTACCGCCCCGGTGAAGGCTCCGGCTTCGTGGCCGAACAGTTCACTCTCGGCAAGTTCCCGTGGAATGGCAGCGCAGTTCACCGCCACGAACGGGCGCGCCCGTCGCTGCGAGAGGCGATGGATGGCCCGGGCGGCGAGTTCCTTGCCGCTGCCGGTCTCCCCGCGGATCAGCACAGTCAGTTCGGAGGCAGCCGCGACGTCGATCTGGCGGTAGACCCGCCGCATGGCCGCACTGGAGCCGACCAGAGCGCCGCGGCCACTGACCGACTCGCGCAGGCCGCGCAGGGTTTCGATCTCCGAGAGCATGCGCACGAGGACGGCGATGTCGAAGGGCTTGGGCAGGTAGGAACGGGCCCCCAGCCGCATTGCCTCGACCGCCTGCGGCACGGAGGCGTAGCCGGTCATGACCAGCACCTCGACGGTGGGCTGGCGCGGCTTCACCTCGGCGATCAGGCGGATGCCGGCATCGGGGCAGCCGGGCAGGTTGACGTCGGTGATGACGGCATCAACGCGGTCGATCAGGCGCTGCGCGGCCTCCAGCGAGGACACGGCCTGGACCTGGTGGCCGGCATCGCCGAGGGCGAGGCGTAAGCCGTTGCGCAGATCGGCATCGTCTTCCAGCAGCAGCAGGTTCATGTCGGTTCCTTGGCCTCGGTGGGCAGGAAGAAGGAGAAGCTGGCTCCGCCCGCAGGCCGGTTGCAGCCGCGCAGCCACCCGCCGTGGGCTTCGCAGATGCGTCGCGCCAAAGGCAGGCCCAGTCCGCAGCCCTTCTCTTTGCTGCTGAAGAAGGGGGTGAACAGGCGTTCGCTGTCCTGGCCCAGGCCTGGTCCATCATCGTGGACCTCGACCACGACGCCGTCGTCGCGTGCACGCGCCACGACCTGCACCAGATGACCGGGATCGATCGCATCGAAGGCGTTCTCCAGCAGGTTGATCAGCACCTGCTGGATCTGGTCCGGGTCGACGGCGCAAGGAGGCAGGCTGGCAGGGATGTCCGCCTCCAAAAGCTTGGATTCCTTGTCGGCGCGTGCGCGCAGCAGGGCGATGACCGTGCCGAGGACGACCGGCAGTTCGACCGGGGCACGGTTCGGGGCGCGCTGCCGCTCGAAGTCGAGCAGGTTGCGCACCAGGCGTGCCACCCGGTCGACCTGCCGGTTGATGATGTCCAGGCCCTCATCGACCTCGGGCCGGTCGGCGACCCGCCGACGCATCGGCTCGATGTAGGCTTTGATCGAAGCCAGCGGGTTATTGATCTCGTGCGCCACACGGCCGGCGAGCCGGCCGACCACGGCATTGCGCTCGGCGGCGAGCAGCGCCTCCTCGGCCCGCCGGCGGGCATGCTGCGAGGTGGCGAGCTGCTCCTGGGCGGCGCGCACATCGGTGAGGTCCTGGAACGTGCCGGAGACCTTCGCCACTTTGCCGCCCTCCCGCTGGGCCATGCCCACGGTGTGGACCAAGCGCCGCTCTCCCGTGGTGGTGATCAGGGCCAGTTCGAGATCGTATGGTTCTCCAAGTTCGACCGCCCGCCGGAACGCCTCGGTGATGAGCGGCCGCGACTCCGGCGCGTAGAAGGCGAGACCTTCCTCGGCAGTCGGCACCTGGCCCGGCGGCAGGCCCAGGATGCGGAATATCTCCTCGGTCCAGATTTGCTGGCCGGTGGCCAGATCGACCTCCCAGGCGCCCATCTTGGCCATGGCGGCGGTGCTGCGCAGCAACGCCTGGCTGCGTTCATAGGCGATACGGATCCGTTTCTGTTCGGTGATGTCGGAGGCCATCGACAGCATGCAGTCATCCCCCTTGATCTGGATCCGCGCTGCCGACCAGAGCAGGTTCCGTTCGCTTCCGTCGCGGGCGCGCAGACGTATTTCACGGGCCTGGGCGAGACCATCGCGAGCGAGGTCGCGCATGGCAGCTTCGCGCTCAGTCGGATCGGCCCACAGCCCCATGGAGGCGGCGGTCCGTTGCGCGACCTCTTCCGCAGAGTAGCCGACGATCCGGCAGAACACGGCATTGGCTTCCACGATCGCACTGTCGGCGATGCGGGTGATGGCGATCGCGGCAGGACTGGCGGCGAACGCCAGTTGGAAGCGTTGTTCGCTATGGCGCAGGGCCTCCTCGGTGCGCCTGCGTTCGGCGATCTCGGCCTGGGCCCGCTGGTTGGCCTGCTGCAACGATTCGATCTGGCTGGTGATGCGACGGCGCATGCGTACGATCTCGGCATGTACGCCGACGCGGGCGATTAGTTCGTCCCGATTGCACGGCTTGGCGATGAAATCGCTTGCACCCAGTCGCAGGCCCTCCAGCCGTTCGCTCTCCTCGTTCAGACCGCTGAGGAACAAGACCGGGATGTCGCAGGTTCTCGGGTCGGCCTTCAGCCGCCGGCAGACTTCGAAGCCGCCGATTCCTGGCATCCGCACATCAAGCAGGATGAGGTCCGGTGGTTCGGCGGCGATCGCGGCCAGGGCGAGTTCTCCACTGTCGGCAGGCCGCACGCGGTAGCCGACCGCGGAGAGGATCTCGTTGAGCAGGAAGAGCGAGGTGCCGGTGTCGTCCACCGCCAGGATGGTCATGTCGTAGTTCATCGGATCTCCGGCCCAAGGCGGCTCAGGATGGACGAGTATTCCAGCTTCTTGGCCCGTTCGGTCAGTTCCCGTCCGATTTCTGCATCGCAGGTCGCTGCCGAGTTGCACAGGACGTCGATACGCTCCTGGTCGAGAGCGATCAGTGCGGCCCGCAGATCGTTCCGCAGCCCGGTCGGTAATCTGGCGAGGCCGTCGAGTGAGGCGCCTTGTACGGAAGCGGCTCCGGCAGCCCCGCCAGCCTCTCCAGGCAGCAGCGCCTGGCCCAGATGGCGGAGCAGACAGGCGTGGATCTCACCGCCCTGGAACGGTTTGCGGATCAACTCCTGGAATCCCACCGCCAGGATCTCGTCGCGCTGTTCGGCGAAGACCGAGGCGGTCAGGGCGATGATGCGCACCGACTGCCCACCCTCGAGGCGGCGGATACGCCTGGTCGCCTCCAGGCCGTCGATTCCCCGCATGCGGATGTCCATCCAGATGAGATCGGGCTTCCAGTCGGTGAAGACAGCGATGGCCGACGATCCATCTCGGGCGGTGCGGGTGGTCAGGCCGATGCGTTGCATATGCCATTCCAGCAACTGGCTGTTCGCCTCGGTATCATCGACGATGAGGATGCGGAGGCCTGGATGGCCGGGTCGCAGGCGTGGCCGCGGGGTCGAGATGTCGCGGACCGAGACCGAGGCGGTGTCAACGCCGGACCAAAATAAGGCCACGCGGCGGAGCAAAACAAGGCCACTTGGCCGCGTAGCGGCCTGAACTGGCCCTACGGCATCT
>JAIFKN010000099.1 GCA_020049615.1 bacterium | reverse complement strand
GCACCATCACGTGTCCGTAGCCCAATCTGGCAGAGGCGCCACGCTCAGAACGTGGATGATGGAGGTTCGAGTCCTCCCGGGCACACCAGGAGTCGTTGCGGTGCTAGAAAAGCAGATCGGGGAGGTTGAGGCTGGGATCTGCGTGTTGGAACAGTTGTTCTCAGCCGCAGCCAACGACCACAGGTTGGTCGAAGAGATCGCAGAAGGGTTGAAGGACATGATTGGGGAAGCCGACAAGGCCAGCCCCGAAGAGAAGTCCCGAATCCTGCACGCCTTCTTGTCCGAGGTGAGGCTGGCGTCTGACCAGCCCATCAAACTCAAGATCTGGCTGCCATAGAGTCCGAATGGACCCAAAAACGAAGCTGTGATGGGGCATCAACTGGCAACTGCCTCTCCACCCGCAAAAGCGAGTGGAGAGATGGTGGAGGCGCCGGGAATCGAACCCGGGTCCGGGACTGTTCGTGCGGCGCTTCTACGTGCGTAGCTGGTCGATTGATCTCACCCCTGGGAGCTGCGGCCAGCAGCATATCCCAAAGGCCAGCCCGGCGGGTCTCGCTGTGGGTAATCGGACGGCTCCCACAGCCAGACGATGAAGGTTATGGAGGGTCCACCGGTCATCGCCACCCGGTGGTCTCCATCTCGTACTGCTTAATTAAGCGTGTTTTTTACAGGGGTTTAACGAGGCCTCCTGTACCTCGGCACGCCACGTTCGCCGGTGCAGTCCCGTCGAAACCTGTTCGCCCCCATATGTGGTTGTCAACGAATGCAGTATCGGCAGCGGAGGGCTGCGGGGAAGCGGCAATGGTCGCTGGTCGCTGGTCGCTGGTCGCTGGTCGCTGGGGGCAGCTGGGCGCTGGCCGCCACCCCATTGCCCCGCCGACGAGTTGGAACTCGTCGGTCCCAGGGGTTCTCATGCTGCTCTCATCTTCGCTCGCTACATACGCGCCAACCCAGCAGGACATCCCATGCGCAACCTCATCGCTTCCCTCCTCCTCGTCGCCGCCGGCGGACTCGCCGCCGCGGATGTGCTGCCGCCGATCGCCGAGACGCCCAAGCCGGCGCCGGCGGCCAAGCCCGCGCTCACCCTCGCGGAGCTGCCCGAGGCCGTGCGTACCGCCATGCAGAAGCAGGCCGACGGCGCCATCATCGAGAAGATCAAGGCTGACGAGCGCGACGGCGAGAAGGTCTACAGCGCGCGCTGGACCAAGGACAACGTGCGCAACGAGGTGCGCCTGACCGCCGAAGGCCGGCTGCTCAAGCTGAAGGCCGAGCGCAAGGGCAAGGACGGCAACGTGTCGCTCGACCACCTGCCCGAGGCGGTGCGCGCCGCCATCACCGCCCGCCTGGCCGATGGCAAGGTCGCCGAGGTCGAGCAGGAGGACGAGAAGGGAAAGATGGTCTACAACGTCGAGATCGCCCGGGCCAACGATCGCCTCGAACTCGAGATCGCGGCCGACGGCGCCATCGTCGCCGAGAAGGTCAAGGTTGCGGAAGCGAAGAAGGAGAAGGACGGCAAGGGCGGCAAGCCGGCCGGCGAGGTCGCGCCCAAGCCGGCCTTCTGAGCGAGCTTGGCCGGGCGGCGGTAGTGGCGACAACTGCCGTCGCCGCTTTGGCAGGAGTTCCATGCGCGCCCTGATCGTCGAGGACAACGCCACCCTGCGCCGCGCCGTCGGCGCGGCGGTGCGCGAGGCCGGCTTCGCCGTCGACGAGTCCGGCGATGGCGAGGACGGGCTGTGGCATGCGAACTCGTTCGCCTACGACGCCGTCGTCCTCGACATCATGCTGCCGAAGCTCGACGGGCTGGAGGTGCTGCGCCGCCTGCGTGCCGCCGGCAGCCAGGCGCCGGTGCTGCTGCTCACCGCCCGCGATGGGGTCGAGGATCGCGTCGTCGGGCTCGATGCCGGGGCCGACGACTACCTCGCCAAGCCCTTCGCCATGAGCGAGCTGCTGGCGCGGCTGCGCGCCCTGGCGCGGCGCGGGGCGGGCCGGCGCGAGCGCGTGCTGCGCCTTGGCCGCCTGGCCGTCGACATGGTGGCGCGCAGCGCCGCCGTCGATGGCGTCGCCGTGGTGCTGACGGCGCGCGAGTTCGCCCTGCTCGAGACCCTGGCCCAGCGCAGCGGCGAGGTGGTGGCGCGCACCGACCTGTGGGAGCGCTGCTACGACGCCGCCGCCGAGCCGAACAGCAACGTCATCGACGTCTACGTCGGCTATCTGCGACGGAAGCTCGAGCGCGCTGGTCTGACCGATGCCATCCGCACGGTGCGCGGCGCCGGCTACATGCTGGAGCCGCGCTGATGCCCGCCCTGCGCACGCGGCTGGTCGTCGGCACGGCATTGCTCGCCGGACTGGTCACCGCCGGCACCGGCGCCGCCGGCTGGGCGATGGCGCGTTCGGCCCTGGTCGCCGAGTTCGATGCCAGCCTGGCGATGCAGCTCAACGCGCTGGCCGCCGAGGTCGAGCACCGTGGCGGCCAGCTGCGCGTCGAACTCGACATCGCCGACTTCCCCGAGCTGATGCGCGCCGAGCGGCCCGACCTGGCGGCGGTGTGGGACGCCGATGGCACCCTGCTGGTGATCTCGCCGGCGGCGGTGGGCCACTGGCGGCGCCGGCCGTCGGCGCAGGGCGCGGCGCACGACCATGAACTGCCCGGCGACCAGCCGGGCCGGCGGCTGAGCCGGCTGGTCGCGCCCGGCGCCCGCGGCGAGGTCGCGCCGGTGACGGTGTCGGTGGCGCGCAACGCCGGGAATCTGCACGACCGCCTCGAACGCCTGGCCTGGGTGCTGGCGGCGGCGAGCGCGGTCGGCGCGCTGCTGGCGGCCACCGGCATGGCCGTGCTGGTGCCGTTCCTGCTGCGGCCGCTGCAGCGGCTCAGTGGCCGCATCGCCGCGGTCGATCCGGCGGCACCGGTGGCGCTGGGCGTCGCCGGCCTCGCCGAGCTGGAGCCGGCGGTGCGCACCCTCGACGGCCTGCTCGCGCGCCTCGCGGCCCTGCGCGAGCGCGAACGCGGCTTCATCGGCGACGCCGCCCACGAGCTGCGCACGCCGCTCGCCGCGGTGCGCGCCACGCTGGAGGCGGCGGCGGGCGGCGGGCCGCGCGATGATGCCGCCTGGCGCCTTGCCACCGCCGCCGCCCTCGCCGAGGTGGCGCGGCTGCAGCGCACGGTCGACGACCTGCTCGCCCTCGCCCGGCTCGACGCCGGGGCCGCGCCGGGTGCGGCGGCGCCGGTCGATCTCGCCGGCGTGGTGCGTCAACGCTGGGACCTGCTCGCCGGCCAGGCGGCGACGCGCGGGCTGGTGGCGCGGCTGGAGCTGGGCGAGGCCGAGGTGCTCGGCGACGAGGCGCGGCTCGACGGCATGGTGCGCAACCTGCTCGCCAACGCGGTCGCCCACGGCGATCCCGGCGCGCTGGAGATCGCCTTGGCGCCGCACGACGGCGGCTGGCGCCTGCGTGTGGCCAACCCCTGCGCCGGGCTGCATGCCGAGGACGCGACGCGGGTGTTCCAGCGCTTCTGGCGCGCCGACGCGGCGCGCAGCGAGGGCCACGCCGGCCTCGGCCTGGCCATCGTGCGCCGCCTCGCCGAGCTGTCCGGCTGCCGCATCGCGGTGGCCATCGCCGGCGGCCGCTTCACCGCCACCCTCGACGTGCCGGCGCGTCCGCCCACCATGCCGGCGTGCCCGCCGACGGAGAGCCCCTCGACCGCTTCGTGACCCGCGCCGCCGGCATCACCTGGGCAGCGGCGCGCCTGTCCATCCACGCCGAGCGCGTGTCGGTGAACGGGGTGGTGACGCAGAAGTACCACCGCAACCTGCGCCCGGACGATCGCGTCGCGCTCGATGGCTGCGCTCTTGGCGATCCGCCGGACCGCATGATCGTGATCTGCCACAAGCCGGTCGGCCTGGCCTGCAGCCACCTCGGGCAGGACGCGCCGCTGATCTACGCCATCGTCCCGCCGGAACTGGCCCATCCCAACCTCAACACCGTCGGTCGCCTGGACCGCAACACCTCGGGCCTGCTGCTGCTGACCAGCGACGGCAAGTTCCTCGTCCGCGTCACCGCACCCCAGCGCAAGCTGCCCAAGCGCTACCGCATCGGCTATAGCGGAGCCCTGGCCGCCGACGCCGTCGCGCGCTGCCGGGAGGGGGTGATGATCGACGGCTTCGACACGCCCTGCGCGCCGGCCGAAATGACCCTGGACGGCCCGGGCCGCGCGACCCTGGTGATCTGCGAGGGGCGTCACCACCAGGTGAAGCGGATGATCGCCGCCCTCGGCGGCAAGGTGGTGACGCTGCACCGCGACCGCATCGGCGGCCTGGACCTGCCGGCGGATCTGACGCCTGGGCAGATGCGGGTGGTCACCGCCGACGAACTGGACCGCCTGGGAGTGGCGATGTACTGGCGCTGAGTACCGGGCGCCGGCCTACAACGCGAGCTCTTCGACCGCATCGAAGGCCCTGGCCACCAGCGTCTCGAAGTCGGCGATGCGCAGTTCGAGCTTCGACATCGCCCAGTCGTCGAAGGGAGCGACGAAGCGGTCGGCGCCGGCGGTGAAGCCGACGGCCATGGCCAGGGTGTGGGCGACATGCACGATGGCGCACAAATCGCTGTTCTCGGGCGCCTCGGCAGGCTGGCGCCAATGCGTCATCACGGTGGTGAGCAGCGGCGGCAGCGACCAGCTGGCGCAGGCCTGGGCGCTGAGCCGGCCGAGATCGAGTCCCAGCTCGGCCTCGAGCAGGGCGGTGAAGGCGCCATCGCCGGCGTCGCAGCGCGTGGCGGCCGCGGCATACGCTTCGGGAAAGTGGGTCAGGGCGAGGACATGCCCGAGGTCGTGGATCAGACCGCCGACCTGCAGCGTCTCGGCGTCCCAGGTGCGTTTGAGGTGGTAGCGGCGGTGCTCGGCGAGCACGGGGACCAGGGCCGCGACCAGGTTGGCCTGGGCCCAGCAGGCGCTGATCACCGGCCGGCTGCGCGCCTCGACCTGGATGGCGCAGCGGGCGGTGGCGAGGACCACGCCCAGGCCGTTGTGCCGGATGGCGTCGGCCAGGCTGGCGGTGTGGTGGCCTGAGGCGTTGGCTTGGCCGATGACCAGGGCGGTGATCGCCGGATCGGTGGCGATGACGTCGATGATCACCTGGCTCGGGGCATCACCCGAGAGGATCAGGCTCTCCAGCTTGGCCACCGTGCTGGGCAGGGTCGGGAGGCCGGCGGTGAGCAGGCGGGCGGAGATGGCGGCCGAGGACAGGGCCACGATCAGGCTCTCCGGGCCATGTTGCTGGCCACGACGTCACGCAGGGCCGCCATCAGGGGATCCTTGCCGACGCGCGAGAAGCGCAGGTCGAGGGCTGCCAAGCGGGTGTCGAAATCGCCGGTGGTGGTGCGCGAGATGGGCTGGCCGCGCACGACGATGCGCTTGACCCCGCGCTTGAGCATCTGCGTGATCATCAGCTCGGTCAGCACCGCCCCCTCGCCGACCAGCACCATGCGGTCGGGCTGCACCACGGGCCGGGCGAGGACCATACCGGGGGCTGCCTGGGTGACGAGGATGCGCTGTTCCACGATGCGGAAGCTAACACATGGCGTGCCAATCAGAACGGGCAGGGGCGGGGCAGTCGACGTGTCGTCGCTACCGTCAGGCGGCTGGCTCATTGGCACTCCGTGCGCCCATGTTCCCGTTGGACGTTCCGGTTGTCGCATCTGGCGACATCCGGCGTCGGAGGCTGCAACATGCGGATCCTGTCACTGGTGTGCCTGCTTGCGGTCCTGGGTGCCGGCGAAACCCCGGTGTTCAGCGACGCGGAGTGGGTCGCGACCCAGACCCCGGCCACCCGTCCGGCATCCGAGGCCCCGGGCTGGGGAACGGTGGCGAGCATGGGCGTGGGCCTGCTGGTGGTCGTCGGTCTGGCCGTCGGGCTCGGCTACGCGGCCAAGCGCCTGGGCGCGCGCCGCCTGCTCGGCGGGCGCGGGCGCAACCTCGAACTGCTCGAGACCATCCAGCTCGGGCCGCGACGCTCACTCGCCCTGGTCCGGCTCGGCGGCCAGTGGCTCGTCGTTGGCATGGGCGAGAAGGAGCTCAGCCACATCGCCACGCTGCCGGCTCCGGCCGAACAGGCCCCGTCGGCTTTCGCCGTCGAGCTGAACCGCTTGGTGCCGGCGCCGGCGCCGGAGGCGAAGCCATGAGGAGCGTGGGCCTCAGCCCGCGTGGCTGGGTGGTGACGGTGCTGCATCGCGGGCTGAAGCCCGCGGTCCTGCTGCTGCTCCTCATCGCCTGGGCCTGGGCCGGCGAGGCCCCGCCGGGCGTGGTCGGCGACCCTGATGGACCGGTCACCGGGGTGGCCGGCACCACCGAGGGCGCGGCGCCGCCCGTCCCGGAGAAGATCGACCCGGCAGGGGGGCTGATACCCGCTGTACCCAACCCGGGCCAGCTCAAGCTGACCCTCGATGCCGGCGGCGGCGCCGACGGGCTGAGCAACGCCGTCACCCTGCTGCTGGTCATCACCGTCCTCGCGGTCGCGCCCGCCTTCCTCATGATGATGACCTGCTTCACCCGGGTGATCATCGTCCTCGGCTTCGTCCGCCGCGCCCTCGGCACGCAGACCCTGCCACCCAACCAGGTGGTGGTCGGCCTCGCCCTGTTCCTCTCGCTGTTCATCATGGCTCCGACGATCAAACGCATCGAGGCCGAGGCGTGGACGCCGCTGCAGAAGCAGGAGATCACCCAGGCCCAGGCCCTGACGGCTGCCAAGCAGGCGGTGAAGGACTTCATGCTCAAGCACACGCGCAAGAACGACCTCGCGCTGTTCATCCGCCTGGCCAAGGAGGAGCGCCCGAAGACCGCCGCCGACATCAGCTTCCTCACCCTGGTCCCCGCCTTCGTCACCAGCGAACTCAAGACTGCCTTCCAGATGGGGTTCGTGATCTTCCTGCCCTTCCTGGTCATCGACCTCGTCATCTCGGCCATCCTCATGAGCCTGGGCATGATGATGCTGCCGCCGGTCGTGGTGTCGCTACCGTTCAAGATCCTGCTCTTCGTCCTGGTCGACGGGTGGGTATTGGTGGTCCAGGGACTGGCGGCGTCCTATGCATAAGGGACTTCGCCCCTTCGGCCCTGCGGGCCTACCCCCCGGGCTTTGTCGCGGCTCGGTTTCGTCGCCCAGCTCCGAAACCGTGGGCGGATGGGCTTCGCCCATTGTATCCGCCCACCGCCACTCGGCGCCCGCCCCATCGCTGCGCGACGGGGCCCCCGGCGGGTACGGAGTTCTGCGGCCATGCTGAACGATACGATCATCGATCTCCTGCGGCACATGCTGTGGGTCAGCCTGCTGCTCTCCGGCCCGGTGCTGCTCACCGCCCTGGTCGTCGGTCTGGTCATCGGCCTGCTCCAGGCCGTCACCTCGATCCAGGAGCAGACCCTCACCTTCGTGCCGAAGATCGTCG
>JAIFKN010000244.1 GCA_020049615.1 bacterium | reverse complement strand
CCTCAAGCAGGTGCCGACCTGGCGCGAGGTCACCGGGCTGGTCCTGGTGCTGGCCGGCGTGGCGGTGGCGATCAGCGGCAAGCGCTGGTGACGCCGCTTCGCTGAGTGCTCACCCGCCGTCGGGTAGCCAGGGCCGGATGGCGGCCTGCGTGCAACGGTAAGTCCAGCTCAGGCCGCCCTCCAGCAGTTGGTCGGCGCGCCAGCCCATGCTGCGCTCGCCGTCTTGGTTCGTGTCGCGCGGCAGGATCCACTCGGGGGCATTGCCATCGAGGTCGCGCAGGCCATGGCGGTTTGGCGGGTAGAGGCCCGGCGGCAGCAGGGGGAAGGTGCGGACCCCGCCACCCACACCGTCGGCGGCGAGGGCGCAGTTCGCCCGCGTCCGGTCGGGGCGGATGTCGGGGTCGGTCGCCGCCGCCTGCCACCACATCTGGTGGTCGGGCAGTCGGGCGCCCGGCAGACGGGCGATCCACGCCTGGGCTGCCGCCAGACCGACCATGGCCGGCAGACTCGGGTCGCCTGGCAGCCGGTCAGTGGCGCGGCCGTTCCATTGAGCCACCGTCACCTCGGACTCGGCCACCCAGGCGGCGGGGACCGCCACCGCTTCGGGGCGGTCATTCCGCCGCTGCTCGCCGCCCGGCACCCAGCGCAGGCGCAGCATCGTCCCCTTGCCCAGGTCGAGATCGGCCCAGTCACCACGGGCGTCGGCGCCGTGCGCTGTCGCCCACGCCGGTCGCGGCCGGGTTGCAGCCAGCGCCTGGGGGGCCGGCCGCGGCCGGCCGGCGGCGCGGGCCTGGGCCCAGGCGCGGTCGGCGTCGTCCTCGGCATCGTTGGGCACGTCGGTGGCCCAGCGCTCCAGCCACGCCGTCCACGCGGCGGGGGTGTCGGCGAGCGCCGCCTGGTCGAGCGCGATGCGCGACTCCTCGCGCCAGCAGCGCCAGGCGGCCCGGCTGCGCGGCGGCAGGCCGCGACGGGTGGCGGCGGCGGAGGGCGGGGCGGGCGGCGGCATCGCCAGCACCAGGTCGGCGCTGCGGTTCTCGGCCCGCACCGTCGGGGTCTGGGCGCCGCCGGTCAGGCCCGCGACGCGGGCCGCGGCGTGGCGATGCAGGTCGGCGATGCTGATCACGCCATCGGCGTCGGCATCGGCGGCCCCGGCGAGGCCTTCGATCAGGGCCATGGTGAAGACGCCGTTGCTCCATTCCGGCGATTCCAGGGCCAGCTCGCTGCCGGCGGCCGAGGCCAGCACGCTGGCGCCGGGGCTGCGACGCAGATCGAGGAAGGCGAAGGCGGTTCCGCCGCCGGCCAGCCGCCGCAGGCCGCGGGTGCGCAGCCGCGGATCGGCGGCGGCCGGCAAGGCCTCGACCGGTCCCGGAGCGGCGTCGGCGAAGCCGCCGGAATGGCAGGTGTCGATGAACACCGCGCGGGTGCGCGCCGGGATGCCGTCGAGCAGGTCCTCGATCTCCTGGTAGCGGATGCCGCGCCGTTCGGGGTGGGCGAAGTCCATATCGACCGGCGCGAACCAGTACTCGAGTCCGGCGTCGAGCACACCGTGCCCGGCGAGGTACAGCACCACGCGGTCCTCGGGTGCGCTGGCGAGCAGGGCGCTGCGCACGGCGCCGAGGCGCTCGCGCACCACCTCGCCATCGACCAGCAGGTGCTGATGCACCTTGGCGAAGGCCGCCGAGCGGGTGGCGAAGGCGTTGGCGAGATCGCGGGCGTCCTTGGCGGCGTAGGCCAGCCGCATCTCCGGATCAGGGTAGGCGCCGACGCCGATGGCGACGACGTGCAGCTGGCCAAGCCGCTCGGGCGCGGTGCTGGCGACGCTGGCGCTGGCGAGCAGGCTTTCGCGCCCTTCGGCATCGACCGCCTGCACGCTGATGCGGTTCTCGCCGCGTAGCAGCGGCACGGTGAGGGTGCCGCTCCAGTCGCGGCCGGCGATGGCGCGGCCGGCGCGGCCGTCGAGCGGCACACCGCCGACCAGCACGTGCAGGCGGGCGAGCGGCGCGCGCACGCCGATCGCGGCGATGGCGAGCTGGATCTCGGATGCCGCGGTCGATAGCGGCAGGCGGTCGCGCTGCAGCGCCACCGTCGGCAGGTCGCCGATCGCCTCGGGCCCGGCCGGGGCGCGGGCGCCGAGGGCGGCGAGGCGGCGCTGGCGCAGGGCGCGGTAGCCGGCGACCACCCCCTCGTGGGCATGTCCTGCGATGGCGAGGATCTCGTCGGGACGGTTGAGGGCGAGATCGAACTGCTCAGCGGGATAGGCGTCGAGGCCGTGGGCGAAGCCGATGTGGCGCGCCGCGCCGCGCTCGGCGAAGTAGGCGCCCTGGGGGGTGAAGGCGACCAGCGCGCCCTGCGCATCCACCACCACATGCAGCAGCGGCCGCAGGGTCGGCCGCGTGCCCCAGAGGGTGGCGACGCCGGGCAGCCCGGGTCCGGCGCTGGTCCACAGGCGGTCGGAGCCGGACGCCATCGCCAGCGTGTACTGCGGCATCGGGTGGCCCTCCTGCGGGCCAGCCGCGGTCCAGCGCGACAGCAGCCATTGCTGCCGTACCAGCCAGCCCTCCGCCAGCGGCAGGGCGCCGGTCACCATCCCGCCCGCATCGAGCAGCTGGCCAAGGCGTCGGCTGCCGCCTGCCGTGCGCTGCACCAGCCCGCCGTCGAGGACGAGGCCGGGGGCCAGTTCGCTGCCGCGCTCCAGCTCGGCCGCGTCCTCCCGCGACGGCTCCTCCTCCAGCGAGGCGATCACGCGCATGGTCGCCAGATCAATGGTGCGCCGGATGTACCGGCCCGCCTCGTTATGGTACCACAGATCGACCGTCGCGCCGGTCCCGGGCCGCACCGCCACGCACTCCGGAACCGCCGCATCGAGCCGTCGCAGCCGCGCTCCGGTGCGCGGATCGAACATGGCGAGGGACCGCCCCTCGTCCGGCGCCACCCAGGCGGCGCCGTCGTCGGTCAGATCGCCCTCGGCGTGGTCCTCGACCAGGGCTGCGGCCAGTGCATGCACCCGCCAGCCGGGCAGGGCGCTCGACACCGCCGCCACCGCCTCCGGCGCGGCGATGGCGCGGCGGCGATCCGGATCGCAGCTGCGCAACCCGGTCAGGAGCAGGGCTCCCGTCATCTGTGCCGCCGCGATCGGCTGGCGCCGCAGGCGCTCGCCCTCGCGGCAGAGCACGGCACCGTCCTCCCACCACACCTGCGCCCAGTCCGGCTCGCCGGCGGCCTCGTCCCGCCAGACGCGTGCCTCCGCGCCGGTGGCGGTGTCGATCAGCAGCATGGCGCGCAGGCCGGCGGCGATGGCCAGCCGGCTGCCGTCCGGGGAGAGGGCCATGCCGCTGATCGCCAGGCTGCCGTCGGCGAGCGCCGCCGGGAGTTCGAACTGCCGCGTGGCACCGGCGGCGAGATCGTGGCGGACGAGCACCAGGCGCTCCTCGGTCTCGTGCCGCGAGAAGGTCCACGCGCTGCGGTTGTCCGCCGCCAGGGCGCACATCGGCAGCTGGAGGCGCTTCAGCAGGTGGCGACCGTCGGGCGAGACCACGTCATAGCCGTCCCAGCGCACATGGATCCGGCCGTGGCCGTCGGCCCGCAGGTCTTCGACGTAGGCGTTGAGATTGCGGTCCCGGCCGGGAACGCCGAGCTGCAGCCGCCAGCGGCGGGCGCCGGTGGCGGCGTCGTAGGCCGTCAGCTCGCCGCCAGCGCTGCCGACGAAGGTGCGCCCGTCCGGCAGCCAGGCCAGGAAGGCGAACCCATCAGAGAACCGCCGGACCGGCCAGCCGGAGGCGAGATCCCACACCGCCACGCCGTCGTCGCGGACCAGGGCATGGCGGCCGCCGGGCGCAGTCAGCACCGCCATGGGGTTGCCGACCACGCCCTCGGCCACCTGCAGGCGAGGGCGGTCGGTGGCCGGCGGCGGCGCGACGCGGTTGGACGGCGTCAGCAGTACCAGCAGGGGGAGGCGCTCGGTCAGCGCCATGCGCACGCCACCCGCCTCGACCGCGGTCAGGGCGGGAACGGGGGCCCCCGCGCTGGCGTCGTTGTTGCGCTCGCCGAGCTCATTGCCGCCCGCTTCGGTCTGCTCCTCCGCCGACCACGCCGGGCCGAGCACCAACCTGGTGTGGCCGGCGAAGGGCCGGATCAGCGCCTCCTGGTCGCCGCCGTCCTCAGGCACCGGTCCGGTGTATGGCGAGCTGGTCCACGCCCGGCCGGTGTAGCCGCCGAGCACGCCAGTCTGGCGCTCGGGCAGGGCGACGCGCCAGCCGATCACATGGCTGCCCAGCGCCAGGATCAGCTCGTACGCCTCGGCGTCGCCGAAGCGCGTCGGCGTGCCGGCCTCGGCCTGGACGCCGAGTGCTTGCGCGACGGCGGCGTCGATCGGGGCGAGCGAGAGCCAGGCCTCGAGACCGTCCGGCAGGCGCACCGCCACCAGGCGGTGCTCGGCGCCACCCACCGCCAGGACCGCCACGCGCCGGCCGCCGGCGTCCTCGAACCGCGCCGCCCAGGCCGGGTCGGCGGCGATGGCCAAGATCGGGAGCAGGAGCAGCGGAACAAAGCGCATCCGCCCACCGTATGCGCAGAAACCGGCCTGCCATGCCCTGGCAGGAAAGCCTGGACGGTGGCGGCTACAGCAGCGTGGAGTTGTATCCGCCGCTGCTGAAGCCGGCGAGGTCCAGCGCGACGAAGGCGTAACCCGCCGCCTTCACCCCGCTGATCACCGCCTCGCGGTTCGACACCACCGCGGCGAGGTCGGCGACCGGCACCTCGATGCGGCACAGCCAGGCCTTGCCGCTGCCGACCGCGTGGTGGCGGGCGCGACAGGTGCGCAGGCCGAGGCGGCGCAGGTGCGCTTCGGCCGCCTCGATCATGCGCACCCCCTCCGGCGTCACCGTCTCGCCGTAGGGCACGCGCGAGCTGAGGCAGGGCTCGGCTGGACGATCCCAGGTCGGCAGGTCCAGCGCCTTGGAGCGCTCGCGGATCATCGCCTTGGTCAGCCCGACCTCGGCCAGCGGGAAGGCCGCGCCGCGTTCGCCGGCCGCCTTCATGCCCGGGCGCCAGTCGGCGAGGTCGTCGGCGATGGCGCCGATCCACAGCTCGGTGCCGGTCTCGACCGGCAGGGCGCGCATCACGTCGAGCAGCTCGGCCTTGCAGTGGTAGCAGCGCTGGCCGTCGTTGGCGGCGTATTCCGGGTTGGCGAACTCGTCGGTGGGGATGACGCGGTGGACGATGCCGCGCACGGCGCAGAAGGACTTCGCCTCGGTCAGCGAGGCGCGCGCCAGGCTCGGGCTGTCGGCGGTGACGGCGACGGCGCGCTCGCCGAGTTCCGCATGCGCGACGGCCAGCAGATAGGTGCTGTCGACGCCGGCGGAGTACGCCACCAGCGCCCGCGGCGCCCGGCGCAAGCGCTCGCGCAGCTGCGTCTCGCGGGCAAGGGATTCAGACACGCCGATTCCTCATGCCTTCGGCGCGTCCGTCTGCTCGGCCTCGGCTCGCGGCGCCTTCACCGACACTCCGCCCTGGCCGGGCATCGGGGCAATGCCGATGAAGCCCTGGAAATGGTGGGTCGGCACGGCGCGGGCCGGGAAGCCGAACCATTCGAGCTGCTCGAGCGGCAGCACGACGATGCCCTCCTCCAACTCGTCATCGGCGTAGATCTCGATCGAGACCTGGAAGGTGTCGAGGTCGATGCCGGTGATCTTCTTCACCCGGAAGTGCTGGCTGCCGACGGTGGTGGCGTGCAGGAAGCAGGCGCCATCGGGGAAGGAGCCGCCTTCGAGCTGCTCCTGGATATCGACGATCTTGTGGGCGCGCTGGAAGGCCACCCACTGCACCGGGTTGCGTTCCTGCAGGCGTTCGAAGGCGAGCTGCTCGCGGAACTCCGCGAGGTGCTTCTCCTTCTGCTTCTCGTCGTCCTTTTTCCGGCTCATGCGCGCTCCGTGGTGGGGATGCTGGGCGACCCATGCATATCCGCAATGGGTCGTATGGGGGGGCCTGTTCGGGGGTGGCGGCGGGCCACTGGGCGCTAGCGTGCCGGCCGGAGTCAACCATGCCCCGCGTCTACAACTTCTCCGCCGGTCCCGCCATGCTACCTACCGAGGTCCTCGAGGCCTCGGCCAAGGCCCTCCTGGACTACCAGGGCAAGGGCTTCGGCATCGCCGAGTGCTCGCACCGCGGCAAGGAGTTCGACGGCGTCGTCGACGAGGCCATCGCGCGCTGCAAGACCCTGCTGGGCATCGGCGACAACCACGATGTCCTCTTCCTCCAGGGCGGCGCGACCCAGCTGTTCTCGACCATCGCCATGCAGTTCACCGGCGGCAAGACGGTCGACTACGTCACCACCGGCGAGTGGGGCAAGAAGGCGGCTGGCGCGGCCAAGGAGGTCGGCGCCAAGGTCAACGTCGTCGCCACCAGCGAAACGACCAACTTCGACCGCACCCCGGCGGTCGGCGAGTGGAAGCTGACCCCGGACGCCGGCTACCTGCACGTGTGCTCGAACGAGACGGTGCACGGCCACCGCCTGGTCGAGCTGCCCAAGCACGACAACCTCATCGTCGACGCCTCGTCCGAGTTCATGAGCCGGCCGCACCCGATCGACCGCATCGCCCTGCTCTACGGCGGCGCGCAGAAGAACCTCGGCCCGTCCGGCCTGGTCCTGGCCGTGGTGCGCAAGGACCTCTACGCGCGCATCCCCGAGAAGGGCCTGCCCAAGCTGTTCTCGTTCAAGGCCCAGGCCGAGAACAAGAGCATGATCAACACCCCGCCGACCTTCTCGATCTACATCCT
>JAIFKN010000054.1:3165-9949 GCA_020049615.1 bacterium | reverse complement strand
TCGGCGGCACCGTCCACATCGTCATCAACAACCAGATCGGCTTCACCACCCTGCCGCAGGATTCGCGCAGCACGCCGTACTGCACCGACCTGGCCAAGATGGTCGAAGCGCCGATCTTCCACGTCAACGGCGACGATCCCGAGGCGGTGGTGCACGTCGCGCGCCTAGCCCTGGAATACCGCCAGAAGTTCAAGCGCGACGTCTTCATCGACGTGGTCTGCTACCGCCGCTGGGGCCACAACGAGAGCGACGAGCCCAACTTCACCCAGCCGACGATGTACGCCAAGATCGCCGAGCAGGAGCGCGTACGCAGCGCCTACGCCAAGCGCCTGCTCGAGCGCAAGGAGATCACCCAGGAGGAGGTCGACGCGATCGCGACGATCATGCAGAACCAGCTATCGGACGCGCTCAACACCATCAAGGCCAAGCCGGCCCGCCTGCGCCGCGGCCAGAAGACCGGCGCCTGGGCCGGCAAGACCAACGAGTACAGCCACGATCCGGTCGAGACCGGTGTGACCACGGCGGCACTCGACCAGATGGGCAAGGCCCTGGCGACCTGGCCGGCCGACTTCGCCATCCATCCGAAGATCAGGCGCCTGACCGAGGACCGCGCCAAGCTGATCGCCACCCGCGGGCGCATCGACTGGGCGACCGGCGAGGTGCTGGCGTTCGGCTCGCTGCTGCTCGAGGGCATCCCCGCCCGCCTCTCGGGCCAGGACTGCCGCCGCGGCACCTTCAGCCAGCGCCACCTCTATTGGTACGACGTCAACACCCGCGCCCGCTACTGCCCGCTGTCGGACATGGCGAGCACCCAGGCCAAGCTGTGCGTCTACGACTCGCCGCTGTCCGAGGCGGCGGTGCTCGGCTTCGACTACGGCTACTCGCTGGCCGAGCCGAACATGCTGATCGTCTGGGAGGCCCAGTTCGGCGACTTCGCCAACGGCGCCCAGGTCATCATCGACCAGTTCCTCTCCTCGGCCGAATCGAAGTGGGGCCGGCTGTCGGGCCTGGTCATGATGCTGCCGCACGGCCAGGAGGGCCAGGGCCCCGAGCACAGCTCGGCCCGGCTCGAGCGCTTCCTCCAGCTGTGCGGCGACGGCAACATGCAGGTCGCCAACTGCACCACCTCGGCCCAGCACTTCCACATCCTGCGTCGCCAGATGCACCGCAAGGTCAGGAAGCCGCTGATCCTGATGACGCCCAAGGGCCACCTGCGCAGCAAGGCCGCCAGCAGCGACTTCGACGAGTTCGTCAAGGGCCGCTTCCACGAGGTGCTCGGCGATCCGTCGGTGCCGGGCGCCAAGGCCAAACGCGTCGTGGTCAGCGTCGGCAAGGTCCACCACGAGCTGGCCGAGCGCCGCGCCGAAGAGGGCCGCGACGACGTCGCCCTGGTCCGCGTCGAGCAGCTCTACCCGCTGCACGAGACGCTGCTCGCCGAGACCCTGGCACCCTACGCCAAGGCTGAACTGGTGTTCTGCCAGGACGAGCCGCAGAACATGGGCGCGTGGTCGTTCCTCGCCCCGCACCTCGAGCGCATCGCCGGCCGCAAGCCGCTGTACGCCGGCCGCGAGGCCGCCGCCAGCCCGGCCCCGGGCAGCCCGATGCTGTTCGCGCTCGAGCAGGAAGCCCTGATCTCGACCGCACTCGGCGTCACGGCGAAGAAAATCACCAAAGTGAAGCACTAGGCACCACCCATGCACAACGTCCTCATCCCGGCCCTCGGCGAATCGATCAGCGAAGGCGTCATCTCGAAGTGGCTGGTGGCCGACGGCGCCAGCGTCGGCGAGAGCACGCCGATCCTCGAGCTCGAGACCGACAAGATCACCACCGAGATCCAGGCCGGCGCCGCCGGCGTGCTGCGACGCAAGGCCGCCGAAGGCGCGACGATCAAGATCGGCGCGGTCGCGGCGGTGATCGAGCCGGGCGCGGCGCCGGCGGCCACTCCTGCCGCCGCGCCTGCCGCTGCTCCTGCGGCCAAGTCCGCAGCCCAACCCGGCCCGGCGGCGCAGAAGCTGCTCGCCGAGAGCGGTGTTGACCCCGCCACCCTGAAGGGCACCGGCAAGGATGGCCGCGTGACCAAGGGCGATGTGCTTGCGGCCGGTCAGCCGACCAGCGGCCAGCAGCCAGCGGCCAGCACCCAGCCACCAGCGGCCAGCAGCCAGCAGCCAGCAGCCAAGTCCGGCTCGACCCGCAAGCGCATGTCCCCGATCCGCCAGCGCATCGCCCAGCGCCTGGTCCAGGCCCAGCGCACCGCCGCGATTCTCACCACCTTCAACGAGGTGGACATGTCGGCGGCGATGGCCATGCGCAAGAAGTGGAAGGAGGGCTTCGAGAAGGCGCACGGCACCGGCCTCGGCTTCATGTCGATCTTCGCCACCGCCGTGGTACACGCGCTGAAGAAATACCCGCTGGTCAACTCGCAGATCGACGGCCAGGACATCATCACGCCTGACGGCGTGCACCTGAGCATCGCCATCGGCACCGAGAAGGGCCTGGTCGTGCCGGTGCTGCGCGACGCGCAGAACATGGGCTTCGCCGACATCGAGAAGGCGATCAAGGGCTACGCCGGCAAGGCCAAGGAGGGCAGGCTGACCCTCGACGACATGAATGGCGGCACCTTCACCATCACCAACGGCGGGGTCTACGGCTCGCTCATGAGCACGCCGATCCTCAACCCGCCGCAGAGCGGCATCCTCGGCATGCACACGATCAAGGACCGCCCCATCGCAGTCGACGGCCAGGTCGTGATCCGTCCGATGATGTACATCGCCCTGAGCTACGACCACCGCATCGTCGACGGCGCCGAGGCCGTCGGCTTCCTCGTCCGCGTGAAGGAGCTGGTCGAGGCCCCTGAGCGCATGCTGCTGGGTGTGTAGTGGATTTGCCACAGAGGCACGGAGATCCACAGAGGGCCACGGAGACGGACATTGAGCGGGTCAATGCCCTCTCTGCCGCCGCGATCGGGGCCGCGATTGCGGTTCATCGCTCACTCGGACCGGGATTCCTCGAAGCGATCTACGAGGAGGCCCTCTGCGTCGAGCTGGCCCATCTCGGAGTGGACTTCGCCAGGCAGGCGGATTTCAAAGTACGCTACCGTGATCGAACGGTCGGCGAATTGCGCTTGGATCTCGTCATCGGCAGTCTGGTTGTGGTTGAGCTAAAGGCGGTCGACGCACTCGCTTCCATCCACGAAGCGCAACTCCTCGCCTACCTCAAGGCCACCAGCCTCCCGCTCGGCCTGCTCATCAATTTCAATGTACCGGTCCTCGCGCGCGGCGTGAAGCGCATCGCCCACCGCATGCGAGCCTGACCACACTCCGTGGCCCTCCGTGGATCTCTGTGCCTCTGTGGCAAAGGACTCATCCCATGACCTACGACCTCATCATCATCGGCGCCGGCCCCGGCGGTTACGTCTGCGCGATCCGCGCCGCGCAGCTCGGCAAGAAGGTCGCGCTCATCGAGAAGCGCAGCGACGGGGCCAAGCCCCGCCTCGGCGGCACCTGCCTCAACGTCGGCTGCATCCCGTCGAAGGCGCTGCTCGACACTTCGGAGAAGTTCTACGAGGCGCGAAAGCACTTCGCCGAGCACGGCATCGCGGTGACGCCGAGCATCGACGTGGCGCAGATGCTCAAGCGCAAGCAGGGCGTGGTCGACACCCTGGTCGGCGGCATCGCCGGCCTGATGCGCAAGAACAAGGTCGAGGTCCTCGCCGGCAGCGGCGAGCTGCTCGCGCCCGGCAAGGTGCGCGTCACCGCCGACGACGGCACGAAGGCCGAGCACGAGGCGCAGCACGTCGTGCTGGCGATGGGCTCGGTGCCGATTGAGCTGCCCTTCCTGAAGTTCGACGACCGCATCGTCTCCAGCGACCAGGCGATCTCCTTCCCCAGCGTGCCGAAGCGCCTGCTGGTGGTCGGCGGCGGCGTGATCGGCCTGGAACTCGGCAGCGTGTGGAGCCGCCTGGGCGCCGAAGTCACCGTGGTCGAGGCGCTGCCGCAGCTGTGCCCGTTCCTCGACGGGGACGTCGCCAAGGCGCTGCAGAAGACCCTGGAAAAGCAGGGCCTGAAGTTCGTCTTCGAGGCCAAGGTCACCGGCGCCGTGCGCCAGGGCGACGAGGTCGTGCTGTCCGGCACGGCCAAGGACGGTTCGCCGCTGTCGTGGACCGCCGACCGCGTGCTGGTCGCGGTCGGCCGCCGGCCGTGCCTCGACGGCGCCGGCCCGGTGCCGCTGACCGAGCGGAAGCGGGTCAAGATCGATAGCAGCTTCCGCAGCGAGCTGCCCGGGGTGTGGGCGATCGGCGATCTGGTCGACGGCCCGATGCTGGCGCACAAGGCCGAGGAGGAGGGCGTCGCGGTGGCCGAGCTGATCGCCGGGCAGAAGGCGCACGTCGACCACAACCTCATCCCCAACGTGGTCTACACCGAGCCCGAGGTGGCGAGCATCGGCCTGAGCGAGGCGGCCTGCAGCCAGCGCGGCCTCGCCGTACGGGTCGGCCGCTTCCCCTTCCTCGCCAACGGCCGTGCCCGCGCCGCCGGGGCGACCGACGGCTTCGTCAAGATCATCGCCGAGGCCAAGACCGACCGCGTGCTCGGCGCGGCGGTGATCGGCCCGCGCGCGGCGGACCTCATCTCGTCGATCGCCGCCCATATGGTCTACGGCGGCTCAAGCGAGGACATCGCCCGTACCTGCGTGGCGCACCCCACGGTCAGCGAGGCGGTCAAGGAGGCGGCGCTGGACACCCTCGGCCGCGTGCTCCACGCCTGATGCTGCTCGGCACGCCAGGGACCGACGGGGTCCTGGACGAGTCGGAACCGGCTGAACCTGTCCAGTCTCCACCCTTGTGGCGGCAGTCCAGGCCCCAGCCTGTCCGTGGACAGCCACTGTGGGATGGGTGTTCGTCGCCTTGACGCCCCCTCGCCGCGGTCGTAAGCATAAGGCTCAGCGATCCCCCGGGCGTAGGCCCGGATGTCACCGCATCGGGCGCTCGCCCGACAACCCCAGAGGAGCCGCGGGTGGAATCAGAGATCGATCGCCTGCGCAAGAAGGTCGAGAATTTCCCCTCGCCCTCCTCCTACAACCGTCTGGCGGAGCTCCTCCACCTGGCCAAGCAGGAGGCGGACGCCGAAGCGGTGTGCCGCAAGTGCCTCAAGGAGTTCCCGCGCAACTCGCAGGTGTACGCCCTGATGGCCGACATCCAGCTCGGCACCGGGCGCAAGGCCGAGGCCGGGGAGAGCTTGCGAGCCGCCCTCGAGCGCGACGGCCGCAACTACGCGGCCGCCCGCATGTACGCCGACTGGCTGGCCGACAACCGTGACATCCCTGGCGCCATCACCCAGCTCAAGCAGGTCCTCGCCTTCCGCCCGGCCGAGCAGGCGGTGCTCAAGCGCATCGCCGAGTTCGAAGCCCAGCTGAAGGGTGTTCCCGCCGGTGCGGTGCAGCGCGTCCCGACCACGACGCCTCGGCCGCCGAGCGCCCCGCCAACCCCGCCCCGGACACTGCCCGCGCCCGGCCCGCGCCCGGCCACCCCTGCAGCTCCCATGACCGCCGCCGGATCCGGCGCGCGCGCTGCGACCCCTGGCTCGGGCGTCCGCCGCAGCGCCTTCGATACCCTGGCCGCCGAGGCCGGTGTACGGGCGGCCGTGGTCGTCGACCCGACCGGGCAGGTGGTGCTGGCCCGCGCCGCCGCTAGCGGGACCGGCAAGGAGGACGCTCTCGCCGCCTACGCCGCCACCATCGGCAGCGCAGTCGGCGAACTCGCGGCACTGGCCGGCTTCCCGAACCCATCGTCCTGGGTGCTCGGCGCCGAGCAGGGCCAGACGCTGGCCTTCCGCCGGGACAACGGGTTCTCGGTGGTCGCCCTGGCCGATCCGGCGGTGCGCCCCGCCATGCTCGAACTCCGCGCCCGCCAGGCGCTGATCGACCTGGGAGCGACCTGACATGCAGGACATCCTCCAGGAACTCAACCGCGTGCGCGGCGTTGGCGGCTGCCTGCTGTTCAACGCAGACGGCTTGCTCATGGAGTCGGCCCTGCGCAGCGACATCGATGAGCAGGCGCTGGCCGCCGCTGCCGGTACGCTCATCGCCCAGGCCACGCGCATGTGCGACAGCCTCGGCATCGGCCGGCAGAGCGCCTTCAGCGCCAGCGGCGACCAGGGCGGCGTGATGGTCTGCGCCGCCGGCGCAGGCTCGCTGCTCCTCCTGCTTGACCCCAGCGCCAACCTCGCCCTGCTGCGGCTCGAGCTCAAGCCGTTTGCCGACCGCATCACTCAGCGCCTGACGCTGTAACCTATCCTGCCAGACGGAGTCCAACCCAGATGGTCCAGATCAACTTCGGCCAGCGTGAAGTCAGCTGCAAGGTAGTGTTCTATGGTCCCGGCATGTCCGGGAAGACCACCAACCTCGAGATCATCCATAAGAAGGCGCCCAAGGAGGCGGTCGGCGAGATGGTGTCGATCGCCACCGAGACCGACCGCACGCTGTACTTCGACTTCCTGCCCCTCGACCTCGGGCAGGTCGCCGGCATGCGCACCAAGTTCCAGCTCTACACCGTGCCTGGCCAGATCTACTACAACGCCACGCGCAAACTGGTGCTCCAAGGCTGCGATGGCGTGATCTTCGTCGCCGACTCGGCCGCCGACAAGATGCCGGAGAACCTCGAGTCGCTGCAGAACCTGCGCGACAACCTCGCCGAGATGGGCCTGACCATCGACGACACCAGCAGCCCCGGCTTCGTCCCGGTCATTCTGCAATACAACAAGCGCGACCTGCCCAACGCCCTCAGCGTGGC
>JAIFKN010000054.1:0-3106 GCA_020049615.1 bacterium | reverse complement strand
TTCGCCACGCTCAAGGAAGCGAGCCGCCTGGTCATCGAGAAGCTGAACAAGGAACATGCGCCGGGAGCCCGCGGGCGGCGAACCGGCAACTCCCTGCCCGCGCAACCGCCGACCGCCCAGACCCCGACTCCGGCGCACAACGCCGTGCCGGCTCCGCCGCAGGCACCGACTCCGCCGCGCCCGGTCCCGACCCTGCCGCAGCGCATGCCCGGAGCCGGCGCCACCCACACGCCCTCGGGCGGCAGCCCGGTCCAGCGCCCGGCACCACCGCCGCCCGCCCCACCGCCCGCCCCGCCGCGCCCGCCGGCGCCGCCGCCCCGTTCCGCCTACAACCCCGCAGCCGCGACGCCGGCCGCCGGCGTTCCTGCAGGCGAACCGGCCAGCCCGCGTGAGAAGCATCTGCAGAAGGCCAAGCCGCCGGCCCTCGGTGCGCGCAAGCCCGGACCGGTGCCCGATCTCGGCGCCACCGATCCGAATCTGAAGAAATTCCAACAGCAGTCCGGGGGCGGAGGCGGGCTGAAGACGATGCTGATCGTCCTCATCTTCGTGCTCATCGCTGCGGTCTTGATGGTGCTGCTGGCGCTCTTCGTGCCGGCAGTCCGCGCCCTGCTGCCGATGGAATGGCAGCAACGTCTGGCAGGCGGCCCTGTCGCCACCGAACCGCTGCCCGCTCCGACAGCTGCGCCAGTCGCTGCGCCGGCACCGGCACCAGCGCCGGCACCGGCGATCACCACACCGGCACCGGCGATCACCACACCTGCACCGGCCGCTCCGGCACCTGCCCCCGACGCCGCAGCCCCCGTCGCTCCCGCGCCGGAGACGCCCAGTGTCAAATGAACCCGCGATCGGGGCCAATGAAGCCCTGCGTCTGCGCCGCCTGGTCTTCTACGCGGCCGACACCGACAAGATCAACGCCCTGCTGACCGGTTTCGTCAAGAAATCGGGCGCCCTGACCGCCATGGTCATCGACCAGGAGGGCCACATGGTCGCCCGCCAGGGATTCAAGATCGCCGGCAGCGATCCGACCGCCATGGCTGCCCTGGTTGCCGCCAGCTTCGTTTCGACCCGTCAGGTCGCCAAGCTGCTGGGCGAGGCTGAGTTCACCACCATGAGCCAGGCCGGTGGCCAGCACGCGATCCACGTGCAGTTGATCGGCTCGCGCACCCTCGAAGTCGCCGTCTTCCCCATCGCGATCAAGCCGGGCATGATCCAGGTCTACTGCAAGGAACTGGCCAAGGAGCTGGAGATCGTGCTCAAGGCCGCCGCCGAGCGCAAGGACGACGCGCAGACGCCGAAGCTGAAGGAGGACTTCAGCAAGGACATGAAGGACGCGCTCGACAAGATGTTCGGCGACCTCTGATCCGCACGGGAACGCTTACCGTCCGCGCACGGTGATGCTGGGCGCGCGTCCTCCTTCGACGATGGTCACCACCTCTCCGAGGAAGCGTGCGATGATGGCTGCGTTGGTCCGCGTATGCTCGCTGACAGCCACGGTGCGGAAGCGGCCTCCGGCGCCGAGGGCGAGGGGCAGCAGGAGCTGGTCGGCGAGGTGCTCGCAGACCGGCGCCTCCGCCTCGGCGTAGCGCCGGACCTGCTTCACCGCCTCGTCGGCGACCTTCTCGGCGTTCTTGCGCAGTTCGCCGAAGGCGGTGAACACGGCGGTGACGTTGGCATGACGCAGGCGGGCGACGATCGCGTTGCCCGGACCGTCGGCCTCGACCTCGCGCTCATCGACCTCCTGATGGCTCCAGTGCAGACCATGCTTCACCGCCTGGGCCTCGCGGCTGGCGACATGGGCCGGTAGGTTGGCGAGCAGGACCTCAGCACGGCGGCCGATGGCCTTGCCACGCTCTTGGAGGTCGAGCTGCACGTGCGCCTGCCACGGCTGGATGGTGGTGCGGATCGACCCGCCACCAGCGGGGTAGAAGCCGTGGCGCTCCAGCTCCAGTGTCGCCGAGACGCCGATGCGGTGCAGCACCGGCAGGAAGCTCTCCTGCAGGAACTCGACCGGTGGCGCCATGCTGTTGTGGGTGCCGCCCCGGATGCTGACCGTCGATGGTCCATCAGCGCACAGCAGGATCGGCAGCACGGTCTGCAGCACGAGGGTGCAGCTGCCCGCCGAGCCGATGTCGAAGACGTAGGTGCCGGCCACCGGCGCCTGCGGCGTGAGGACGATCTCGCGGCTGTGCAGCTCGGCCCCCTCGAGGTGGCCGTTGCATACCCGCGCCGCGGCCTGCACCGCCACCAGATGCTGGCGCTGCAGACCCGGCTTCGGCCGGCGGGCGCGGATCTGCCCGATCCGTACCGGGGTGCCGGTGATGGCGGACAGGGCGAGCGAGGTGCGGAGGATCTGCCCGCCGCCCTCGCCTTGGGAACCGTCGATGGTGATCATGGGAGGATTCACACGGAGGAACGGAGGGAACGGAGATCGACGCCAGCGTGCGGGTTGACCAGACGCTTGATGCCCCGATGCATGATCTCGACGTTGAAGTTGCAGAGGAGTCCGACCGGGGCCCCCGTCAGGCGCAGGTAGGTTACGACCTGCGCCTGATGGATACCAGCCAAGGCTTCGACGGCCTTCAACTCGACAAGCACGGCACCTGCCACGAGCAGATCGTAGCGCAGCGTATGCGGTAACTGGCGACCCCGGAACGAGACCGGCACCTCGCCTTGGCGGACAAAGGTGAGTCCGGCCTCTCCCAGCACGATGGATAGGGCATCTTCGTACACCGACTCCAGCAGTCCTGGACCGAGTTCGCGATGGACCTCGATGCAGCACCCGATGATGCGTTGCGTGAGTGCACGCAAGTGGACTGGATCATGCATGTTTGCCTCCGTTCTCTCCGTTCCTCCGTGTGAACCCATCAGCCCTTCACGCACACGACCTGCTTCAGCGTATGCACGACCTCGACGAGGTCGCTCTGCGCCGCCATCACCGCGTCGATGTCCTTGTAGGCCATCGGGGTCTCGTCGATGACCTCGGCGTCCTTGCGGCATTCGACGCCGGCGGTGGCCTTGGCGTGGTCCTCGACGGTGAACTGCTTCTTCGCCTTGGTGCGCGACATCACCCGGCCGGCGCCGTGGCTGCACGAGCAGAACGACTCCG
>JAIFKN010000305.1 GCA_020049615.1 bacterium | reverse complement strand
CGCATCATGCGCATCTGCCCGCAGGAGGCGATGTTCATGGCGATGTACGACGCGCCGGAGCAGTTGCATGCGCTGATGGCCCTGCTGCGCGACAACGCCAAGCGCATGGCGCAATGGGCCGAGGCCGAAGGCCTGCTCGAGCTCAACAACCAGAACCAGTGCACCTGCGGCACCTGCTTCAATTTTACCGAGACCTTCCCCAAGTCCCGGCCGGCGCGCGGCCAGGTCAAGCTCACGGACATGTGGGCGGTGATGGACAGCCAGGAGACGGTGGGGGTGAAGCCCAAGCTGTTCCATGAGTTCTTCTATCCCTACTACCGCGAGCTCGCCGAGCTCTACGGCCAGATCTACTGGGGCTGCTGCGAGGCGGCCGACCCGATCTGGGAGACCTCGCTGTCTAAGCTGCCCAACCTCAAGGCGGTGTCGATCTCACGCTGGGCCAAGCAGGAGTACATGGCCGAGGCGCTGGCCGGGAAAGGCATCGTCTTCTCGCGCAAGCCCAACCCCAACCTGCTCGGCGTCGACCGGGTGCTCAACGAGGAGGCTTGGGCGGCCGAGCTGCGCTCGACCATGGCGGCGGTGCAGGGCAAGCGCGTGCCGCTCGAATTCGTCGTCCGCGACGTCTACAGCATGCATGGCGACCTGGGCAAGGCGCGCCGGGCGGTCGAGATCGCGCACCGCGAGATCGACGCCGTCTACGGCCCGATGTAGCTGGGCCGGGCGGCGCTGGAGCAGGGCCGCCGCGCGGCCATGCTGGAGGCATGGCCTCCAAGCAAGCGCATCCTGGCTGCCTCGTCCTCTTCGGCCTGGTCTTCGTGATCATGGGCAGCATCCCCGGCTGCATCGCGCTGCATGACCTCTCGACCGCCGAGGGCACCGCCGACTGGAGCGAGACGACCGCGGTGCTGCTGTCGGTCGACAAGCACCAGGGCGACGACACCTGGAGCGTCGAGGCGCGCTACCGCTACCGCGCTCCCGACCCCGAGGGGCTCGAGCCGGGAGCCATGCGCGACTACGACGGGCTGCGCGTGGGCATCCACAGCGGTAGCGACAACATCGGCTCGTGGCAGGAGGACACCTACCGGCGCCTGCACGCCGCCTGGAAGGCGGAGCAGCCGGTGCCGTGCTGGTATGATCCGGCCATCCCGGCCCAGGCGGTGCTCGACCGCACCCCGCGCTGGGAGCTGGTCGGCTTCATGTTCATCTTCCCGCTGGTCTTCGGCCTGGCCGGCGGCGGCATCGCCTGGTTCGGTATCAGCCTATGGCGCAAGCGCGGCCGACCGGCGCCCGCGCCGCAGGCGCTGGCCAACCAGGAGCTGATCCGCGCCGACAGCGACGGCTTCGCGGTGATGTGGATCGTGGCCATCATCTGGAATGCCATCTCCTGGGTGGCGGTGCTGATCGTGAGCCAGCAGGCGGGCGCGCCGTGGTGGGCTCATCTGCTCCTCAGCCTGTTCCCGCTGGTCGGCCTGACCCTGCTGTGGGGCGCGTTGGGCCGGACCGTGCGTCGCCTGCGCCACGGCGTTCCGCAGCTGCGTCGCATCGAGGGTACCTGGACGACCGGCAGCCAGGTGTCGGCCAGCGTGCTGACCCGCTCGCATCCCCAGCCCGGGGACCGCATCGAGGCCCGGGTCGCGGTGGTGCGCCGGGTGACCTCCGGTTCGGGTGACGACGAGCGCAGCAGCGATCAGACGCAGTGGAGCCTGGACCTCTCGGTCGATCCCGCTGCCGGCCGGGCCGAGGGCGGGCTGTGGGTGCACCCGGTCGCCATCCCGCTGCCCAGCGACCTGCCGCCGTCGAACGAGGATCTGTCGTGGCGGCTGGAGTGGCAGGTGATCCGGCCCGGGCCGGACCTCAGCGCGCGCTTCGTCCTGCCGGTGGTCGCCGGCAGCGACGGCGTCGAGCTCAGCTCCGCAGCCCTGAGCCAGGCGGCTGACCGCGCCGCCCCGCTGGCCGTGCTGCACAAGGCCGGCATCCGCATCGTCGAGGAGCGCGGCGAGGTGGTGATCGGCCTGCCGGCCTGGCGCAATCCTGGCCTGCACATAACCGGCCTGATCGTCACCGCCGGGTTGACCATCGCCGGTGTGGCGCTGTGGCGCGAGGTCGGCTGGTGGACCGGGCTGATCACGGTGCCGATCCTGCTGCTGAGCTGGCGTGGCGCCCTGCGCAGCGCGCTGTGGCGCTCGCGCATCGCCCTGGCGCCCGGCCGCATCGCCGTAGCCGCCGGCTGGTGGCGGATGGTGGAGCACGAGCTCAAGCCGTCCGAGGTGACCGAGGTCGAGCGCAAGACCAGCATGAGCTCGGGCGACACCGCCTGGTACAACATGTGGCTGAAGACTGCAGAGGGCGCGCGCATCCCCATCGTCCGCTGCGTCACTGGTCCGGCGTCGGCCAGGCTGGCGGAGATGATTGAGGCGGTGCGGAGATAGGGTGGGTCGCTCGACGCGGGCTGAAGCCCGCGGTCCTGGGGGCTGGCTGCGCGGGGCTGGCGCGCATCATGCCGGCATGCTCGGACTGCTCATCGTCGATCACGGCTCGCGCCGGAGCGAGGCCAACGCCCAGGTCGTCGACATGGCGGCGCGGGTGGCGCGGCTGGTGCCGGCCGGCACGCCGATCGCGACCGCGCATCTCGACGTCTGCGCGCCGACCATCGCCGACAGCATCGCCACCCTGCTGGCGCAGGGAGTCGACGAGCTGCATGTGCTGCTCTACTTCCTCGCCGACGGCCGGCATGTGCGCGAGGACATCCCGGGACTGGTGCGCGCCGCGCTGGCGTCGCATCCGCAGGTCCGCGTGGTGCTCGGCGGGGCGCTCGGGCCGGACGATCTGCTGGCGGCGCTGATGCTGCGCCGCGCCGGCCTCACGGCCGCATCGCGTTCCTGATCCGCGCCACCCACAGCTGGGCGGCCGGGCTGAGCTGGTCGTCGGCGAGGTTGCCGCGCGCACATTCCCAGGCCTGGCGCAGGATGGTGATCTGATGGCGGGTGCGGCCGTGCTGCTCGGCCAGCTCGCCGTCCTGGGCGTCGTTGAGGAAGCCCTCGACCACGGCGCGGATGGTCTCGTCCGGCCACGGCCGGCCGGGCACGCGCGAACCGGGCTTGGCGACGATGTTCTTGGCCGTCGGCACCGGCCGGTCGTCGTCGGCAGCCGGCGCGCCGTCGGCGCGGATCCACGCCACCTGCGCCAGGTTGACCAGGATCTCGCCGTCGGCGCCATCGAGCCGCAGCCAGCCGTTGGCGGTGGCGATCACCGCGCCGCTGACCACCTCGCCGTCGAGGCGCAGATGGACGGAGCGGCCGGGAGTGAGGACGGAGAGGGGCAGGGCCATGCGTGGGAGGCTATTGGATAATAGCCAGCAGCCAGTAGCCAGCGGCCAGCGACCAGCGACCAGCAGCCAACGCCCAGCGACCAGCGGCTAGAACGCGATCCTCGGCACTTCCTTCGCCCGCTCCGCCGTCGGCGCGATGCTGCCGTCGACAAGTCCGTACATCCGCTCGTGGCTGGAGGTGGCTGCAGCGCAGATCTCCGGATACGGCCGGTGGCAGCCGTCGACGAAGCCGATCTGGTAGTTCTCGCCATCGAAGCGGCCGAGCAGCGACTGGTCGTTGAGCGTGAACCAATGCGCGCCGATGAGGTCGGGATGCGCGGCGCAGGCCTCGAAGAAGGCGCGGTAGGCGATGCCGCGCTCGCGCTGGTCGGCGACCCCGCGCAGGCCGGTGCTGGGCAGGCCGCGGTCCACCGCGCCCATGTGCCACTCGCCGATCATCACCGGCCGGCCGCTGCGCTTGGCGTAGTCGGCGAAGGCCGCCGCGTCGGGCAGCATCTGGTAGCAGTTGATGCTGAACACGTCGCAGACCGCCGCCGACTCGTAGAACAGCTCGGAGGCGATCCAGGCCCAGCGCAGCCCGAGGTTGAGATGGTGAGGATCGACCCGCCGGCAGGCCTCGGCCGGGATGCGGGCATGGCGGCGCACCAGCTCGGCGCTGAAGGCCCACAGGTCCTCGCCGGCGCGCGGGCTCTGCGCGTCGAGGCGGTGGAAGATGCGCGTGACCACGTCCTCGAAGCCGGTCAAGGCGATGCCCCAGGCGGAAGCGCAGGCGGCGGCGTCGCCGGCGTAGCGCTCGGCCAGCCAGGCCGCCAGGGCGCGGCGGCTGTGCGAGCCGGGGTTGGCCTCCAGCATCTCGGCCGCGAGGTTGAACCGGCCGAAGCCCCACAGCGGCTCGTTGGCCATGAAGTAGCCGATCAGCCACGGATCGTCGCGCACGGCGAACAAGGCCTGGGCCCAGGTCGCGGCCTCCGCGGCGAAGGCCGGATCGAAGACGTCGGGCAGGTCGCGGAACAACTTCAGCGCCGTGGTCGGGTAGGCCGGCATCGGCATGACCCACGGGATGCGCTGGCGCGGGCCGAATTCCTGATCGGACCAGTTGCCGACCGTGTTGAAGCGCCAGGTGCGCATGCGTGCGGCAGTCAGCTGGCGCCAGGTCGACTCCCATGCCGTCCCGAACGCCCGGATCAGGTTGGCTATGCCGAAGTCGGCCGAGGTCGCGCCGCCCCGCCCCGGCCGGACCGCGGCGGCATAGGCCGGGTCGGCGGACGGCAGCCACGAGTAGAGCGGTTCGGTGCCCGGCACGACGGCGCAATCGATGCCAGGACGGATGCAGTCGAGCCCGGCGCTCCAGAAGGCATGGCCATCGGGATCGACCAGCCACCAGCGGCGGCCATCGTGGTGGGTGCGGAACCAGCCGGTGGCCGGGAAGCGGTGCTGGCCGCTGCCGCCGAAGCGGCTCCATCCCGCCGGCCACCCGGGATCGGGGGCCGCGGCTGCGGCCCGCAAGGTGGCGACCAGTTCGGCCTCGTCGCGGGTACGGCCCGGCCAATCGCGCGCCAGCCACTGGCCGAGCGCATCGACCTGGACGCCGTCCGGCTCGAGCCACGGCGCATCGGTCGCGGACAGATGCGGCTGGCCGACATGGACCTCCTGATCCGTCTGCACATCGTCGAGGCGCAGATCGATCCGGACGATGTCGGCGCGCGCCAGGCGCCGGCCGGAGGCCACGCCCTTGAGCAGACCGGGATGGCGGCGCAGGAAGACGCGCTGGCCATCGATGATGTCGAGGTCGAGCGACAGGCGCACGCGCAGGCCGGGCAGCAGGCCGAGCAGGATATCGAATGGCTCGCCGCCTTGCCGCGCATGCACGCGCAGCCGCAGCAGGCCGCATTCGCCGGCGCGCAGGCGCAGGTCGACGACCAGGTAGCGCGGGGTCCAGTCGGCGGCGGTCAGCTCGATCCCGGCCCCGGCGGCGAGGACGCGGGCCGGTGCGTCGAGGAAGGCGGAATGGTTGGCGGCCGGACCGCTGACGGTGCAGGCGGTGCCGGGGAGTGCAGGTGCGGGCATGGCGTCAGGCTAGCGCCGCACGGCCAGCGGCCAGGACCGCGGGCTTCAGTCCGCGTCCAGGCCAGACGCCTCTCCTCGACGCGGGCTGAAGCCCACGGTCCTGGCCTACCGGCCCTCGACCAGGGCGGCCAGCCGCGCCAGCGCCCGGCGCGGACTGCGCAGCAGCAGCTCGCTGAGGAACTCCGCGGTCGACATGGCGCGCGGCTCGCTCAGTCGCAGGCTCAGCAGGATCGAGCAGGCGAGCAGGAGACCCGAGGCGAGGTAGAGGGCGGCATGGGCGTTCAGGCCGATGCCGTGCCAGCCGGCGCTGCGATCCAGGGCGAAGCCCCACAGCACCGGTGCCACGCCCTGCCCCAGCGCCAGCGCGCCGCTGTGCAGGGCGAAGAAGTGGCTGCGGCCCTGACCGGGGACAGTCGCCATCAGCAGTCGCTGGCTGGCGAGATGGAAGGCGGCCAAGCCCGCGCCGGCCGTCCCCTGGATCAGCGCCAGCGTCCACAAGGCCAGTGGCAGCTGGCCGTTGGCCAGCCCGGCCCACAGTCCGGCGTGGACGACCCAGGTCGCCAGTGCCACCACGATCATCGGCTTGCTGCCGCTGCGCTCGACCAGCAGGCCGAGCAGCGGCAGCAGGCAGAGCTGGGTCACCGAGCCCCACACCGGCAGCACGGCGATGAAGCCGTCGCTCTGGTGGTGCAGATCGCGCAGCACCGGCACCCACAGCACGCCGAGGGCGGCGAGGGCGACGAAGACCAGGACGCTGAAGCCGAGGAAGCGGGCGAAGGGGGCGTGCGCCAGCATCGCCCCCCAGGGCACCTTCCCGATCCCGCCCTCGCTGGAGACCGGCACATCGGGGATGCGGTTCATCGTCCAGGCAGCGGCGAAGCCGGTGGCGCAGGCCCAGGCGTAGATGAGGGCGAAACCGGGTGGACCGGGCAGCAGCTCGAAGACCAGGGCGTAGCCGAGGTTGCAGAGGATGGTCGTCGCCTGGATCAGCGCCGCAGCCAGGCTGAGGTAGCGGCCCCGGCCGTCCTCCGGCACCAGCGAGGTGATCCACGGCATCCACGCGCAACTGGTCAGGCCGCGCAGGATGGTGAAGGCGGCGAGCAGGCCGAGGATCAGCCAGATCACCGCCGTCGGCGCCAGCCGGGGCATGGCCAGGGCGACGACCGCCATCAGGCCGACCATCACGGTGCGTGCGGTCCAGCCGCGTACCATCAGCCCGCGGTAGCCGAAATGCGGCAGCCAGCGCGCCCCGACCAGCTGCAGGGCCTGGGTCAGCGGCATCAAAGCACGGTGGCCGAAGCACCCTGGCTCTTGAGCAGGAGGATGAGCGGCGCCCCGAGCACGGCCGACCACGAGCAGGCGTTGACCACCTCGAAGGTGAGCGCCCAGCGCAGGCTGGCGGGGAGGGGGGGATTGGACACCGGTCGGGGATACTCGCCTGGCAGGAGAGGACGCCAGAGGCAGCGGCCAGCGGGGTCGACCCCTGCCCGGGCAATGACTTGACACTCCCCGCCTCACCCCTACGGACTCCCGCACACCCGCCGCAGGAGTCGTCCATGGGCCTCGAAGAGGACATCATCAAGCTGCTGAAGAGCGAAGGCTACCGGATCAACGAGACGATCCG
>JAIFKN010000069.1 GCA_020049615.1 bacterium | reverse complement strand
ACAGCATCGCCCAGGTGGCGAAGGCGCAGGCGATGGCCGGGCCGTTGCCGAGGATGTCGGTCAGGCCGAACATCACCTTGGTGATCGGCCAATGCTCGCGCCGCTCCGCCAGGATCAGCGAGTCGGCCACTTCCAGCATGCTGAACGAGAAGGCGAGGATGGCGCCTGCCGCCAGCGAGGCGGCGATCAGCGGCAGGACGATGCGACGCAGACGCAGTGCGGCGCCAGCGCCGCTGATCGCGGCGGCCTCCTCCAGCGCGACCGGGGTCTGCTCGTAGCCGGCTGCCGCCGCGCGCACCACGTAGGGCAGGCGGCGCACGCCGTAGGCCAGGGCGATGAGCACCGTCGGATCGACCAGCGGGTCGAGCCAGCCGAACCCCGGCACCGCCGGCAGGGCGCGGAAGCCGTAGGCGAGGATGATGCCGGGGATGGCCAGCGGCAGCATCGCCAACAGGTCGAGGGCCTGCCAGCCGCGCGGCCGCCAGCGCACCGTCGCCCAGGCGACGTAGGTGCCCAGCACCAGCGCCAGCGCGGTGGCCAGGGCGCTGTACTTCAGCGACTGCAGGATCGACGAGACGACCTGCGGGTGGATCAGCGCGTCGCGCAGGTGGGTGACGGTCGCTCCGCTGGGCAGCACCGACCGGTACCAGTCCTGGGCCACCGCCAGCACGGCGACCGCGGCGTGCGGAGCCGCGGCCAGGGCGCAGACCCCGCCGACCAGCAGCCAGGCGAGCACGGCGCCGCGGCCGGACAGGCGCCGCGGGGCGCCGCCGTGCGCGCCCTTGCCGGCGAGGGCCTGCTCCGAGCGGGCGAACAGGGCGCGGGCCGCGAGGTAGGCGGCGGCGGCCACCGCCAGCATCAGCACGACCTGGGCGAAGGGCAGGCGGTTCTTCTCCGCCTCGGCCAGGCCGGCGTAGATCTGCACCGCGATGTGGCGGTCGTAGCCGAGCATCAGCGGCGTGCCCAGCTCGGTGAACGACCACACGAAGATGACCACGCCGCCGGCGAACAGCCCCGGTCGCAGCAGCGGCAGCCAGATGCGCCGCAGCACCGTCCACGGTCCGGCCCCGCCGACCCGCGCCGCCTCGACCAGGGCGGGATCGAGGCGGCTGATCGACGCCGCCACGGTGAGGTAGAGGAACGGGTAGAGATGCAGCGCCTCGATCAGGCAGATGGCGGCGAAGCGGTGCTGCCCGAGCCAGTCCGGCGGATCGGCCCAGCCGACCAGGCCGAGCTGGACCAGCAGGGCGTTGAGCGCGCCGTGCCGGCCGAGCACCGCCTCGAAGCCGAGCGCCCCGACGAAGGGCGGCAGGATCAGCGGCGCCAGCAGCAGGACCTCGGCCAGGCCCTTGCCGGGGAAGACCGTGCGGGCCATCAGCCAGGCCACCGGCAGGGCGATGCTGGCGGTCAGCAGCGTGGTGACGCAGGCGATGGCCAGGGCGTTGAGCAGCCCGTCGCGCTGCAGCGGGCCGGCCAGCGCCTCGCGCAGGAAGCCGAGGGTGAAGCCCCCGCCGGGCAGGGTGAAGCCGGCGGCCACCGCGCTGGCCACCGGCAGCAGGAGGAAGGCGGCGAAGAAGGCGAAGGCGAGGACGTAGACCGGCCAGCGCATGTCAGCGGCCCTCCCGCGCCAGCCGTGCCGCCTCGCGGTACTGCTCGCGCGCCTGCCCGCACCAGCCGCGCATCACCTCCAGGCGGCGCAGCGGGCTGGAGTTCAGGTCCTTGAGCGTGGCGGCGGCGGCGGCGTAGCCGACCGGCAGGCGCTCGAACGCGGCCATCGCCTGCGGCACGCGCTGCGGACCGCCGGCGTCGAGGATGGCGTGCCAGGCCTCGCGCAGCTCGTCGAGCGGATCGAGGAAGGCGCCCTTGGCCAGCGGCGCGATCAGACCCCACAGCGGGCCGGTGAGCCGGCCGCGGTAGGTGAAGCGGGCGGCGTCAGCGAACGGATCGACGTCGGGATCGCTCATGTGCGCGCGGTGCTCCGGCGCGTAGAGGTCGCGGCGGATGGGCAGGCGGCGCAGGGCGTAGCGTTGCGGGCCGCCCGGCTCGCCGGGGCGGTAGTTCCACAGCCGCTGGCCTTCGGGCGAGAGCACGAAGCGGATGAACTGCACCGCCAGCTCGTGGTTGGGCGCGCCGCGCAGCAGGCTGATCGGATCGGCCGACAGCGAGGTGCCGGCGTGCGGCACGACGAAGGACATACGCGGGGCGCCGCTGGCGAGCATCGTCCACTCGCCCTCGGCGCGGGCGTGGAAGTCGATGCACATGCCGGCGGCGGCCTCGCCGCGCGCCACCGCGCGCACCGCCCGGCTGGCGCCGTCGCTGACCCACGGGCTGTTGGCGGCGATGCGGCGCAGCACGTTCCAGCCGGCATGCCAGCCGCGCTCCAGCTCGTCGGCGGTCGGCTGGTCGGGGTCGGCGGCGGCGGCGGCCAGTTCGCTCTGCAGGATGCGCTCGCAGGCGGTGGCGGTGGCGCCGCTGCGCGTCGGATCGGCGATGACCACGGCGCCGCGCAGGCGGCCGTCGGCGAGGTCGCGCCAGGACGCGACCGGCCCGGACGGATCGAGCCCGGCGAGGCGGTCATGGTGCACGGCGATGCCGAAGGCGCTGACGCAGGCGCCGTAGTAGCGGCCACCCGCATCGTACATGCGCTCGCCCGAGAGTTCGCGCGGGATGACCTCGGGCGCGAACCACTCCGGGTGCAGCCGCTGGATGCCGGCGTCGACCAGGTAGCCCTTGTCGGCCTGGGTGCGGTGCTCGAACTCGCCGCCGCCGAAGAACACGTCCATGCGCACGGACAGGTCGGAGTCGAGGAAGGCGGCACGGTCGGGATCGCCGCGGTCGGCCTTGCGGTCGTTGAAGCGTCCGGGCGGGCGCTGGAAGGCGGCGCGGAAGGCCTCGGCGTAGCGCGCGTCGAGGTAGCGCACGATGTCGCCGGTGCCGCCTGGCGTGCGCCAGTCGACGCCGACCTCCTGCCCCAGCTCGCGCCTGGCCCAGGCGCTGAACGCGGCGCCGAACTCGTTGCGGATCGCCTCGCCGTGCGGCGTCACCACGATGACCTGCCGGGCCGGCTCGGGCGGCTGCTCCGGGCGGAGGGCGAAGGGCAGCGCGACCAGCAGGGCGGGCAGCGCGACCAGCAGCCAGCGCATCATCCGGCCAGCGCCACAGCGGCGCCCTCGTCGACGGCGATGCGCACGCGCTCGCCAGCGCGGCGCGGCTGCGGCGGGGTCTCGCTCCAGCGCACCTCGATCTCGCCGAGGCGCAGGTGCCAGGTGGCGTTGACGCCGTGGTAGTCGCCACCGAGCAGTTCGGCCTCGACCCCGTCGGCGTGCTCGCGCAAACGCTCGGGTCGCACCATGACGATGCAGGCGGCACCATCGGCCAGCCCGCTCGGGGCGTGCGCCGGCAATTCGCCGAATGCGCAACGCACCCGCCCGCCGTGCCAGGTGCCAGGCAGCAGGTTGGCCTCGCCGAGGAAGGAGGCGACCGCGATCGAGGCCGGCCGCTCGTACAGCTCGCGTGGCGCGCCGATCTGGGCGACGCGTCCGTCGAGCATCACCGCGATGCGGTCGGCCACCGCCAGCGCTTCGCCCTGGTCATGGGTGACGTAGAGGGCGGTGAGGCCGGAGGCCTTGCACACGCGGCGGATCTCGCTGCGCAGTTCGCCGCGCAGCCGGGCGTCGAGGTTGGAGAGCGGCTCGTCGAGCAGCAGCACGCGCGGCCGCGCGACGATGGCGCGGGCCAGCGCGACGCGCTGCTGCTGGCCGCCGGACAGCTCGCCGACCCGACGCGCCCCATAGCCGGGCAGGGCGACGGCGGCGAGGGCTTCGTCGATGCGGCGGCGGCGCTCGTCTGCCGCGATGCCGGCGACCTCGAGCGGGAAGGCGACGTTGCCGGCGACGTCGAGGTGCGGCCACAGGGCGTAGTGCTGGAAGACCATGCCCAGGCCACGGCGCTCGCTGGCGATGCCGGCCTGGTCCGTCCCGTCGATGGTCAGGCGGCCCGCGCCCGGGTTGAGGAAGCCGGCGACCAGACGCAGGATGGTGGTCTTGCCGCAGCCGCTGGGCCCGAGGAGGCAGAACAGCTCGCCGGAAGCGACCGCCAGGTCGACCCCGGACAGGACCGGACTGCGCCCGTAGGCGAAGGAGACGCTGTTGAGGGTTACGGCCGCCATGTACGCAGGCTCACCGCGCACGCGTGGCAGGCAAGCCGCGGCCGCCGTTGACCAGACGCCGCCGTGTGCATACCGGTAGGCTAGGGGAACGCGCGTGGGCATGACCGACACCATCACCTTCACCTGCACCGCCTGCGGGCATACCGCCGACTTCCCCAAGGCGCAGGCGGGCAAGGCTATCTATTGCCCGAAGTGCCAGGCCGCCCAGGTGGTCAGGGCGCCCGGCACCGGCACCGATCGCTTCCGCGCCGAGCGCATTCCGACCGGCCGCATCGTCAAGGCGGACGCCAGCACCACCCAGGCGGAGGCCGAGGCGGCCCCGCATGGCATGGCTGGCACGGCCCGCATCGATTTCCTCTGCAGCGCCTGCAACCACACCTCGCGCATCTCGGCGGCGCTCTCAGGCCAGCCGGTGCGGTGCCCGAGCTGCGGCACGGTCCAGCTGGCCGGGGTCGCCGGCCTGCGCGTCGTCCGTCTGGATGCTCAGGGCAAGCTGCCCTTCACCTGTACCGCCTGCAACTACCAGGCCCGGCTCAACTCGGAGTACGCGGGCAAGGCCATCCGTTGCCCGAAGTGCCAGGCCGCCCAGGTCGTGCCGCGCATCCTGCGCGACCCCAGCGGCACCCATCAGGCCCTTCCCTCGGGCGCGGCGGTGGTGCGCAGCGAACCGGGCACCGGCTCGGTGAAGCGACCGGCGACCGGCTCGTTCCCCAAGCCAGCGGCGTCCAGCGAGCCTTCGGCCGCCCTGCGCACGCCAGCTGGCGGGATCACCGTTCCGCAGCCGATGCCGACCCCGACCCCGCTGCCCGGGTCGCTGGCCACGCCGCCGCCCGGCACCATCCGTACTCCGCCGCCGGAACCGACCTCCTCGGCTTCGGCCATGGCCCTGCCGTCGGTGCCGACCGACGACGCCGACAGCGGCCTCGACCTCGGCGACGGCTCGTCCGCAGCGGCCTCGGCCGACAGCACCCCCACCCGTCCGCGCGGTGGCGTGGTGCGCCGGAGCGGTCGCATGAACGCCATGCGTACGCCGCAGCCAGGCGATCAGCCGACGCTCGAACCGGCCCGCGCCGTGCAGCCCGAACCCGACCATGTCGAGCAGGATCCGGTGGTGAAGACGCCGCCTCCCGCTGCGTCTTCGCCAGCCGTACCGACGCCGGCTGCCGCGCCGTCGAGCAAGCGAAGCTCCAGTCAGCCGGCCTGGCTCGTGCCGGCCCTCGGTGTCGTCGCTGTGGTCGCGGTGATCGCCAGCCTGGTGCTGCTGGTCATGCTCAATGCGGCTGGCGGACGCGAAAGCGGTTTGCAGAAGCAACTGTCGGAAGAACGCCAACGCGTCGCCGATGCCGCTGCCGAGAGCGAAGCCCTGAAGCAGAAGCTTATCGATTCCGAAGCCGGCAAGAAGCTGGTCACCAGCGAGCGTGACGAACTGCGTACCGGATTCGATATTCTGCGACGCGACCACGAGCAGCTCAAGGCCGAGGCCGAACGGCTCAAGGCCGAGGCTGCGGCCAAGCCGCTAGCGCCCGCGAATGGGCAGCCAGCCGTCAAGTAGCTGGTCGCGTCGCGCGGTACCGGTTGCGTTCAGCGCGCGGCTGAGCACCCCGGGCGAGACTTCCCAGCCGTCATGCCCGCCCAGCGGCGTCGTATCGATGGCGGTGCAGCGGTAGGCGCGGGCCACGTCGCGGACCTGGGCGCGCAGTGGCGCCAGCACCGGTTCATCGACCTGCGGACAGGCAGGCTCGACCAGCACGACGTGGCTGGCGCCACGGGCGGCCAGGTCGGCGACCAGCCAGGCCAGGGCCTGGCGGTATTCCCGATGCTTCCAAGCGGCGAATCGGTCGTCGCCGGAGAGGTGGACGAGCACGCCGTGGCCTCGCGGTTCGAGAGCCTGGGCGGCGGCGATCTGACGGCCGAGGACCGGCAGACCGAGCGCAGCGGAGACCGGCTCGGCGAGGACCACGGCGCAGGGTTCGGCTTTGCGCTGTTCCAGGGCGCGCAGCATGCCCCAGCGACGGTCAGCCGCTGCCTCCCGGCGCGGCACCGCCAGGATGGCGGCGGAGCCGGCGCGCTGCAGCTGGCCCTGTTCGTCGCAGGCGAGGCCAGCGCCCGTGCCGGGCGGGACCAGCTCGACGGTGAGCCGGCGGTTCTGCGGGCCGGTCGCGCTCACCGTGGCGAGGCGGCCTGGTTCGAACAGCAGGACGAGCTGGCCATGCTCGCGCGAGGCGCGCAGTCCCTCGGCCGGCACCGCCGACCAGCCGTCCGGCGCCGCCAGATGCAGTTCGCAGGTCCGGTCATCATCGGCTGCGCGCGGCAGCCAATCCCACGCCGGCTCGGTCGCGATCAGCGCGGAGGCCAGCAGGAAGGCTGGGGTCACTCTGAAAAACACGGGCGAATTCACAGGAGGCACAGAGGCACGGAGGTTCGAGGAGGTCAGGCAAGGTTCCCCATATGCCCGCAAGGCGATGGGGACCGAAACTCGATCTCCTTCGAGTCTCTGTGTCTCTGTGTCTCCTGTAGCACTACGAGGCGAAATCTCCGGTTCGTGGGGTGCGGGGCGAAGCCCTGCAGCAACAGCAGAACAGCCCGGCGAAGCCGAAAATGAACCTCTTGGTTCCGGCTACGCCGGGCTGTGAATCGAACCGCGGATAGCAGGTTCATCGTTCCGGCTTCAGCCGCCAACGCAGGTCATCGAAGGATGCCTTCCACGCGACGCCCGGTGCGGCGGTGCCGAACAGGCCGAGGCTCCACTCGCCCTGGGCGCGGGCGAGGATGTCGCTGAGCTGGGTCCGGCGCATCGGGTCGGCGGGATCGGCGGCGAACACGCGACCGCCGCTGAAGTCGAGGGCCATCACCGCGGTGGCGCCTTCGACCGCGTAGGGCAGCTCGCGCCATTCGCTCCAGCGTCCGGCGGTGAGCTGGCGCCACTGCAGCTTGGGGTTGCCGCCGATCACGGCGATGGCGACGCCGTTCTTGCGCGCGCCCTCGAGCAGTTCCATGCCGGCGGTGCCGCCGCCCAGGGCCCCGATGTCGATGGCCAGGCGGGCGAGGCGGAAGCGCGCGCCGGGCACGGTGGTCACGACGCGGGTCACCGGATCGGCCGCCTCAGCCGCCTGGGTGCCTTCCATGACCAGCTTGCCGCTATCGGCGTGCACGGCGATGCCGGAGCCGCCGATCAGCGCCTCCCAGCCAGTCGAGAGGGCCTCGCCGGCGGGCCAGTCGAAGGGCTCGCTGACCTGCTGGTCGTCGGCGGTATCGTACAATTCCTTGAGCCGCCGGACGTATTCGGCCGGTGCGCCGGGCAGACCGCCGGAGCCCTCGTAGAGCATGCGTGCGCCCTCGGGGTCGCCGCGCGCTGCGGCGAGGAAGACGCGGCAGCACATGGCGTAACCATCGCTGGCCGGGAGGGTGCGGGCGAGCGCGTCGGCCTCGTCGTAACGACCGGCGATGAGGTGGCCGTAGAGCTGCCAGCGGTCGGCCTCGGCCGTGCGTACGGCGGCGAGGGCGCGGACGCTCTCGGCCGAGCCGCCGCTCTCCAGCACCTGGGCGATGCGGTGCAGGAAGCCCTGACGGCCATCCTGATGCTGATCGATCAGGGTCAGGGCTTTGCCGGCCTGGCGGTTCTCCAGCCGGACGCAGGCGCCGAGCAGGCGGGCTGCCGCACGCTGCTCGGTCGGAAGGCGCTCGAGTCCGTTGAACTCGCGCCGCTGGGCGATGGCCAGGGCGAGCTGGGCCGAGGGGGTCGGCACGGCCTGCCAGTGCTTCGCCGCCTCGCCGTGGCGGCCTTCGCGGAAGGCGACCAGGCCGAGGGCGTAGCTGCCGGCCTGGGCGGCGACCGCCGGCACAGCGTCGGGAGCGAAACCCTGCAGCAGGGCCTTGGCGGTGGCCAGATCGCCGAGGGCCGCCGCGGCGGCGCCGGCGTAGGCGCGCGCCTCGGGCAGCGACTGCTGCTGCGCGATCAGCGCCTGGGCGGTGCGCAGGCCGTCGGCGTACTGTCCGGTCGACAGCGAGGTGCGGGCCAGGCCCAGGCCGCCGAGCGGATGCTTGTGCAGGTCCCAGGCCTTGCGGTAGCACTCGCGTGCCGCACGCATGTCGCCGGCGGTCTCGAACGAGGCGCCGCAGATGAGGTTCGCGCGCAGGGCGGTGGGGTTGCGCGCCAGCCACTCGCGGGCATAGCCATCGAGTTCGCCGGTGCGGCCGAGGGCACCGAGAGCTTCGACCACCAGTTCATCGCCCTCGTTCCAGTTGCGGTCGGCGGCGATGCCGGCGCGGGCGGCCGCTTCGAGCGCCGCCCAGTCCTTCTTCTCCTTCCACATCGGCACGGTGATGGCCAGCGCGTCGCGGTCCCCCGGCTGCAGCTTCAGCCACTGGACGGCCTGGGCCAGGACGGCGGCTTCAGCCTTCCGTTCGAGCCCCCAGCGCAGCACCTCGATGACCCGGCGCTGGTCCTTGGCGGCGATCGCCGCCTTGCCCGCCTCGGCGACGACCTGCGGCGCGGTGCGGCGGAACACCACCCCATGGTGGGTGCCGGCCGGGATGGTGATGGCCTCCTTCGAGCCACCCACCTGGAAGATGAGGGTGCCGTCGGTGCGCTGCTCGATCAGGGTGCCGTCCAGGGTGCGGCCGTCCTTGGTCGAGACGCGGTCGAGCGGCTGCTCCTTGAGCTCGACCGGCTCGGCCGCACCGGCCAGGGCGGCGACGAGGAGGAGCATGGCGACGGGTCGGACGGTCATGCGGATCACCGGGGCGCGGAGGGGGCGAAGGGGGTGAGCGGCGGCTCCGGCAGCTGCAGCGGCGGCGGCGGCGGCTCGGGCACCGCGGTCATCGAGGCCCGGCCGCGTTCGCGCAGGGCGAAGGGATTGCCCATGGGCATGCCGGCATGCGGTTGCACCAGCGGTCCGAGGGCGCGGTCGGCGGTGGCCAGCGGCGGCCGTGCGCGCTCGGGTGGCACGGTCAGGCGCTCGAGCGGAATGGAGCGCTCGGCCGGCAGCGCCAGCAGCACCGGGATGGCGATGGCGGCGGCCAGGGCGACCAGCATGGCGGCGGCGATGGCGTGGGGGGTGATGCGCATGTCAGGGCCTCGCTCCGCCGAGCCGGCGCAGTCTGCCACCGCCATCCCCAGCGGCGGGCGTGGCGCCACTGGGCGCGGTGACCGGCAGCGCGCCGAGGCCCCAGGCCTCGCGGTTGGCCGTCGTCAGAGTGGCGGTCAGACGGGTGCGCAACGGCTTGTCACCGCCGCCGGTGACCTCGAGGTTGCGCAGACCGAGACCGCGGCCATCCGCCTGCGCAAAGGCGGCGACCAGGCGGGCGGTCGCCGCCCAGTCCGCCTCGACCTCGATATCGGCGGTGAAGACGGCGTATTCGCCGTCCGTGGAGGCATAGGACTGGCCGGGGACGACGCTGCCGACCCGGGCGATGCCGGCATGCATGCAGGTCTGGAGGGACTGACGGACCAGCGCCAGGCCGGCGAGCTGGCGCGCACGCGCCTTGGCGTCGGCGTCGAGCCCGCTTTCGAACGGGAGGCTGGCGGGGATGCCGATGCGGGTGCGCGCCGAGAGCTGGCGCAGCGCCGAGTAGTCGGCGGTGACCTGGGCGGCGGCCTCGCTGAGCGATTCGACCAGGTAGACCGGCGCGAGCGGCGGGGCCAGCGACCCCTCCGCCGTGGCGAGCTCACCGGCCTGCTTCGCGGTGATGTCCTGCAACTCCGCGCGCGCCTGTTCGACGGCGAAGCCGTCCGGCTTGTCGGGGTGGTAGTGCTTCTGGTAGCTGACGTGCAGGGCGTCGGCGCCGGTGAGGGTCTCCGTGTGGGCGCTGCCGCGGATGTACAGCACGGCGAAGCCGGTGAGGATCACCGCCCCGCCGCATCCGGCCCAGATGGCGAGGCGCCTGGCGTCGGGACTCATGCCGCCTCCGTCCGCGCCCGGCGCAGGTTCAGCGCGGCCACCGGCCACCACAGCGCCAGCCAGGCTCCGGCGACGGCCAGGATCGGACCGACCAGCAGCACCTGCACCGTCGCTCCGGGGGCGTCACGGTAGCGGAAGTCCCAGCACATCGGCAGGCCGAGGATCAGCATGGCGACGGCCAGCTTCCAGGGATAGGCGTCGACGCCCTGCCGTGCCGATAGCAACGCCTGCAGCGCCGCGCCGACGATCAGCAGCGGCAAACCGACGATCGCCAGCTTCATCGCCAGCGACGGGCCGGCGAAGTTCCACAGGAAGGTGCCGGCGAGCACCAGCAGCGCGCCGAGGCGCAGCTCGGTGCGGCAGCCGGGCAGGGTGAACTGCAGCCAGGGGCGGCGCGGGGCTGGCGGCGCAGGCTGCGGCGCGGGCTGAGGGGCTGGCTGATCGGTCACGGGTCCTCGTGTTCCCAGGCTGAGGCCCACACCGCGGCGGCGGCGAGGGCGGCGGTCTCGATGCGCAGGACGGGACCGGCGAGCCGGACGCGCTCGGCGCCGGCGGCGTCGAGCGCAGCCAGTTCGTCCGCGGTCAGGCCGCCCTCGGGGCCGATCACCAGGGTGGTCGGGCGGGGGCGTCCGGGCCGCGGCGGACCGCCTGCGGGATCGCCGACGATAAGCCGGGTTCCGCCCGCTGCCAACGCGGGGATGCCGACGGCCGGCCCCAGGCGCGGCAGCCAGGCGCGGCGCGACTGCTTGAGCGCCTCGCCGGCGACGCGTCGCGCGCGGTCGAGGCTGGCCGGTTCGCGTTCGCCGCGGGCGCTGCGCAGCGGCAGGATCGCCCCGACGCCCAGCTCGGTCAGGCCGCGCACCAGGTCGGTCCAGCGGTCGCCCTTGGGCGGCGCCACCGCCACCGCGAGGTCGGCGCAGCGCTCGGCCGGCGCGGCGGCGACCGGCCCGACGCGCAGGACCAGGCGCTTCGAGACCTCGACCACCTCGGCCTCGGCGCTGCCGCCAGCGCCGTCGGCCAGACGCAGGGTCTCGCCGGCCTGCAGGCGCAGCACGCGCAGCCCGTGGTGGGCCTCGTCATCGTCGAGGGTCAGCTCGCCGGTCGCCAGGGGCGCCGGGGCCAGGAGGGTGCGCACGGAGGGTATACGTTGCTGCGCCGCCGCGGGTTGAGCGTCAGGTGGCCGCTGCGGCCAGGGCGGGCTCTTGTTCCACGCGGCTCTCGGGCAACTGCACCGACTGGATCACCTGGGCGACGATGGCGTCGCTGTCGAGGGTGCGCGCCTCGGCCTCGTAGCTGGGCATGAGGCGGTGGCGCATGACCGGGGCGACCATGCTGCGCACGTCGTCGAGGGTGACGAAGGAGCGGCCGCGCAGGGTGGCGCGGGCCTTGGCCGCGAGCACCAGGGCCTGGCCGGCGCGCGGGCCGGCGCCGAAGCGGATCAGCGGGGCGAGCGCGGGATCGCCGCCCTCGGCCGGCGGGCGGGTGGCGCGCACCAGGGCGAGGGCGTAGCGTGCCACGCCGTCAGCGATCGGCGTCTCGCGCACCAGGCGCTGGATCGCCAGCAGGTCCTCGGCATCGAGCACCGGCGACACCGACGCACCGTGGTTGCCGGTGGTGCGGCGGATGATCTCCAGTTCCTGCTCCTCGCTGGGGTAGCCGACCTTCACTTTCAGCAGGAAGCGGTCGAGCTGGGCCTCGGGCAGGGGGTAGGTGCCCTCCTGCTCGATCGGGTTCTGGGTCGCGAGGACGAAGAAGGGCTTGGGCAGCGGGCGGCGCTGGCCGCCGGTCGAGACCTGGCGCTCCTGCATCGCTTCCAGCAGGGCGGCCTGGGTCTTCGGCGGGGTGCGGTTGATCTCGTCGGCGAGGATCACCGAGGCGAAGATCGGGCCGGGGATGAAGGCGAGGTCGCGCACGCCGGTCGACTTGTCCTCGCGGATCACCTCGGTGCCGGTGATGTCGGA
>JAIFKN010000186.1 GCA_020049615.1 bacterium | reverse complement strand
GCATCCTGCTGGAGGCCCTGACCCGGCAGCGCGATCCGCGCATCGCCGCCGCGGCCATGCCGCTGATCGAGGACTACCGCGAGGTCGCGGCGCGGGCGGCGCTGGACAGCGCCGACGCCGCGCAGCTGGCGGTGATCGCCGACCATCTCGCCGGCGACGAGGCCGACCTCTTCCCCGCCGCCGCCTCGGCCGCGATCCGGCTCGGCAAGGACCAGGCGTTCCAGCGCATGTCGCCGGCCTTCACTGCCAAGGACCGCGAGAAGAAGACCGGACAGGCCCGCCTCGACGCGGTGCTGGATGCGGTCACCGACGAGGCCGATCCGCGCTGGGCCGGCGTCGCCCTGAAGCAGCTCGACGGCCCGGTCGCCGCCTACGCCATCCCGCTGCTCGGCCGCTTCAAGGAGCGCAAGGCGCTCAAGCCGCTGCTCGCCATCGCCGCGGACAAGAAGTCGAAGGTGCTGGAGCAGGCGCTCAACGCCCTCGGCCGGATCGGCGACCCCAGCGCCATCCCGGCGATCCTCGCCCACCACAGCAGCAACACATGGTCGCTGCGCTGGGCGGTGCAGAACGCGCTGATGGCGATGGACGACCCGTCGGTGGTCGACCAGGTCCGCACGGTGTACGCCGCGCAGAAGGATCCCGACTCCTCCGACAACTGGCACCTGCGGCATCTGCTGCGGAGCCTCGAATCCCGCTTCCCCGGCAAGTGATTGCTTCACACGGAGGAACGGAGGAAACAGAGGCCGCCCCACTGTCCCCTCGACTCCGTTTCCTCCGTTCCTCCGTGTGAATCCCCTCTCCCAACGTGAGCACCCATGGCCAAATCTCCTGAGAAGTCCGACAAGACCGCCGACCAGCTGCGCCCGCCGGCCGAGGTGCTGTTCGCGGCCGAGCTGGCCGCCCTGGCCAAGGCCGACAAGGGCGCCAAGCCCGAGGGCTGGAACCTCTCGCCCAAGGCGGTCGAGACCTACCTGCTCGGCGGCGAGGCCGGCGGGATGAAGATCACGCCGAAGTACATCGGCAACCAGCGCCTGGTGCAGATCGCCATCGCCAGCCTGGCGACCGACCGCGCGCTGCTGCTGGTCGGCGAGCCGGGCACGGCCAAGAGCTGGCTGTCCGAGCACCTCACCGCGGCGATCTGCGGCAACAGCCTGATGCTGGTGCAGGGCACCGCCGGCACCACCGAGGAGCAGATCCGCTACAGCTGGAACTACGCCGTGCTGCTGGCCGAAGGCCCCTCGCCCAAGGCGCTGGTGCCCAGCCCGGTGTACCGCGCGATGGAGCAGGGCTCGATCGTGCGCTTCGAGGAGGTGACGCGCAGCCCGGCCGAGGTGCAGGACGCACTGATCACGCTGCTGTCGGAGAAGGTGCTGGCCGTGCCCGAGCTGGGCCTGCACGTGCACGCCCGCCGCGGCTTCAACCTCATCGGCACCGCCAACACCCGCGACCGCGGGGTCAACGACATGTCGGCCGCGCTCAAGCGCCGCTTCAACATCGTCGTCCTGCCGGTGCCCGACGACCTCGAGCAGGAGGTCGGCATCGTGATGAAGCGCGTCGGCGAGATCGGCAGCCAGCTGAAGCTGCCGGCCCCGCCGCCGGCCGAGGTCGCGGTGGCGCGCGTGGTGCAGATCTTCCAGGAGCTGCGCAAGGGCCAGACCCTCGACGGCAAGCAGAAGATCAAGCCGCCGTCCGGCGTGCTGTCGACCGCGGAGTGCATCAGCCTGATCGGCGGCAGCATGGCGCTGGCCGGCCACTTCGGCAGCGGCACGGTCACCGACCGCGACATCGCCGCCGGCTTGCACGGCGCGGTGGTCAAGGAGGACAGCAAGGACGTCGCGGCGTGGACCGAGTACCTCGAGAACATCGCCAAGAAGCGCGGCAAGGAGTGGGATCCGCTCTACCAGGCGTGCAAGGAGCTGCTCCCGGCGACGGAGAAGAAGGACGCGAAGTGAGAGGGATTCACACGGAGGAACGGAGGGAACAGAGGCGAAGTGGGCAGCCCTACCTTGCCTCCTCTCTGACTCCGTTGCCTCCGTTCCTCCGTGTGAACACATGACCTGCCCCGACTTCTGCTTCCCGGTCCGGCACTTCTCGCCGGCGGCCGCCGTGCTGGTCGAGCGCTGGCTCGAGGCGCGCAATCCCGACGTCGTGCTGATCGAGGCGCCGGCCGACGCCAGCGGCCTGTTCAAGCATCTCGTGCACGAGCACACCAAGCCGCCGGTGGCGGTGCTGGCCTTCACCACCGTCCGCCCGGTGCGCTCGGTGGTGTTCCCCTTCGCCGTCTACTCGCCCGAGTGGGTGGCGGTGCGCTGGGCCCTCGACCACAAGAAGGCGGTGCGCGGCATCGATCTGCCGGCGCTGGCCTTCCTCGAGCACTTCAAGCCGGTGGACGAGGAGGAGGAGGAGGAGGCGGACGAAGACGAAGACGAGGACGAGGACGAGCCGGAGGCGCCCGCCGATCCCACCCGTACGCTGCTCGACGATCCCTACGAGACCATCGCGCGCATCGCCGGCGACCTCGACCACGCCTCGTGGTGGGAACGGCAGTTCGAATCCCTCGATGATCCCGAGGCCTACCGCCAGGCCGCCTTCGCCCTCGGCCAGCAGCTGCGCGTGGTCGCACCGCGCGACGACGCGCTGACCAGCCAGCGCGAGCGCCACATGCGCTGGGCCCTCGACGAGGCGCGCATCACCACGGTGAAGGGCCGCCTGCCGGTGGTGGCGGTGGTCTGCGGCGCCTACCACGCCCCTGCCCTGGAGGCGGCCCAGGCGCTGAGCGACGATGAGGTCGCCGCCCTGCCGCAGGCCACAGGTGTGCTGACGCTGATGCCGTTCAGCTACGAACGGCTCTCGTCGCAGAGCGGCTACGGCGCCGGCAACCAGGCCCCGCGCTGGTTCGAGCAGCGCTACTGGCTCGGCCTCGCCGGCCAGCTCTCCGCCGCGCCGGCGCGCTACCTCGCCGAGGCGGCGCGACAGCTGCGGCTCGAGGGCCAGATGCGCTCCAGCGCCGAGGTCATCGAGGCGGTGCGTCTTGCTGACGGCCTCGCCTCGATGCAGGGCGGGCACGCCGCGGTGCTGGCCGAACTGCGCGACGCCGCCACCACCTGCCTCGGCCAGGGCGACGCCCGCGTGGTGGCCAAGGCGCTGCGCGCGGTCGAGGTCGGCCACGCCGTCGGCAGCCTGCCGAAAGGCGTCAGCCGCACCGCGCTGCAGGACGATTTCGCCAGCCAGCTGGAGCGTCTGCGCCTCGACCGCTGGCGCGCCGACAAGGAGCAGAACCTCGAGCTCGACCTGCGCGAGGACCGCTCGGTGAAGACCGCCGAGGCCGCCTTCCGCGACCGCGACCGCTCGACCTTCCTGCACCGCCTCGACGTGCTCGGCATCGGTTTCGGCGCCACCACGACGCGCGACCAGGCCGGCACCAGCAAGGAGCTGTGGCGTCTGCGCTGGTCGCCGGAGTGCGAGATCCGCCTGGCCGAAGCCTCGCTCATCGCCGACAGCGTCGAGCACGCCGCCGCCTTCTCCCTCGCCGCGCGCCTGGAGGCAGCCGAGGACGTCGGCCAGGCGACCGCGGTGCTGTTGCGCGCCGCCGAATGCGCGCTGGCCGACGCCCTGACCCTCGCTCTCGGCCGGGTCCAGGCCCTGGCGGTCGAGGAGGCCGCCTTCGCCGCCGCCGCCGCCGGCATCGCCGACCTCGCCACCCTGCTGCGCTACGGCTCGGTGCGGGCGGTGGATCCGGCGCCGCTACGGCCGGTGCTGGCGCAGCTGCACCTGCGCGCCTGCCTGCTGCTGCACGGCGCCACGGTGTGCGACGACGACGCGTCCCGCGCCATCCGCCTGGCCATGGACCGCATCCACGATGCGACCTTCCTGGGCGAGGAGGGCGTCGACCCGGAGCGTTGGCTGGAGGCGGTCGCGCAGGTCTCGCACAGCGATTCGCGCCACCCCTTCCTCTCCGGCTACGCCACCGCCCTGCTCATCGAGCGCGGGCGCATCGACGACGAGGACCTCGACCGCGAGGTCGCGCGCCGCCTCTCGCCCGGCACCGAGGCCGACATCGGCGTCGCCTGGTTCGAAGGCCTGGTGCAGAGGAACCGCGCCGCGCTGTTCCTGCGCCGCGCGCTGTGGGCCTGTTTGTCCCGCTACGTCGACGGCCTCGACGACGACGGCTTCCGCCGCGCCCTGCTCTACCTGCGCCGCGCCTTCGCCACCTTCCCGCCCGGCGAGGTCCGCCGCGTGGTCGCCATCCTCGGCGAGCTGTGGCAGGGCGGCGGCGGCGAGCTGGCCCAGGCGGTCGAACGCAAACTCGACCAGGCCGAGGTCGAGCAGGCCGCCGCCGACCTCGACGGACTGGACCTGCTATGATCCGCAGTGATTTCACACGGAGGAACGGAGGGAACGGAGTCCGAGCAGAAACGGCTCCGATCACCTTCGCCTCCGTTTCCTCCGTTCCTCCGTGTGGATCCCCATGACCCGCAACGAACGCTGGCGCCTGATCCTGGGCAAGACCGCGGACGAGCTGGGGCCGCTCGCCGGTGATCTGTCGACGCTCGATGAAGCCCTGGGCATGATCTACGACGAGGACGAGAAGCCGGCCGGCCAGGGCGGGCCGCGCAGCGGCGGCCTCGGACCGCGCAGCGGTGTGCGCCTGGCGCGCTGGCTCGGTGACATCCGCAGCTACTTCCCCAGCGATGTGGTGGCGGTGATCCAGCAGGACGCGATCGAGCGCAAGGGCCTCACCCAGCTGCTGTTCGAGCCCGAGACCCTCGGCCAGGTGACGCCGAGCATCGAGCTGGTCGGCACGCTGATGTCGCTCAAGGGCATGATCCCCGACCAGACCAAGGAGACCGCCCGGCAGGTCGTCCGCGCGGTGGTCGAGGAGATCATCAAGAAGATGCAGAGCAGCCTGGAGTCGGCGGTGCGCGGCTCGCTCGACCGCTCGCGCCACGCGCCGCAGAAGAGTCTGCCCAATCTCGACTGGAAGCGCACCATCGGCGGCAATCTCAAGAACTACGACCCGACGCGCCGCACCGTCATTCCCGAGCGCTTCCACTTCTTCGCCCGCCAGCACCGGCGCAAGGAATGGAACGTCATCGTGTGCATGGACCAGAGCGGCTCGATGGCCGAGTCGGTGGTCTACGGCGCGGTGACCGGCGCGATCCTCGCCAGCATGCCGGCGCTGGAGACCCACGTCATCGTCTTCGACACCGAGGTGGTCGATCTCACCGCGCAGTGCAGCGATCCGGTCGACCTGCTGTTCGGCGTCCAGCTCGGCGGCGGCACCGACATCAACCGCGCCGTCGCCTACTGCCAGGGCCTGGTCCACGACCCGCAGCGCACCATCTTCATCCTCATCACCGACCTCTTCGAAGGCGGCAACTCGGCCGAGCTGGTGCGGCGCATGGAGGCGCTGCGTGGCGACGGTGTACGCGCCATGGTCATGCTGGCGCTGTCCGATTCCGGCGTGCCGACCTACGACGAGCATCTCGCCAAACGCCTACGCAATCTCGGCATCCCCTGTTTCGGCTGCACCCCCGGTCTGCTGCCGGAGTTTCTGTCCGGCGCGCTGAAAGGGGCGGATCTGGAAGCGCTGGCGAAACGGCTGGCGCCCGGCTGATCAGAGGCTGGTTGCTGGGCGCTGGGCGCTGGTCGCTGGGCGCTGGGCGCTGGCCGCTGGCCGCTGGCCGCTGGGCGCTGGTCGCTGCCGAAGGTGGCGGCGGCAGTCCTTGTCCATGGAGCCGCCTGCAGGAACGATGGGGCATGCGTCACCTCCACCTGTTCGCCGCCCTCCTCCTGATCGGATCCGCCATGACTGCCGAACTGCTCGACACCTCCCTCAATGACATCGACGGCAAGCCCTACGCCCTGTCGCAGCACGCCGGGAAGGTCGTCCTGCTGGTCAACGTCGCCTCGAAGTGCGGGCTGACCCAGCAGTACGCCGGACTCGAGCAACTGTACAAGGCCAACAAGGACCGCGGCCTGGTCATCATCGGCATCCCGGCCAACGAGTTCGGAGCCCAGGAGCCCGGCACCGAGGCCGAGATCAAGACGTTCTGCTCGACCAAGTACCAGGTGACCTTCCCGATGATGAGCAAGATCGTGGTCAAGGGCCAGGGCATCCACCCGCTCTACCAGCAGCTGGTGGCGGCCTCGGGCAAGGGCGAGGTGGAGTGGAACTTCGCCAAGTTCCTCATCGGCCGCGACGGCAAGCTGGCCGCCCGGCTGCACCCCAAGGTGGCGCCAGACAGCGACGAGCTGAAGCAGGCGGTCGAGAAGGCGCTGGGCGCGAAGTAGGCCCGCTCCAGCTGGGGGACGTCGGGCACATCCTTGGGCAAGGCTCCCTCAGCGCCGTCCTTCCGGGTCCCTATTTACAGAAATGGTGTTCAACTCGCGCTGCAGCCGACAAAGAGGTGAAGACCCATGGATGCGCCCGACCAGTCGGAATTCCTCATGCTGTTCATCCCCATCCGGCATGACCTGCTGGCCTTCCTGCACAGCGTCAATCGGGATGACCAGGCGTGCGAGGACTGCTTCCAGGAGATCAGTCTCGTCCTGTGGCGTGAATTCCACCGTTTCGATCGCCAATGCAGCTTCGGCGCCTGGGCCAGGGGCATCGCCGTGAATGTCGTCAGGCAATCCTGGCGCCGCTCGGCGCGCGGCCCGGTCCTGTGCGAGCCGGCCACCCTGCAGGCCCTGGCAGAGGCCTGGCAGCGGACCGAGGGCGAGGCAGATGATCTGGACGAGCGCCTGGCGCGCTGCACCGAGGGCATCGACGAGTCGCAGCGGCAAC
>JAIFKN010000023.1 GCA_020049615.1 bacterium | reverse complement strand
ACGCAGTCGATCTGGTGCCCACCATCACCCCGCAGACGGCCACCGCGGTGGCGGCCGCCGTTCCCCTGGTCGGGGCGCCGAATCCCCCCGAAAAGGACATCTTCCGTTTCCGCAATCCCGCCCGCGCCACCGAATATTATCTATTCGAGAACCGCCGCGCTGTTGGACGCGACGCGGGCCTTCCCTGCAGCGGCCTGGCGATCTGGCACGCTGATGAGCTGGCCGATCGCGATGATCAGCGCTATGCCTCGAACACCAATTTCGAGAATTACGAGTGCGCCCTGATCCAGGCCGACGACCACTTCGATTTCGAGCGCGACATCAACAGCGGCGACGCCACCGACCTGTGGTACAGCGGAAACGCCTCCAGCGATGGCCTGTTCGACGATGGCCCCGGGACCGACCCGCAGGCCAACGATTCGCGGTGGTGGAACGGCACCGCCAGCGACCTGGTCATCGACAACTTCTCCGTCCCCGGCGCCAGCATGACGTTCAACTACCATCTGCCGATCCCCCCGCCGCCGGTCGCCGAGGAGATCGGCTTCTCCGGCAGCCAGGTCGTGGAATACGAAGGCAACTCCGGCAACCGTCTCGTCTATCTCACCGTCATCCGCCAGGCTGGCTACCTCGACAACGCCCATGTCGATTGGACGCTCATTCCGGGATCGGCGAAGGCCGTTGACTCCGATTACACCGCCGCCAGCGGCACCGTCGACTGGGCGGCTGGCGACAGCTCGGCGAAGACGATCGCCGTCCAGGTCAATGGGGACACGCTGGAGGAATCTGACGAGTACTTCACCGTCCAGCTGTCGAATCCGACCACCACCAGCGGCGGCACCCCCCCGGTCCTGAGTCCCTGGATCAACATGCTCGTCGTCCTGCGCAACGACGATGGCACCACCGCCGAGCTGGCCGCATCCTCGGCCGCGACCATCCAGGCTGGCGGCACCGGCGATGACACCTCCTGCGGAGCCGGCGCCCTCGCCGGCCTGCTGCTCGCGGTCGGTAGTCTCGGGCTGGTCCGCCGCCGCCGCCGCTGATCAGCGGCCCTTCGACCGCCGCGCCAGTTCGCGTTCGACGTCGCGCTTCTGCGCCCGCGCCACCAGGTCGCGACGCTGGTCCTCCTTGTCCTTGCCGCTGCACAGGCACAGGTCGAGCTTCACCCACGGCCCCTTCCAGAACAGCTTCTCGGGGATCAGGGTCAGGCCCTTGGCCGAGAGCTTGCCGTGCAGCTTCTCCAGCTCGCGTTTGTGCAGCAGCAGCTTGCGGGGCTGCAGCGGCTGGTGGCCGAAGGTGCCGGCCTGGCGGTATTCGCCGATGTGCAGGCCGAAGATGAACAACTCGTGCACGCGCTCGTCGAAGCGGGCATGGGCGTCGCCCCATTGCACGTCGCCGGCACGCAGGCTCTTGGCCTCGCTGCCCATCAGCACGATCCCGGCCTCGTAGCGGTCGAGGACGGTGTAGTCGTGGCGCAGCTTCTTGTTGTAGAGGATCTCGCGGATGCCCGTCTTGGCCGGCGCTGCCGCGGCCTTGGGCTTGGGCTTCTGGTTGCCGGTCGGTTTCGCCTGCTTGGCCATGGTCAGCCCAGGAAGGCCCGCACCGCCGCCGGATCGGCGCACGACGCCTCGACCAGCCGGCCGATGTCGATGCCGCGCTGGAAGCGGATCAGGGTGGGGATGCGGGCGAGGTGGAAGGCGGGATGCACGCGGTAGGGGTGGGCCATGTTGTCCTTCCAGGCGCTGCGCGGGCCGACCGGGCACTCCTGCACAGCCAGCTCCGGCGCCGTGGCCTTGATCGTCGCCCGCAGCACCGGATCGGCGGTGACGCAGTCGGGGCACCACGAGGCGCCGGTGGCGGGATCCTCGGAACCGAAGAAGAGAAACAGGGCATCGCCCTGGGTCCGCACCACCCGCTCGAGGGCGGTCTGGGCATCGGCGGGCGTCGGACAGCGGACGAACGGCATGGTGGGAGGATGCCGGCTCAGCGCCTCCGAGCCAGCATGCAGATCCCGGCGACCAGCGCCGACACGCCAACCGCCAGGGCGAAGCTGACCAGCATCGCATTGCAGTCCGCCGGCAACCACAGCGTCGGCCGCAGATCGACCATCGGGGTGACGAAATCGGTGCCGGGGAAGGCGGGGATCGCTGCCGCCATGCCGGCCGCGACGGCGACGAACAGGCCCCACAGCGGTAGCGGTGCGCCGAGCAGCCCGGCGAAGACCGGCACCACGGCGCAGGCGCAGAGCAGGTCGGCGGCCAGGAAGACGTAGGTGACGCTGGGCTGCGCGGCGGCGATCGGCACGGCCAGCAGCGCGGCAGCGACGGTCACGCCGCGACCGATCCCCAGGCGCCGGACCGGCGTGGTCGCGGGGCGGAAGCTGGCCACGTCGGCGGCGATCAGGCCAGCGAGGCCGTTGGCCAGCGAGCCGAGCGTGCTCATCACCAGGATCAGGGCGAGGGCGAGGACGGCGAGCGCGACCCACGTCGGGGTGGCCTGGGCGACAAGCTGGAACAGCGCGGTCGAGGCGGCGGGCAGCTCGGGATTGCGCGCGGCGTACCACAGCCCGAACCAGCCGGCGAGACCGATGACCGGGACGATGCCGATGGCGGCGAGGATGAAGGCACGCCGCCGCGTCGCATCATCGCGGCAGGCGAGCACGCGCTGCCACACGCTCTGGTCGAAAAGGTTCGCGGCGACGATGCCGAGGATGAGGCCGGCACCGGCCTCGAGCCCCGGCCGGCTGGCCAGCGCCATGAGGTCGGGCCGCTCGCCCAGCGGCCGTTGCGCCGCCTCCCAGCCGCCGAGCGCCGCGACCGTGCCGAGGAAGGCGGCGAGCAGCAGCGGCAGGATGAACCAGCCCTGCACCGCATCGGTGAAGATGGTCACCCGCACCCCGCCCCACGCCGCATAGGTCAGCGTGGTTCCGGCGACGAGCGCGGCCGTGACCCAGGGCGGCACCCCGGCGATGACGCCGAACACGCCGCTGATCGCGGTCAGTTCGGCGACCAGGTAGCTGCCCATGTAGGTGACGGCGAGGAGGCTGATCAGCAGCTGTGCCGGGGCGCCCCAGCGCGCGCGCGCCATCAGCCCGGGACCGGCGGCGTCGGGATGGCGGCGCAGCAGCGCCGGACCCAGCCAGGCGAGGATGAGCAGCGGCGCGGCCATGCCGAGGGCGTAGCCGAGCAGCGTCGCAACGCCGGTGTAGCTGGTCATCTCGCCCGGACTGAACAGCACCCAGGTGCCGGTCATCAGCGCCAGCAGGCTGATCGCGCTGCGCAAGGGTCCGGTGCTGCCGCGCGCGGCCGTGAAGCCCTCGGCGTCGGTGGCCTGACGGCGGGCGTAGAGCACGCCGAGGACGGCGAAGCCCCCGCACACGGCGACGGCGATGACCAAAGCAGGGGCTGCGAGCGACATGGGCCTCCGACATGGCGGAGGACACGACCGGACGCCGTGCTGCACCATCCCTCCGCCGGCATGATCCGGATCAGGTGTCGGGGTCGCACGGTCGAACCGCGCCTCTCAGATCCTGGACAGGATCTCCCCCTGGTGCGGGGGAGGTCGTATGGCGGTTGGAATACTCCGCAACCACGCAATCTCCCCCGCCATGACGCCCATCGCGCTGACCATCGCCGGCTCCGACCCCTCCGGCGGCGCCGGCATCCAGGCCGACCTCAAGACCTTCCACCGCTTCGGCTGCTACGGCACCAGCGTGCTGACCCTGGTCACGGCGCAGAACACGCGCGGCGTCTCGCGCGTCGACCTGCTCGGCGAAGAGGTGGTGCTGGCCCAGCTCGACGCGGTGTGGAGCGACCTGCCGCCGGCGGCGCTGAAGACCGGCGCGATCGGCAGTGCGGCGCTGATCGCCGCGGTCGCCGGCTTCCTCGCGGCGCGGCGCGGACCGCCGCTGGTGCTCGACCCGGTGATGATCAGCAAGCACGGCCATCGCCTGCTGCCCGACGACGCCGTCGCCGCCCTGACCGGCCGACTGCTGCCGCTGGCCGCGGTGGTGACGCCGAACTGGCACGAGGCCGCGGCGCTGAGCGGCCTCCCGGTGACCGACGCGGTCTCGGCGCGTACCGCCGCCCAGGCGCTGCGTGCAGCCGGCGCCCGCGCCGTGCTGATCAAGGGCGGGGCCGGCGCCGACGGCCTGGCCGCCGACCTGCTGCTCGACGAAGCCGGCGAACTGGAGCTGCCGGCCCTGCGCCTGGCCACCCGCGCCACGCACGGCACCGGCTGCACCTTCGCCGCCGCACTGACCGCCAACCTCGCCCTCGGCCACGGTCTGCGCGAATCTGCCGTGCGCGCCAAGGCCTTCATCCATCACGCCATCGCCACCGCGCCCGGCCTCGGCGGCGGGCTCGGTCCGGTCAACCACTGGGCGTGACGACGTGGGCGCCAGGACCGCGGGCTTCAGCCCGCGATCAGGCCGACGCGGGCTGAAGCCCGTGGTCCTGGGCCAACTGCCAAGCTGGCGGTGCTCGGTGCACGACCCGCAGCAGGGTCAGGCCGTGCGCCGGGGCCTGCTGCCGCGCCAGCTCGCCCGGCCCGCCATCGAGTACCGCCTGCCACGCCGCCAGGCTGCCGCCCCGACCGACCAGGGCCATGCCGCCGACCAGCGAACGCACCAGCCGGTAGATGAAGGCGTCGGCGGTCAACTCGCAGGCGAGGAGGCCCTCGCGTTCCCGCCAGCGGCAGACGGTGATCCGGCAGCTGGTGGACGTGCGGAATTCGCCACGGCGGACGAAGGCGGTCCAGTCGCGGCGGCCAGGCACCAGCGCAGCGGCCTCGGCCAGCTTCGCGGCGTCGAGTCCCGGCATGCGCCAGGCGGTGCGCACCCGGAACGGATCGCGGACCGGACCAGCATCGATCACGTAGCGGTAGGTCTTCCGGCGCACGCCATGCACCGCGTGCCAGTCCGGAGCCACGGCAGCAGCCGCACGCACGACGATGGCCGGCGGCAGGTGGCGGTTGAGCGCGGTCAGCAGCCGTGCCGGCTCCCAGGTCCGTCGCAGATCGAGGTGGGCGAGCTGGCCGAGGGCATGCACCCCGGCGTCGGTGCGCGAGGCGCCGACCGCCTCGACCCCTTCTTCGGCGATGCGCGCGCAGGCCGCATCCAGCTCGCCGGCCACGGTCGCCAGCCCAGGCTGGCGCCACCAGCCGGCCAGGCCGGTGCCGTCGTAGGCGAGGAGCAGGGCGAAGCGCGGCATCGGCGGGCAACCTAGGTCTGGGACCGACGAGCTCCAGCTCGTCGGCCGGCCCTGCGACGAGCTGGAGCTCGTCGCTCCCAGGCCTACCCTGCCCGCCGTGCCAGCGCCCGTCCTCTACATCGCCGGCGACGTCCACCACGACGGCAGCGATCCCGGCTTCAGCCGCTGGCTCGACCGACTCGCGGCGCTGCCGCCGGCCCGGCTGGTGCTGCTTGGCGATGTCGTCGAATGGTGGACCGACGGCCCCCTGTGCCGGGAGCGCCACGAGCCCATCCTCGCCCGCCTGCGCGCCCTGCGCCGCGCCGGCTGGCGCCTCGACATCCTGCGCGGCAACCGCGAGCTGGCCGGTGGCCGCGCCTTCGAGGTCGCGAGCGGTTGCGGGCGGATGCACTATCCGAGCCTCGACATCCGGCTGGGACCGGTGCGCCTGCGCATCGTCCACGGCGACCGCCTGATGCACGACCCCGGCTACCGCGCCTGGTCCGCGGTGTGCCGCTCCTTCTTCTGGCGCACCTGGCAGCTGCTGCATCCGCCGCAGGCCCAGGAGGCCTTCGCCCGGATGATGCGCCGCACCTCGCACGGCAGCCGCCCGGTCCCGGTACAGCGCCGCCGCATCTTCATGGATCCGCGCAAGGTGCACGGCGCCGCCCGCGGCTGCGACGTGCTGATCGCCGGTCATGTCCATGAAAGCTGGCGCCGCCGCATCCGCGGCGTCGATCTGATCCTGGCAGGCCACTGGCCGCTAGGCCGCGGGCACTGGGTGGAAGGCTTCGCCGACGGACGTCTGGAGCGGCGCGCCGAAGCAGTCTAGCGCCGGCGCCGGCGCAGGCCGAGCAGCAGCCCGAGCCCGGCGAGCAGACCGACCGCACCGGCACCGCAGCCGCCACCGCCGCCGCCATCGCCCGAGGATCCGCCTGAGGTGCCGCTGATGTCCAGTCCGTAGCTGACGTTGCGCTCGACCGTATAAGTGATGGTCACGGGCACCGAATCACCCATGCCGTCGGTGGCGATCACGGTCAGCGTATCGGTGCCCAGGCTGCTGATGGTCGGGGTATAGGTGACCGCGCCGGTCAGGAGGTCGACGGTCGCCGTGCCCATGGTCGGAGCGGTGCCCAGCCGGTAACGCATGGCATCGCCATTGCCGTCGCTGAAGGTGACCGCACCGCTGGTGGTTGGAAAGCCGGCAACCACTGCGCCGTTCGTGACGGACGCCATAACCGGAACAGCGTTGTCTATGGGCGCCCGCACCGTCACGTTGATGCTGCCCGCTCCGCCGCCGGCGAGGGCGTAGTTGATGCCCCGCACCGGCGGATTGGTCAGGGTGACCGGAACCGTCGCAGCGACCCCGCCGAAGGCGCCGGCAGGAATGGTGGCGCTGACCCAGCCGACGGCATCGCGGCCGACGGCGACCGTGCTTGCCCCGACCGTCAGGGTGCCGAGCAGGTCGCCGCCTTCGCTGATCGCCTCGCTGGTGGCATTGGCCGGCTGGGTGGTCAGCACGGCGCTGGGGAACACCGCGCTGAGCGTCGGCGCAGCGTAGGGCTGGTAGCCGCGCAGGGTCAGGGAGCAGGCGTCGAGCGTGCCGGTATTGCCGGCGGCCACGTCACGGACTTCGATCCGCCAGGAGCCCGCGCCGGTCGCGGTCTCCCCCATCATCTGCACGCTGCTGAAGACCCAATCCGTCAGATTCGGGGTTTCGTCGTTCGGCCTCCGGGTGACCGTGGAGACGGTTCCGGACGGCGACACTAGCCGGATGTCGACGTTCCCGCGAAATGGGTGCGTGAGGTTGACTGTCACTTCAGCTCGCTCGACGGTGAAGCCGGCTGCCGCGGTTACATTGAAGTCCTTGCCCACCCAGGTGGCAGTAACGTTGTCGGGTATGGACAGCGGCGTGGCGACGGCCGTCGCCGAAACCGAAGAGGCCGGCGGCAGCGGCACCCAGGTGGCAGCCAACGCCAGCGCTGCCGTGACATCCAGCCGGCCGGCGCCGTAGTCGTTGGTGAAGCGCAACCCGGCGGGATTGGCAGCAGTCAGGGGTACAATCGGTGTGGCGCTGTGGGCCAGGACGTGCGGCACGTCGCGCCAGCTGAGTCGCGGATTGGCCTCGATCAGCAGGCCGACCGCGGCCGAGACCAGCGGAGCAGAGAAGCTGGTGCCGCTAATGGGCGGTGCATTCTGCTGGGTGTAGTCATCAGTCCGATAGCCGCTGGTGCCCTGCCAGTCGGTGGAAACCATGCCGCCGGCTCCATCGCCGCCCGGCGCACTCAGCAGCAGGCCGATGCCAGGCTCGCTGTAGGAGGCGAACACGCCAGTCGGTCCGAAAGCGCCAACCGCGATGACATAACGGTTTGAATTCAGCTGCGTCCAGTCCAAGGCATCACGTCGTTGGATGCCATCCGCACCGAGTACAGGATTCTTGTCCTCATCGAAGACCAGTCGGGAGTTGCCTCCCGAGAAGACATAGACCGTGCCACGCCCGCTGCGTCCGTTGTCGACGCCGGAGACCAGGGCGGCCCAGGTCAGCGGATCAGGCTCGTAGGTGTCGACACCGCCACGCGGCACACCCCACGAGTTGTTGCTGACATGGATGACGCTGCTGGTCGCGGTGCTGCGATGAGCCAGGGCGGTAGCGGCATCGGTGAGGGCGGCCGAGCCATCCTCGAAGATGCGCAGCGGGACGAGATTGCTGCCATAGGCCACCCCGACGCCGCCGATGGCGTTGGCGCGGGCGCCGATCAGCCCGGCGACGACCGTGCCGTGGCCGTCGGTCAGCGGGTTGTCATGCGCCGGCACGCCGTCGAGGAAGATGAAGTCCTCATCGATGGTCGTGGCGATGCCGCCCACCAGATCGGGGTGGGTGAGGTCGAGGCCGTCATCGACCACGGCGATGTTGATGCCGGCACCGGTCTTCGGCGGCCCCGCAGCCCAGTGCGGCTGGATGTTGATGTCGGCCTCGACCACGCTGCCAGGCGGGGTGCCGGTGGCGAGGTTCTTCAGATGCCACTGCGTACTGTACAGCGGATCGGTCGGTTCTGCTGGAGGCGCAGTTCGGGCTCGGCCCAGATGCCGGCGGCGCGCAGGCTGGCCACGGCATCGAGGCCGGCGAAGGCGTCGGCGCCGACCGGGTCGGCGAGGACGAAGCGGTCGGTCCAGTCGAAGCGGCGCGCGACGCGCAGACCGCGGCTGGCGGCGAGGACCGCCGCGTCGCTCCCTTCCGGGACGGCCATCGCCACCCGGCCGGAGAGGACGACCTTGACCTCGGGACGGGATGCCAGCCGCGCGACCAGTCCGACCCGGCGGCCGGGACCGGCAACCGCCGCCGCGGCCCGGGCGATGCCCTCGCGCCCGTCGGCCGCCTGAGCCATACGCGCCAGCTTGCCGCCGATGGCGAACTCGCCTCCGTCGATGATCAGGCGCAGCGGGCCGCCGGCGCGCGGCACCTCGACCACGACCGGATCGGCCGCTGCGGCGGAGGCGATGGCCAGGACCAGCGGCAGGAGGCGCTTCATGGCGCCAGTAAAGGCGATTCCCGCCGGCGGACAAGCCTCGCCGGGGACTACCTGTCCTGCTCCAGCACCGGGGCGGCAAGGATCCCGTACGGCCGCAACTGGTACTCGTAGGCCCAGCCGTCGCCGCCGGTGCGCCAGGAGTCCGGGCCCCACCAGCGGCGGGACGGCTGGCGGCAATGCACCGCGCCGAAGGCGTTGCGACGGTTGCCGAACAGGGTGATCGCCAGCGTATGCGCTCCCGCCGGCACGGTCCCGAGCTCGAGGCGCCACGGCGGCAGCCAGATGCGGCCGGCATCCTGCCCATCGAGCTCGACCTTGGCCAGCGGCGCGCCGAGGTGCGGTAGGCCGAGGCGCAGGCGTCCGCCCCCCTGCACCGGGCAGCGGTAGGTGACGTTGCCGGCGTAGAACGGCAGGCCCTGGTGGGTCCAGTCGCCGAAGGCGAGCCGGCGCACCGGCGCGGTCAGCACCGCGCGGCGGCCCTCGACGCGCACGCCGAAGTCGCCGAGCAGGTACATCCACTCCAGCCCGCTGCGGCGGGTGTAGGGGCGGATGACCTCGAGCACATGCGTGCCGGCGGCCATCGCCGGGATGTCGGTCAGGCGGATGTCCTCATCGACCCACCAGCCGACATCGCGGACCGCGACCTCGGCGCCGTCGAGGCGGATGCGCACCCCCTCCGGCTGCTCGATCGCCAGGCGCGAGGCGGACACCGCCACCTCGCTCCGCACGGTGAACCGCAGCGCGACCTGGCCGAGCACCGGAGCCGGCGCGGTGTCGGTCCACGGCTGGGCCATGTGCCCCTCGCGCTCGTGGATGCCCAGGCCCGTGCGCACGGCGTTGTCCAGGCGCAGGACCTCCTCGGCCGGCTGCCAGGCGCCATCGCCGATGCGCCATTCAGCCTGGTCGAGCAGCAGGACGTTGGGCTCGGACAGCTCGACCGGGCAGGGGTCGTCGAGGGTGGCGAGCGGCTTCCACGCCGGCGTCGCCGGGATCGTCGCGATGGCGGCCGTCGCGGGCGTGAAGCTCAGCAGCGCGTGGCCCACCGGCGGCAGGTCGCGCACCACCTCGGTCCAGCCGTCGTGGTGCTGGGCCGGCAGGTCGGCGCTGGTGCCGGCGTGGGTATCGAGCGCACGCACCGCCCAGGTGCCGCGCAAGCGGAGGCGCGCGCCCCGCAGCGCATGGCCGTCGCTGTTGTTGCAGGCGAAGAGGTGGCGCGCCGCGCCGTCGTCGCGCAGCTGGGTCAGCACCGTCCACGCCGGGTTGCCGTCGGCGTGCAGCACCTCGACCTCGCGCACCGGGGCGAGGGCGTCGAGCAGCGCCGCCTGGTCGCACGGCACGCGGCGGCCGTCGGCCAGGCGCACGGCACGATCCGAGGGCAGGCAGTCGACCAGCGCGGGCGGATCCCCGAGGAAGACCAGCCGGCCGCCGGCGGCGGCGAAGGCCTCCAGCCGCTCGACGGTCGAGGCGCGGATGGTGCGCAGCGGCGGCACCACCACCGCGTCATAGGCCATCGCCCCGACCGGCAGCGGATTGGCGCCGCGGGCGCACTGCGACGGCAGCAGCGACTCGCACAGGTAGTCGAAGTCGACGGTACCGAAGCACAGCCACTTGGCGACGTCCTGGAACGAGCGCTCCAACGCCTCGCGCGCCGCGCCGGTGCTGGCGCGCGGACCGTAGGCCAGCCAGTAGCTCTCGACCGGGTGCACCACCGCGACGCGGATGCGCGGCTTGCCGCGGGTCAGCACGCTGTTGACCCGGGCGAAGTGGTCCTCGACCAGCGGATACTCGCGGAACCACGGGCTCTGGTAGTGGATCGAGGCCGGGTAGTCGCGCTTGGCCTCGCCCTGCATGCTGACCCACGAGAGGTGGTGCACGCGCACGGTGATGCCCAGGGCCGCCTGCCAGTCGCCCTGGCGCTTGTGGCCGGCGAAGGTGAAGTCCCAGTCGGTCACGCCATAGAGCTCGGACAGCATGCCCTCGCGGTCGTATTGGTGCTTGGCGCTCTGCGTCTGCTTGGCCGTGGTCAGCTCCAGCGCGTCGCACAGCAGGTCGATGCCGGGGATCTGGAAGCCGCGGTAGCTGCGCATCGCCTCGCCGGTGGCATGGGTCTGGCTCTCCAGCGACTGCTCCTCCATGAGGTGGCCGGTGAAGGCGATGCCGTGTTTCGCGCACCAGGTGCCGATGGTGTCGGCGAAGGCCGCGGCGAAGCGCTCGGCGGTGTGCTCGTGGAAGCGCCAGCGCGCCGGCGACGCCTTCCCGCCGGGCAGGTCCCAGAACACCTCGGGCAGGGTGTCGAGCGGATCGCAACCGAACACCGCGACGTGGCTGTCGACGAGGTCGTCGGTCCACGGCATGATCGCATCGGTCTCGGACGTGGCGGCCGGCAGCGGCTGCTTGCGGGTGAACTGCGGCTCGTCGGTGAAGATCGCCGGCACCAGGCCGCCGAAGTCCTTGCCCACCGCCTGGCGGTACGGCTCGTGGGTGACCTCGACGAAACGGCGGATCGCCGCCGGATTCAGCGTGTCGACGTAGGTCTGGCCGTTGTACCAGCTCGACGGCTCCGACACCTCGAGGAACGCGTACCACAGCTTCTCGCCGGCCGCCGGAACCGCCCCGTCGGCCAGCCGCCGGTAGCCGGCCAGCGCGCCCTGGGCGTCGAGCTGCACCGCGTAGCGCGCCAGCAGCCGGCCACACCCGCTGCGTCCGCCCACCGACTGCGAGGTGACGGTGGTGCTGGGCGGCGCCTCGGCCTTGGGCGTGAAGAGCAGGAAGCGCGAACGGAAACGCTCCTCCCTGGTGACGATGCCGCCGGCGGCGCCGGAGGGCCAGCGGTCCTCGTCATACAGCCAGGTGCGCAGTCCGCCGCGGGCGCGGCCGTCCTCGACGCAGGCCTTGACGTGGTCGAGGAACTCGGGGCCCATGTACGGCGTGTCGAGGCCGGTGCGGGCGTGGATGTGCCAGCCGCCCAGACCCATCTCGGCGAGCCAGCCGGTCTGGCGCAGCAGCTTCGCGCGGTCGAGCTTGCAGTTCCAGCTCCAGAACGGCGCCCCGCGATATTCCGGACCGGGTTTGGCGAAGGCTGCGGCGGAGAGGGTCGGGGAGGCGGACGATGGGTAGAGCGGCATGGGATTCCTGGCGTTTCCGTAGGTGTCCTGCTGGCGACTGGATACATCCTAGCGGTCATTAGCATATGAACATGGCAGCGATGAACGATAAACCTGGACAAATCATCGCCGATATCCCGCTTGCCGACCCGCCCTGGTCCCCCTGGCTGCGCCTCGCCCACGTCGCCGGGCACGGCAGGCGGGCGCACAGTGCCACATTGCGCCGGCTGCGCGATTGGGAGCTGGTCCTGCAGCTGACCGGCGAAGCCTGGGTATGGTGGGAGCGTCTGCGCGCCAGCGAGCCGCTGCCGGCCGGCCACCTGCTGCTGATCCCTCCAGGCGAGCCGCACGCCCAGGACCAGGCCGGTCAGCACCTCGCGGTGCATTTCGATCTCACCGCCCAGCCTGTTCTGGCCTACCCGGACATGATGGAGCGCGTCGGCGGCGAGCGCCAGCGCAGCGACAGCCCCTCGCGCCTGCATTGGCGCCTGCGCACGCCCAGCGGTGAGCTGGCGGTGGTCCCCGCCATCACCCGCCTGGCCGCGCCGGAGTCCTGGCGCGAACGCTTCGCACCGCTGGTGCGGCAATGGCTGCTGCGCCGTCACGCCGGTGCAGCGGCGCGGCTGCAGGCGGCCGGCATCCTCGCCAGCGCCGTCCACGACCTGATCGCCGAATGCGAACCGGAGGATGGCGCCAGCGCCGAGATCGGCCGGGACCTCTCGCAGATCCTCACCCATCTCGACCTCGACGGCCGGCGCTGGACGGTGGCCGGCCTGGCCCGCCGCGCCGGCGCGCCGCCTTCCGCCGCCTCACCGGCGAGAGTCCGCGCGCCTGGCTGGAACGTCACCGCTTCGAGCGCGCCCGCCACCAGCTGCTGACCACCAGCATGGCGATCCAACGCATCGCAGCCGCGTGCGGCTACGACGACCCGTTCCACTTCAGCCGGGTATGCCGGCGCCTGACCGGAATGGGTCCGCGCGAACTGCGCCGCAGAGGCTGAGTCGGCAGAAGGGGAGCGCCCAGCGCCCAGCGGCCAGCGGCCAGCGACCAGCAACCAGCGACCAGCAACCAGCGGCCAGCTACGGTCCGGTGCCGGCTGGGCCGGGGGCGAACGGCACGGCCTCGGCCTCGCCAGCGTCATCGCCGCCACCGTTCACCTCGAAGGTCATCGGCT
>JAIFKN010000287.1 GCA_020049615.1 bacterium | reverse complement strand
CCGGCATCCGGCCCCGGATCAGACTCGAGCCGATGGATATCGAAGCCGAGTCCGATGCGGTGGGTCACGGCCCCGTCACTTCTTGAGGCTGGCCTGGTACTGCGCCGCGGTCAGCAGGCCTTCAGCCCAGTTCGGCTTGGCCGGCTTGACCTTGGCGAACCAGCCGGTGCTGCCCGGGTCCTGGTTGACCAGTTCCGGGTGGTCACCGAGAGCGGCGTTGACTTCGACCACGGTGCCATCGATCGGGCTGTAGTAGTCGTTGACCGACTTCACCGACTCGATCTCGGCGCATGGGATGCCACGGGTCACGCTGGCGCCGACCTTGGGCAGGCCGACGTGGATGACGTCCCCGACCTCACCAGCGGCGAAGGCCGACAGGCCAAGGGTCACCAACGCGCCCTCGGCGCGGGCCCATTCGTGGGAGGGGAGGAAGCAGTCGGTCATGGTGTGGTCCAGGCAGGAGGCTTGGGGCAGGGTTGACACCGATAGGACCAAGGCAAGAGGCTGCTGGCTGCTGGCTGCTGGCTGCTGACCGCTGACCGCTGACATGCTGTACGTGTGTCATGCCCGACCCCTCTGCCGCTTTCCACACCCTTGGCGGCGGGGGTTGAGTGCTCTAGCGTGGTCAGGCAGCGCCATGGCGACGACCAACCACAACGTCAGCGGCCTCGATGAGGACTTCCGCTATGGCCAGCTGGCCATCGAAGGCCGGCTGATCACGCCGGACCAGTTCGATGTCGCCATGGACAAGGCCAAGGAGTCCAAACGAACCCTTGCCGATGTCCTGGTCGAGGATGCGACCATCGACGCGACCACCGCCGACCGGCTGAGCAAGGCGCTCAAGCGCATTCTCAAGGACGAGCGGGCGCGCACCGAGGGCGGCGCCCACGTCAAGAAGCAGATCGGCGGCTACCGCCTGATCCGGCGCATCGGCGAAGGCGGCATGGGCGAGGTCTATCTCGCCGAGCAGTTGTCGATGCACCGCACGGTGGCGATCAAGATCCTGCACCAGAAGTGGGCCGACGACGAGGAGTTCCGCAAGCGCTTCCTGCTCGAGGCGCGGGCCGCCGGCAAGCTCTCGCATCCGAACATCATCCAGGTGTTCGATGTCGGCAAGTACCAGGGCCTGTACTACTTCTCGATGGAATACATCGACGGCGTGACGGTCGATGACCTGATCCGCCATGAGGGGCCGATCGGGCTGGAGAAGGTGATCGACGTCACGCTCCAAGTCTGCGAAGCGCTCGAGTACCTGTCCGAGCAGGGCATCGTCCACCGCGACATCAAGCCGGCCAACATCATGGTGATGAAGGATGGCACGGTGAAGCTGGCCGACTTCGGCTTCATCCAGCAGGCCGTGGTCGATCGCGAACTGATGCAGGAGGGGACCACGATCGGCACCCCCGACTACATCAGCCCCGAGCAGGCGCGTGGCGAGCGCGACCTCGATGTGCGCAGCGACATCTATTCGCTCGGCGCCAGCGTGTTCCACATGCTGGCGGGCAAGACCATGTACTCGGGATCGTGCTCGTCGGTGATGCGTGCGCACATCGACGCGCAGCCGCCGAAGCTGAAGAACCTGCGCGGCGACGTGCCGGAACGCCTGGTCGAGATCGTCTCGAAGATGACGGCGAAGTCGCCGATCGACCGCTACCAGAGCCCCGACGACGTGCAGAAGGAGCTCGAGGTCTTCAAGCTCGATCTCGCCGGCCACAGCGGCGAGCTGCCGACCAGCAAGAGCGGCATCCTCAATGTCATCAACGCCGAGAAGGAGCGCATCGTCGCGTTGGAGAAGAAGCTCAAGGAGCAGCGCGTCGCCACCCTCGTGTGGATGGGCGCGGCGATCGCCGCCATCGCCCTGGCCGGGGTCTTCGCCGTGCTGTGGGCCGGAAACTAGCTCCAGGACCGCGGGCTTCAGCCCGCGTCGAGGCCATACGGCTGGCCAGGTAACGTCTTTTCCGGTGAAGCCGTGCGGCTAGCATCCCGCCCGTGCGTTTCACCGTCCCGCGTCTCGGCCATGCCCTGATCGACCGTCAGCACGCGCGTCTCGCGACCGAGGTGCGCGAGCTGCACGCCGCGGTCCGGCGCGGGCGCCCGGCGCGCGCCGCCCTCGGCCGGCTGATCCGCGACACCCGTCGGCACTTCGCCAGCGAGGATCGGCTGATGCGCCTGGTCGGCTACGCCGACGAGGACGGCATCGGGCGCTGCATGACGGTGTGGTGCGCGAGATGCTGCGCCTGCGCGATGCGCTCGCCGCCGGCCAGGCGCTGCATCCCCGGCATGCCGAGCAGTTCCTCGAATGGCTGCTGCACCACAGCGCCGAGGCCGACCGCAACCTGGCCGAGCGGCTGGCGCGGCGCTGAAGCAACGCCATCCTCGCGGCCTTGTCCTGGCCTGCCGCCATCCCCGCCCTCGTCCCGGTCTTCGACCACCGTCGCACCGTCGCCGCGGTGGTCGCGGCCTGCCGCCGACTCGGTGCTCCGCGCATCCTGGTGGTCGATGATGGCTCGCGCGATGGCAGCGGACCGGCCGCCGGCGGCGATGAGCTGATCGTCCTGCCGGCCAACCGCGGCAAGGGCCAGGCCCTCGATCTCGGCCTGCGCCGCCTCGCCGAGGCCGGCTGGCGCCAGGCCCTCACCATCGACGCCGATCTGCAGCATCCGCCGGAGCAGGCCCTGCGCCTGGCGCAGGCCGCCGCGGCGCAGCCGGAGGCGCTATGGGTCGGCGTGCGCGACATGCCGCACGCGCCGCTGGCCAGCCGGGCTGGACGCTGGGTCACCGGCGGCGCCTCGTGGCTGGCCTGCGGCACCTGGCCGGCCGACAACCAGTGCGGCCTGCGGGTGTGGCCGCTGCCGGCGATGCTGGGCCTGGGGACGCGGGCGGGGCGCTACGCCTACGAGCCGGAATCGCTGGTACGCGCCGTGCGCGCCGGCATCCCGGTGCGCGAACTGCCGGTGGCGGTCGACTATCCGGCGGACCGCGTGTCGCATTTCGCTGTCGTCGGCGACACCATGCGCACGGCGGCGGTGATGGCCCGCCTGGCGTTCAGCCGCGGGGCCTGACCAGGTCGGCGGCCTCGCGCTGCTGCTCGGCCTGGGCGCGGAAGACGCTGAACAGGATGCTGTTGACGATGCTGTCGGTCTTCATCCCGACCAGATCGCCGGCCAGCTGGCCGCCGTCGCCGCCGGCCTGGGGATCCGCGGCCGCCAGGCTGTCGGCTACGGTCTGTTCGGCGCGCTGGTCGAAGCGGGCCATCTGGCGCGAGATGGCGCTGCCGGTTCCGCTCAAGCCCAGGGCGACGGACGGGAGTTCCATGCCGCCATCATAGGCGGGCTGCCCACCGCGCTCAAGCGACGAGGCGGACCACCGCGTCGGTCAGCGCGCCGAGCGCCAGGCCGAGGCCGAGCCAGCGGCAACCCCATGCCAGGGCTGGCCATGCGGCGCGCAGGCGGGGCGGCAGGCGGAGGCTGCGGCAGCGGATGGGGGCGGGGAGGGGGCGGCGCAGGGCGAGCATGCGCGCCATCCTCCCCCCGTTCGGGCGGCTGCGTGCAACCGCGGCTGCACCTGGCATCCTGGCGCCATGCCCGAGGCCCCCAACCCGGCGCGCACCGTCCGCGTGCGCCTGATCCTCGACCTGCTGCGCGAGCAGCCGCTGCCCATCGACGAGCTGCTGGGCCGGCTCAACCGCCGCCTCGCCGGGGCGAAGGCGCCGCAGATCCAGCGTCGCATGCTGCAGAACGACCTCGCCTGGCTCTGCCGGCGCTTCCCCGGCACGCTCGAGCAGGTCGCGCGCCGCGACCACGATACCACCGACTTCCCCGAGGCCCGGCGCTTCTGGCGCCTGTCCGCGGCCGAGGCTCTGCTGCCGGTCGACGCCGACCTGGCGGCGGTCAGCGAGCTGGAGGTGCTGGCGCTGCACGCCGCCCGGGCCGTGCTGGCGGCCCCGCCGCCGCCGGACGCGGCCAGGGGCGACGAGGGCCCGCTCGCCGCCGCGCTGGGCCGGCTGATCGAGCGGCTCGGCCTCGGCTCGGCCCAGCTGCCCGATGTGCTCGGCGTCAATCCCGGCGCACCGCAGCCGTGGGATCCGCGCCACGCCCTGGCCGTGCTGCGCGCCATCCGCCTCGGCGACGGCGTGCGCATGACCTATCACCCGCTGGAGAAGCCGGCGCACGAGGTGGTGGCGCAGCCGATCCGCCTGGTGCTGACCGACGGCGAGCCCTACCTGTGGGCCTGGGACGGCGCCGCCGGGCGGCTGAAGAACTACAAGCTGGCGCGGGTCACCGCGCTGGCGCCGCATGCGCGCCTGCCCGGCGTGCCGCCCGGCCAGGACGCGGAGGTGCGCGCGACGCTGAAGAACGCGTTTCGCGGCGTCGCCGGCGCGGCGCAGCGCGGACGCGTCGTGCTGCGCTTCGCCGCCGGCGCGGTGCCGCACGTGCGCGACCGGCGGCTCGGCCCGGCGCAGCGCTGGGAGGACCTCGACGACGGCGGCGCCCGCGTCGCCTTCAACACCCACGGTCTGGAGGCTGTGCGCCACTGGGTGCTGTCGTTCGGCGCCCGCGTCACGGTCGAAGAGCCGGCTTCGCTGGCGCAGTGGGTGCGGGCCGAGGCGCGGAAGATGGCTGGCGGCTGAAGCCGCCGATCCTGCGGCAGGGTACCAGTCGCGGCGTTGACGCGGCAGGCGGCGGGACGATCTTCGGCGGGATCCGGAGGTCCCATGGCCGACATGCTCAGCTCGCTCGAGCAGACCAACCTCAACCGCATCAACAACCTCCTTGGCGGCTGGATCCCCGAATTCGCCGCCCTGGGCGACCGCGAGCTGGCCGGAGCCGAGTCGCAGCAGGCGTGGATACGGCATGTGGGCTCGGTGAACGCCCTGTTCCAGGGCATCGCCAAGCGCAAGCATCCCGAGGTGCAGAAGGCCCTGATCGCCTTCAAGGGCTTCGTCGACAGCGTCAACGCCAAGATCCTGTCGGCCCGCAAGGCGGCGGGCGCTGCCGCGGCGACGTTTGCCGACGCCGAGGCCCGCGTTGCGAAGATCACCGCCGCCTATGCGGACCTCGGAGCGCTGACGCTGCCGGCGGAGCAGGAGCGGATCGAAGCCTGGGTGAAGCAGGCCAAGTCCCAGCTAGCCTACCTGCCCCGGGCCCAGGCTCAGCTGGCCGAACTCGTCGCCAAGGCGCCCGATGGGGCCAGGTACGCCGTGAACGAGCGCTTCTACCGGGTTGACATGCCCGGCCGGCTCCAGGCCATGCTGGCCGAAGCACAGCGCCAGGCGGCGGCGCGGATCGAGCAGATGGAGTGGATGCTCGGATTCGTCGAGGCGACCGACCCGGGCGAGGAGAGCCATGTGATGAACCGCCTGCGCGGCGAGCAGGTCGAGGAGAAGCTGCGCGAGATCCGCGCCCTCGCAGCCGAGGCGCGGGCGATGGAATCGCTGGAGTCCGACTTCGCCGGCTGGACGCCGGGCCGGCTCGCCAGCTGCGCGCAGCGACTCGACGAAGCGGCCGCCGCCTATGTCCGGAAGGCCGAGGCGGCCGTGGCCTCGGTACGCATGCCCGAGGACCGCTGCGAGACCGCCCTCGCCGCCGTCGCCGCGGCGAAGCTGGCCGAGAAGGGCTTCGCTCCCGCTCGCCGTCTGGTGGTCAACTACGGCCCGCAGACCAAGGCCTCGACCAGCACCTGCATCGAAGGAGAGTGGATCGTCACCTACCGCGTCACCTGGGAGGAGTTCCAGGCCGTGACCGCCGAAGCGGAGGGCGAAGCCGTCCATCTGTTCTATAACGACTTCCGCCGGTACTCCGCAGGCGACCCCGCGACCACGCTCGGGGCGTGGCTGTTCACCGGTCGCTTCCAGGGCCAGCGCATCCTCGCGGAGCATGTCGCCGGATAGCCCGGTTCTGGCTGGCCGCTCCTCGCCCGGCGCCGTACCGAGGTGTCTGGTTTTCAGGACACCCTCGGCGCCTGACAGTCGGGCACGGATCGTACCCTGTGGTGGTGCAGCTACTGCGGTTCCGCGATATCGAGGTCGGCCAGCTCCAGCGGCCTGGCCCAGGCCTGGGGCAGCCCGGGCAGGGGGCCGTCGCGCAGCGGCTCGCCGTCGAGCAGCCAGCGGCCCTGGCGGTGCTCGATCGGCACGCTCCGCCCGGCGTCCGGCCAGGGCAGGTCGGCGCCGGCCGGGCCCAGGGTCAGGCGGCCGGTCAGCAGGGCGTAGCCGGCGGAGCGGGCGTTGCGCAGGCGGCGCAGCACGACGCCGCCCTCGACGGCGCGGACGCCCAGCAGCACCTGGCCGGCGAAGTCGAGGATGCCCTCCTCGTTGTCGGCGAGGACGCGCGGTTCGCGCCCCAGCGCCACGCCGTCGAGCCGGGTGCCGTTGGCCGACCCGAGGTCGGCGACCATCGCCCGCCCGCCGTCGCAGCGGAGCTCGGCGTGGCGCCGGCTCAGCTCCTCGAGCCCGTCGCGATGCGCCTCGACCGGGTAGTTGCGCAGCGGCAGGTCGACGTCACCGCCGCGCAGCTTGCCCAGCACCAAACGCCAGCCGGACCACAGCAGCCAGCGTACCGGCGAGCGCACGCTGCCGAGGATGATGCGGTCGGAACCGATCGGCGGCGCATCGGTGGCGGTGGCCGGCAGCAGCACGGTCCCCTGGTCGCTGGCGTCGCTGCTCGCGCTCGCCCCGCCGTCGAGGCGGGCGGCGGTCGAACGCAGCTCCAGCGAGGGCACCGAGCCCTGTCCGCCGACCTGGGCCGCGGCCTCGGCGATGCCGGCGCGCAACTGCGCCGCGTCGGCGAAGCGCGCGGCGCGCTCCG
>JAIFKN010000269.1 GCA_020049615.1 bacterium | reverse complement strand
CGCCCAGAGGGCGGCCAGCGCGGCGAGCTTGAGGTGGCGGGGGCGGGACATCGGGGTGGACTTGCTGGGCTGGCTCGGGGTTGTGGCGGGTGCGGCTGGGGTGGGCGGGGTGTTGGCGGTCGTCGCGGGCGGCGGCGGCGGATCCGGATCCGGCGGCGGTGCGGCCCTGGGACCGACGAGCTCCAGCTCGTCGGCGGTCGGAGCTGTACTGGCGACCACCGGCGCACTGGCCACTGGCGGCTCGACGCTGGGCGCTGGCGGCTCGACGCTGGCGACCGACGGCTCGACACTGGCCACAGGCGGCTCGACACTGGGCCCTGGCGGCTCGACACTGGGCGCTGGCGGCTCGACGCTGGGCGCTGGCGGCTCGACACTGGCGACTGGCGGGATGGTTTCGATCTGGCTGATCGGCTGCACCTCAGGTGCAGGCGCCGCCTCGTCGCGGGCTGAAGCCCGCGGTCCGGGGAGGGTCGTTGGCGGCTCGGCGGCTGCCGGCGCAGGCTCGGACTCGCTGGCAGCTTCCACCTCCGACGAACTGGAGCTCGTTGGTCCCAGGGCCGCTTCGGGGTCTGGAGGCGCAGCGGGCAGCGGCACGACCGCGAAGCTGGGTGCCGCGGCGGAAACGGCGTGCGGTTCGGGGATGGGGACCGGCGCCACCTGGGCAGGATCCGGCACGGATGGCGCCGCGACGGGCGGCGGGACCTCCGAGACCACGGCAGTTGCATCCGGGGCAGGCTGCGGAACGGACGGCGGCTCGGCCGGGCTGGGATCCGGTACGGTCGGCTGGGCTGGGACAGCTTCCGGTTGGATGGCGGCGGCTACCGCCTGGCCCGGCGCCTCCGCAACTGGTACTGCAGGCGTCTCCGCGGCGACGACCGGCACAACGGCCGTCTCCGGCACGACGGGCGGCTTCGGCTGGCGCTTCGGTCTGGGCGGAGGCTCCGGCTTGGCTTCGACGACCGGTGGCGGCGGTGGCGGCGGTTCCGGCTTGACCACGCCCGGCGGCAGCGGCTCGCCCGGATGGGTATCCTCCCACCAGCCGATGAAGCCCTGCTCGAGATCGGCGGCACGGGAGAGCAACCGTTCGACGCCGACCGTCGATTCCAGCTCGCGCAGGAAGCGCTGCTCTTCGTTCTCGGGCGGCTCCTCAAGCGCCTCGCCGTCCTCGCCCTCGGTTTGGGCCGGCGTGCCGTTCCAGGTCACCAGCGGCGGCCGGCGCTGGCGCTTGGGCAGCTGCTCGGGCGGGCCGGGGTCGCCGGCGGTGATGGCGCGGTCGTCCTCGGCGCGGAAGCGGATGAGCACGTCGCCATACTGCTCGTTCTGGTTGACCCGCAGCAGGCGCTGGCGGGTGCATTCGAGCACCGCCATGACGATGCCGACCCGCGCCACCGGCCCGCTGTCGATGGCGAAGAGCTCCGACAGGCGGCCTTCACCGCGGTTGCGCATGTCCTCGACCACCTGCGCCATGCGCACGCCCATCGGCATGTCGTCGACCAGCACGGTGCGCGGCCCGAGGCCGTCGATGCGCTTGAGCAGGTCGAACCACAGGTTGGCCAGGGTGCCGGCGCCGACGTCCTTCAGCTCCCAGGCGTCGACCTCGGCGGCGTCGTCGGGCACGACCTCGCGGTGGCCGCGGTGTCGGCGCAGCCGGCGCTGATCCTCGCGCCGGTCGAGGTCGAAGGCCGCCTCCTTGGCAGCGCGGTAGATGAGCAGCTTGCGGATCAGTCCCGCGCGCGGATCGAACTCGTCCTCGCCATCGTCGGCGACCTCGGTCCCCTCCGGCGGCGGCGCGACCATGCGCGCCTTGATCTCGAGCAGGGTCGCGGCCATGACCACGAAATCGCCGGCGGCCTCGAGGTCGATGGTGGTGCCGGCGGCCGCCGACACCCAGGCGGCGAACTGGTCGGCGATGGTGGTGACCGGCAGGTCCTTGATGTCGACCTCGGCCCGGCGCACGAGGTAGAGCAGCAGGTCCATCGGCCCGCTGAACTGCTCGAGCGCCACGGTGATGCCGAGGTCGCCGGCTGGCGCCGTTTCCTCGCCCGGTTGCGCGGGCGGAGCAGTCGCGTCCTGGCCCTCGGGCATGGCCGGGAGGCTAATCCATCGCCGCGCATTGCCACCAGGGGTTGATTGGCGCCAGCCCTTCCGTGCCCAGAACGCCTAGTATCAGGCCCCACTGCATGGAGATGGACCAGCACGACATGGCCTATCGCTGAACTGGCCTGCCAGTTCACTTGGACCCTGCCTCAGCTCGACCGCTGGCATCGAGCGGCTACAGCGTCTTCATCTTGTTGGCGGTGAACCACATCTTCTGCGTCTCGATCATCTCGGCCTCGGCCGAGCTGTCCGCCTTGTTCTTCTCCAGGTACTTGGCGTAGAGCTCCTTGGCCTGCTTGAGCAGCTTGGCAGCCTCGGCGTACTTGTGGTTGCGCTCGTCGGTCGCCGGCATGTTGGTCGCCTGGCCGAGGATATCGCGCCCCTTGTCGCGCAAGCCGCGGGCCGAGGCGACCGAGGCATCCACCGGTCCGCTGTCGGTGACCAGCTCTTCCTGGTCATCCTCTTCGGCGGCGGCGACGATGGCCTTGGCCTTCTCCTCGTCGCCCTGCTTCTTGGCGTCGGCGACCTTGGCGGCGAGGCGGGCGGCAGCCTCCTCGCGCTGGCGGCGCTCCGCATCCTTGGCCGCGGCGATCATCTCCGCCTGCTTGCCGTCATAGAACAGCCGGGCCTGCTTGGCCTGATCGGTATCCTTGAAGCGGCGCTCGATCGAGGCCATGAAGGCGGCGGCCTGCTGCTTGTTGCCGTTCTTGCTGTGCATGACCAGGGAACCGAACAGCATGCCGGCGTTGGCCTCGCGGACGTTGCGCGCCAGATCGGGGTCGAGGTCGATGGCCTTGTCGAGGTGGCGCACGACCTGGTCGTCGAGGCGGAAGCGGTAGGCGTACTTGCCCAGTTCATACCAGACGAAAGCATCGCGCCGCACGCTCTTGTCGGCTTCGATGCGGGCGGCGCGGCTGGACAAGGCCTGCTGCGCGGCGGCGCGCGCGGCACTCAGGTCGGCGGGCTGGATGTCGTAGTCATCGACCACCATCTCGGCCGGGGTGAACTGCTTCGAGCCCTTGACCAGCAGCATGACCTTGCCGGCCTTGCGCTGCGTCTGGACCCAGGCGACCGGGCTGTCATCCACCGGATTGTAGGGGGGATCCATCTGCGTGATCGGCACAGCCAGCGTCTCGCTGCCGCCGCGGATCAGGCGGATCAGCGAGGGGTGGGTTTCATAGTTGCGGCTCAGTTCGTCGCGTTCGTCGAGTTCCTTGAACACCCGCTTGAGGGCTGGGGCGCCGCGCTCGATGCTGTGGGCGCGGTCACGGGTCGCCGGCTTGACCGACAGCCTGGCGATGCCGCGGGCGAGGCTCTCCGCCTTGTCCCAGCTCATCGCCTTGTAGGCCGCTTCGGCATCGGCAAGCACCTGGGCCGCCTTCGCCTCATCGGTGGCGCCGGCCACCGGGCCGGCCACCGGGCCGGCCACCACCGGCTTGGACACCACGGGCGGCGGCTTGGCCAGGTTGATGGTGCCGAGATCGGCCAGCGCGGCTGCGGCTTCGCGTTCGCCAAGGGCGCCGCCATCGACGTTGCCCGCCACCGCCGGGCTGTCGCCGGGGGATTCGGGCTTGGGCGGATCGCCGCCCAGCAGGCTGCGCGTCAGGTCGGGTTTCAACACCGCGATCAGGAACGTGCCGAGGATCAGCAGGGCGAAGACGAGATAACCCCACGGCTTGCCGCGCTTGGGCTTGGCTGGGGCCGGTGCCTGGTCGGGGGTGGTGTCGTCAGCCATGGGATTTGCTCCGCTCGTGAACAGATGGTGAACGCGCCGGGCGCGGGCCCGTTCACATTCAGTTGCCGGCCGAGTTGTAGCGGGCCAATCCCATGCGCCACAGCAGGTTGGCGACCAGGAGGGAGGCGATTGCCACAGCTGGGGCGGCGGCCAGGGGCCACCATGGCCCGCCGATGAAGACCGAAGCGGGGAGGAAGCCGGCGAAGGAGAAGGGGATGATGCAGGTGACCAGCAGCTTCAACCAGGGGGCATACAGGCCGACCGGCCAGCGCCCGAACTCCATCAGATTGTAGACCGGGGGCATCATGCCGACCCGGTCCTCGAACCAGAAGCCGAGCGAGGCGAAGCTGGCGAACACGCCCACCACCACTGCGGTCGCCGACAGCAGCATCACCGCGAGCATGGCGAGATGCGCCGGGCCGAGGTCGAAGCCGGGGATACGCGACGCGGCGATGGCCATGAGCACGGCGCCGAGGATGGCGCCGGAGAGGTCCTCGATCGCCAGCCGGTCGAAGCATATCTGCAGGAAGACCGGGTAGGGCCGCAGCAGCACGCGGTCCAGGTTGCCATCGATGATGTAGCGCGAATTGAACTGGTAGAGGTTTGAGCAGAGGCAGTGGAACAGCGAGATCGGCACCAGCGAGAAGCCGAGGACGAACAGCAGCTGATCCGGGGTGTAGCCGCCCAGGCTGTCGGTCTTGCTGGCGTAGATCGCGAGCATGGCCAGGGCGACGCCGCCGCGCAGCAGTTCGTCGAGCATCTGCACGAAGAGGTCGCCGCGATATGCCAGCCGCCGCTTCAGGTAAGTGAGGAAGAAGACGAAGGCCAGCCGCACGGGTGGGAGGGTAGCGGCTGGCGCAGGACGGCCAGGGTCGCCGGCTGCCGGCCAACGTCCGCTGGCGCGCCCCGCGCCGATCCCAGCATCCCCGCCATGGCCGAAGCCGATGGCAGTACCAGGCCGGGCGACGTCCCGTCGCTCGGCCAGCTTCTCGAACCCCTGCGCGAACCGTTCCGCCGCGTGCGCGGCAAGCTCGCCCTGACCGTCCTGTTCGGCTGGGGCAAGTTCTTCATCCCGCTGGCCATCCCCTGGGTCATCGGCCACATCATCGACCAGGTGCTGAAGCCCGGACTCCCACCGGAGCAGGCCGGCCCGCTGCTGCTGCAGTACGGCGCCATCGCCCTCGTCGCCGTGCTGCTGGCAGCGGTGGCCGGCTATTGGCGCCACGTCCTCGGCGTGCAGCTGCAGTCCGAGGTGCAGCACCGCCTGCGCAAGCGGCTGTTCCACCACCTGCAGCGCCTGAGCATGGCATTCTTCCAGCGCCACCACGCCGGCGCTCTCGGCGCCCGGGTCAGCTCGGACATCACCGCCGCGGGCGCGCTGTTCGACCGGGGCATCGTCCATTACGCGATGGACATCGCCCTGTTCCTGGGCGTAGCGGTGTGGCTGGCGCTGGTCAGCTGGCAGCTGACCATCGTCGCCTGCGTACCGCTGGCGATCACCGGCCTGATCATGTGGCGGGTGACGCCGGCCCTGCGCCGGCAGCAGAAGGCGGTGCAGGAAGGACAGAGCCGCATCACCGGCATCGCCGCCGAGATGTTCGCCGGCATCACCCTGGTCAAGGCCAGTGCCGGCGAGCACGAGGCGATCGAGGAGTTCAGCGAGCGCTCGACGCTGGTCCGGAACCTGCAGCGGCAGACCGCACGCATGCATGGACGCTTCACGAGCATCACCCACGCCATGGTGGTGATGAACGCCGCCCTGGTGGCGATCGCGGGCGCCTGGCTGATCAGCCACGGCCATGCCGTCCTGACCATCGGCGCCCTGGTCGCCTTCATCATGTACCTGGGCAACCTCAACAACGCGATGCAGCGCATGATCGACAACCTGCTGCAGCTGCAGGAGAGCCTGGCCGCGCTGGAGCGCATCAACGACTATCTGCATGTCCTGCCCTCGCCGGCCGACAAGCCGGATGCCAGCGAGCCCCCGATCGCCGGCGAGCTGGCCTTCCGCGGGGTACGCTTCGCCTACCCTGGCAAGCCGCCGGTGCTCGACGGGTTCTCCTTCACCTTCCGGCAGGGCCGCAGCTATGCCCTGGTCGGCCCCTCGGGCAGCGGCAAGAGCACGCTGGCCCAGCTCATGCTGCGCTTCTACGATCCCGACGCCGGGGCCGTCCTCGCCGACGGACACGACCTGCGCGACCTGCGCCAGCAGTGGTGGCGCAACCATGTCTCGGTCGTGCTGCAGGATCCGATCCTCTTCTCCAGCTCGGTGGCCGACAACATCGACTTCGCCCGCGACGGCGTCAGCCAGGCGCAGATCGAAGCCGCGGCACGCGCCGCCCAGGCGCACGATTTCATCGCCGCCCTGCCCGAGCGCTACGAGACCCCGCTCGGCGAACGCGGCGTCTCGCTGTCAGGGGGCCAGCGCCAGCGCATCGCCATCGCCCGCGCCCTGCTGCGCGAGCCGCGGCTGCTCATACTCGACGAGGCGACCAGCGCCCTCGACGCGGTGACCGAGCGCGCGATCAAGCAGGTGGTCGACGGGCTCAAGGGCACCCGCACGGTGGTGGTGATCGCCCACCGCCTGTCGACGATCAAGGACGTGGATGAGATCGTCGTGCTGGAGCGCGGACGCATCGCCGAGCACGGCAGCTACGACGAGTTGCTGGCCCGAGGCGGGCTGTTCAGCCGGCTGGTGGCGGAGCAGACGCGAGTCGAAGAGTAGCCCGGTCTACCGCAGCGACTCCGCCTGATCCTCGGCCTGCTTGAGCCTGTTCTTGAGCCCCATGATCGCTCCGCGCAGGTAGTCCTCCTCCTCGGGGGTCAGGTTGCCCTGGGCCTTGTCGCGCAACATCTCGACGATCTGCACCGTGGCTCGGGCATAGGCGAGATTCACGGTCCGCTCGCCGGTCATGGGATGCGGCAGCACGCCGAGCTGGACCTGCGCCTCGATCACCATGCCCTGGAGGAATTTGAGGAA
>JAIFKN010000127.1 GCA_020049615.1 bacterium | reverse complement strand
TGAGGTCGAGGTTGGCGGTCGGCTCGTCGGCCAGCAGGATGGTCGGCTTGTTGGCCAGGGCGCGGGCGATGGCCACGCGCTGCTGCTGGCCGCCCGACAGCTCGCCCGGGGTATGCGTGACGCGGTCGCCGAGATTGACGTACTCCAGCACCTCCTTGGCGCGGGCCTCGGCCTCGGCGTCGCTCGCGCCCAGGAAGATGATCGGCAGCTTGACGTTCTCCAGCGCGGTCAGCGATGGGATCAGATTGTAGCTCTGGAAGACGTAGCCGATGTGCTTGCCGCGGAAGTAGGACAGCTCGGCCGAGGACAGCTTGGGCAGCGACACGCCGCCGACGGTGATCTCGCCGCGGCTCGGCTTGTCGAGCGCCCCGACCATGTTGAACAGGGTCGACTTGCCCGAGCCCGACGGGCCCATGATCAGCTCGATGCCGCGCAGGGCGTAGACCTCCTCGGCCCCGCTCTTGTAGACCTTGTCGAGGCCGCTGACCGTGACGATGGGTTCTGCCATGGGTGCTCAGTAGGGCATCGAGTTGGAAGACTTGACCAGGAAGACGATGCCGATGCACAGCATCGAGACGAGGCCGAAGCCGCAGGAGACGCCAGCCGCCAGCACCGGCACGTACTGGCCCCACTGCAGGCCGAGCTTCTTCTGGAAGTAGTACCGTCCCAGCAGGGCGCCGATGAACTGCGGGATGATCACGTGCGGCATGGTCTGGCCAAGGCCGCGGACGACGCCATAGCAGAGCGTGACGGGGGCGGCGATCGACGAGAGGGCGCCGAAGACGGCCGTGCCGGCGACCAGGCCGATGAGCACGACCGTCCCCGACAGCGCTTCCTGGAACTGGCTGTAGCCGCCGGCGGTCGAGCTGAACACCAGGCAGGCGTTCTTGGCATCGAGCTCCCAGATCATCTGGGTGTACGGGTAGACGCCGCTGGGGATCTCGGCTAGCCCCCAGATGAAGCTGGCGAAGAGCAGGGTCATCACGATCAGGATCGGGAAGATCGCCAGTTCGGCCTTCCACAACGAGGTGAACTTCGTGCCGGTCAGCTCGGCCTTGCGATAGAGCACGGTCTGGGTGCCGTAGTTGCCTTGTGGGATGGGGATGAACCAGACCGCGATGCCCTGGTAGCCGGAGACGATCAGGGACAGTTCGCGGATATAGGGGATCTCGACCACCTGGCCGGCGAGGCCCTCCAGGCGGGCGGTGACGTAGCTGATCAGCGGGGTGTAGATGAAGCCGAAGAAGAACAGGACCACGAGCACGCCGGTATGCCAGTCGACGAGCCAGCCGGACACGCCGATATACAGCAGGGTGGCGAAGATGTAGATGCCGACGATCCACCGGTTGGGTATGTCGCCGCGTCCCTCGGGTGCGGCGGTCGAGGAGGCCTTGCCGGCAGCCGCCTCCTGCGCGTCCAGGTCACGCTTATCGCGCAGGGACCGGATCATGCCCCAGATGCCGATCACCGCCACGGCCAGGGAGATGCCGATGCCGAAGGACAGATAGAAGTCGACGTTGTTCTTGAACATCGTCTCTACCGTCGAGTCGCCTGGGATCCAGGTGCGCAGGACGCCGGCGTGATGCAGCACCGGATTGAGCACGAAGGTCACCACCAGGCCGATGAACGAGCCGATCATGGCCCAGAAGGGCAGCACCATGCCGATGACGACCTGGGAGAAGTCGAAGCTCAGTCCGGTTGCGACGGCAGGCAGGATCCCGCTGGTGAAATGGGACAGTTCGACGAAGGGGATGGGAAGCAGCGTGTACGTGTTCTCCGCCCCCCAGAAGTTGGCCGACAGGGTCGGGATGGCGATGTAGACGGCCGCGAACAGCAGGCCGAGGGCGCTGCCGATGGAGAAGACGCGCCAGCGCCAGCCGCCGGTGCGGTCCTTGCCGTCGAGGTCATCGGCGAGCGCCATCATGCCCTGGGCGCCGACCGGGGCCATGGGGAACGGCAGCTTCTCGATGTCGCTGGTCAGGCGGAACAGGCCATAGCCGGCTACCGCCGCATCCAGGCGGCTGAACAGGCTCTTGAACACGGCCAAGCCGATGGCCGGGATCCACGCCGAGGTCAAGAATGAGCGGGACTCGTAGGCTGCGGGATCGCTCGGGGCAAACCACTCGGGGAACTGTCCGGCGAGGCCGAAGGACAGCGCCGCCTCGCTGCGCACGAGGAACTGGTTCCACAGCGGCGTGCCGTTCACGTGCTGGTAGGCGAAGGTGCCTGCCATGTAGAACAGCACGAAGATCTGCGCGCGTTCCATCTTGGCGTTGGCCCGCTTGGCGACCTCCAGGAAGAGGATCAGCGTCACCCACTGGGCCGCCGCCCCGACACCCTGGCCGGCGAGCAGTTGCATGTACAGCGCGCCGGGCACGAGGATCAGCGCGATGAGGACGACGCCCATGAGCGTCTTCAGCGAGAATCCCTCGCTGAAGGTGCCCGGCGGCGTCATCATCGAGCGGTAGCGTTCCAGTTCAGCATCAACCCGCGCCATCGACGCCTCCGATCAGCCGATCGCTCTCGGCCTTGTAATGCGCCACGGCTTCGGTCGGCAGCGAGCGCCAGACCAGGAACTGCTCGCGCAGGTCGGCGATGAACACCCGGTTCCCGCGCATCCAGGTGCGTGGTGCGCCGGCGCTGCGTACGATCTCCACCACCACCTCGTCGATCCCCGGGGTGTCGCTGGGCCGCGTCTCCATGCGGAAGCGCTGGAACACGCCCAGGTCGAACGGCGCCAGGCTGATGTCGGCGGCGATGCCGAAGCGTCCATCCGGGTTGCGGAACAGCCGGACCTGCTGGGCGGCGAAGACGTCGAGGGCGGCGTCGCCGTGGTTGCGGAAGTGCTCGGCGATGAAGCCGAGGATGCCGCCGAAGGCGTTCTCGGGAACGGTGAAGGGGAAGGTGAATCGCAGCGTGTCGCCGTCCGGTTCGGGCATGCGCCAGCTGCGGTTGACGCCAGGATTGGCAGCGCGTCCGGCCATCAGCGCCGGGTAGATGGTCGAGAGCATGACCATGGCCATGACGATGCCGATGGTCGCGAGCGAGGCGAGCGAGCTGAAGTTCAGCGGCGGCACGGAGATCAAGCCATTCTCCGCCGCGAGGTTGAGCCCCTTCGCCACCAGCTGCCCGACCAGATAGCCGCCCATGCCGCCAACGACGGCGATGACCGCGCTTTCGGCGAAGAACAGGGTGCCGACGTCACGCGGGCTGAGGCCAAGGGCGCTGTAGGTGAAGATCTCCTTCTGCCGGTCGACGATCGAGCCGAGCAGGCTGGAGAAGATGATCAGCCCGCCCAGCAGCAGGGGGACGATGAGATCGGCGAGCCCGTTGCCGGAGACCTCGCGGGTGTAGAAGTACGAGCGCGTCCCTTCGCCGGTGGTGCACAGCACAGGGCCATTGAACACGGCTGCGATCTCGCCGGCGGCCCGGCCCACGTCGACGCGTCCGTCACGGGGATACAGGGTGAGGCCGTTGACCATGCCTCCGAGGGCCAGGACGGTCTCATCGGTGGTGATGGCGGTGAGCGCAGGCGAGCTGAAGATGAACGAGGTGATGTCGAGGTTCTCCACCGTGCTGACCAGGCCGGCGCCGCTGACCGGGGCACTGGCGAAGGTGGCGGTGAAATCGGGTGGCGTGAGGCGTGATCCGTCGAGATTCTCCAACGCTTTGAACCGCTGTTCGTCGAATGTGCCGGCGAAAACGAAGGGGCGGCCGCGCAGCAGAAGCCTGGCCCCGGGTTGGAGCTGCAGTTGGCCGGCGGCGATGTTCGAGAGCCAGAGCTGGGGGGGCTCGCCTGCGGCCGGTCTGGCCAGGCCCTGGCAGCAGCCGAGCCGAGGCGCCTCGGCCGGATCGAGGCCGAGCAGGGATTCGAGCTTCAGCGTCGCGCCGCTAGCCGGATCCAGCACCAGATTGACCAGCGGCGACTCCTGTGCGAGTCCGACCGGATCGGCGAAGCTGGCTGTGCGTCGCAGCACCTCGAAGCGCTTGCCGTGGATCTCGGCCATGGCATCGACCAGGCGATCGGGGATGGCGAGGAAGGTCTTCTGATGCACCTCGATGCGGTCGGCGCCCTGAGCCTTGCCGACACGCGCTTCGACCACGCCCTGGCTGCTGCCGAAGGAGGCGAAGACGAGGATGGTGAAGGTCAGCAGCGTGACTGTCGTGGCGGTGAGGAACGTCTTCAGCGGGCGGTTGCGCATGCCGGCGATGCCGATGATGACCGCCGCCATGGTCGTGCTGTTGCCGGTGCCGGTCGAATGCGCCTTGGCCGCCAGGCCCTGCATCGCCTTCAGTTCATGCTTGAACTTGCCCATCACCACCGAGATGACGAAGGCGGAGAGCAGGATGATGATGAAGGCGAGGAAGATGATGATCGGAGCGTCAGCCAGCGCGAAGGCGGGATGGGTGGCGTAGAGCAGACCGAAGGTGGCGAGGAAGAAGCCGAGGAAGCCGCTGATCTGACCGTAGATCGAGGCCGAGCCGAGCACCAGGCGTTCGAGCACGAAGGCGAAAGGGATGGATAGCAGGAGGAGGAACACCACCGCCTGCAGAAGGTCGTTCGTGTTCTCCTTCAGTGGTACATGCGCCCGGTGCGCGAGGATCGCGGCCATGGTCTCGTGGGCGGCGGCGGCAGGCACGTCGCCGGCTGCGCGTGCCGCACGCGCCTGGCCGAGATGCGTGCTGCCGGCTGCGTTCAGTCGTTCGACCGGGCGGTTGATCAGGTTCTTCGAGCGCAGCACGGAGAGGCGGTAGCGGTTCAGCCGGCTGACGTCCTCGGCCGAGCAGCGGAGTATGTCGAGAGAGACGAGCGACGGTGCATCGCAGACGATGCCCGAGCCCTGCGGAAGGCGGTCGCTGCCGCCGAGCGCCAGCAGGCCGCCGCCGAGCAGCTTGAGTGGACGTTTCTCGTCAGTGATGATGACGGCGCCGCCTATGGAGCTGTCGCCGAAGCTGCGCTTCACCGCGGAATCGCTGCGTCCCATCAACCGCTGCCATGGGCTTGCGACGAGGTAGTCGGCAGGCGAGAAGGGGACATAGACCCCGTTGCCCCAACCGGTGAACAGCCGCAGGTTGGCCTCGTTGACCGCCGTGGCAGCGCTGCTGAAGGCGCGTGGCGCGCCCTCCGGCGACAGGTCGATGGCATGGATCTGGTTGCGGATGCCCTCGCCGATGATGTTGGGCATCATCGCGTAGCCGACGCTGTTGATCCGTCCGATCGGTGAATTGAGCCGGCCGCAGACCTGAGCCTCGTCGCTTTCCTCGGGCGCCAGGCGTCCCGGGCGCACGTACACCAGCGCGCCGGCGGCTGGCCCCTCGATCTCCTCCGAACCCGGAGCCAGGCGATCGACACGCATGCCGGTCCACAGGCTGCCGTCATGGCTCCAGACCAGCTTCGGGTTGTGGCTCTGCGTCGCCGCCAGGCCGGTCCGCACCGGCATGTCGCTGGCGAGCAGATGCGCCAGCCATGCCTGCACCGGCCCGCGCAGCGGCAGCAGATCCGGGGCCGGATCGATCGGCATCTCGTCGGCCGGCACGGCATCGCCGACCGTCACGAGTTGGCTGCCCATGATGCCCAGGCCCTGCGGCACGACGCAGGCCACCTGCCGCCGGCGCGGTGTGCACAGGGCTTCATAGCTCCAGGCGACGGTCTGGTCCGGGTTGCGCATGGCGGCCCCAGCAGGCTGGCTGGCCGTCACGGCTTCCCAGGACTGCTGGTAGGCGGCGATATGCTTGGCGAAGTGGCCGGGTTTCGGCCGACGTGCCCAATCCTGGCCGTAGATGGCCTTGCTGCTCAGGCCGAACGGGTTGGCCAGCCATGGCCGTGCGGAGGCGGCGAAATCGATGCCGAAGTGGGCGATGACCGCCCGTCCAGCGAGCGCGGCAGCCAGGGCCTGGGCATCGGTCGTGCGGTCGAGTTCGCGGTCGAGGTCGCCGCGCAGCGCCTCGACCTCGGCCTGAGCGGCGCGGCGGACAGCGGCGAACGAGGCGGCGTCGCCCACCACGCCTTCGAAGACGGTGCGGCGATCGGCGTTGCCCGCGTCGATGAGCTTCTTGATCTCGGCCCGCTCGGCTTCCAACCGGGAGGCCTCGGCCGACCCGGCCACCGCGGCGGTGGCGGCGAGATTGACCTCCCGGTAGCGGTAGTTGAGCCGGTTCATGCGTCCGCTGACGATGCGGCGCATCTGGTTGCGCAACTGGAAGGCGTCATCGCCGGAGGCCTGCAGCACGCCGTCGTCGGCGAGCAGGGCCAGGCGACGGTCGCAGGTCTGCCGCTGGACCTGCAGCCAGGCCAGGCGTGCGTCGATGGTCTCCGGCTCCTTCAGCGCCTGCTGGGCGCGGTTGACCACCCAGTAGAGGTGGCGGGCCCCATCCTGGGCGGCGTGGTGGCTGCCGAGGAAGGCGACGAGCACCGGCCGGTCGGCGGGATTGGCTGCGAAGCCGGCCGCCAGTTCGGCAAGCAAGGCTGCGTTGGACGCCTGCCGACCGCCGGGAACGCGATCCGGAACCGCTCCCGAGGTGGCCAGTTCGGCGGCAAGCACCACCAACTGCTTCGAGCGGGCGGGATCGCGCCCGGGGATCAGCGCCCAAACCGTAGCCGCCTCGACATCGCGCCAGTTGGAGGCGATGCGCAGCCGCCCTGCTTTCGCCGGCCCGTCGAGCAGGCCCGCCGAGCGGGCGATGTCATGCTCGATCCAGGCGCGCGGCGATGACACCAGTCCCTCGGTGAACATGCGCGAGGCCTGCCACTGGTCGCAGCTGCCGTCATCGACGGCGATCACCGCGCGGGCGCCTTGCGAGAAGGCCAGGGGCAGGTTCGGGCTGCCCATGCGCAGCAGGACGATCGCTCCTTCGACCGGCTTGCCGCGCATTTCGGCGAGGCTGCCGTCGCCCAGCCACACCAGTGGCCCCTCGACAGCCCTGCCCCAGGTGGTCGATGGAGCTACGCCGTTGGGCGCCATCGCCAGCACGCCGGGGATACGGGCGCCATCAGCCTCGAGCCGCACCTCGTCCGAGGAGATGGCAAGGGTCTGGTAGCGCAGGCGCTGCGGCTGCAGTCCCGCAGTGCGCAGGGCCGTTTCGACCGCGGTGACGGCGGCAACGTATCCGGGTGAGCCCGGCTGCCGGTTCGGATGCCCCTGCATCGCCGTCAGCACGCTGCGGTAGGCGTCGCCTTCGGCGGCCGGCAGGGCGAGGCAGAGCAGGGCAAGCAGGAGCATCCGCAACTGCTCAGGGGCTCCG
>JAIFKN010000124.1 GCA_020049615.1 bacterium | reverse complement strand
ACCTGCACCGGCTGGAAGCGGCGCTCGAAGGCGGCGTCCTTCTCGACGTGGATGCGGTACTCGTCGAGGGTGGTGGCGCCGATGCAGTGCAGTTCGCCGCGCGCCAGCTTGGGCTTGAGCAGGTTGGCGGCGTCCATCGCCCCATCGGTGCGGCCGGCGCCCATCAGCAGGTGCAGCTCGTCGATGAACAGGATGACCGTGCCATTGGCGGCGGTGACCTCGTCGAGCACGGCCTTGAGCCGTTCCTCGAACTCGCCGCGGAACTTGGCGCCGGCGATCAGCGCGCCCATGTCGAGGGTGACGACGCGGCGGTCCTTCAACCCTTCGGGCACGTCACCGGCGACGATGCGGCGGGCGAGGCCCTCGACGATGGCGGTCTTGCCCACGCCCGGCTCGCCGATCAGGACGGGGTTGTTCTTGGTCCGACGCGACAGCACCTGGATGACGCGACGGATCTCCTCGTCGCGGCCGATGACCGGATCGAGCTTGCCGGCACGCGCGGCCTCGACGAGGTCGCGGCCGTACTGGGCGAGAGCGGACTGCTGGGGCTGGGCAGGCGGATGCTGGGGCATGACCGCATACATGCATGGGTCATGCCAAACCGATTATGTGTCCAAATGACACGGTTGACCCGGTCAGCGCGTGCCGATCGGCAACCGGTAGCGGCGCCCAGTCTCATCCGTGAACACGGCGACGCTGCCCGCATCGATCTCGTGCAACGTCCATCGGCCGATCCGCTCGCCCACCCGCATGTGGCAGGGCGGGCCTCCTGGCAGGACGACATGCAGACCGGCAGCGCCATCCCCACCGCGGACGAAACCGTTCACCAGCGGCGCATCGCCACCACCGGCCGGCACGACCGGATACTGCAACGGCGGAGCCACCGGCTCCGGCACCTTCGTCGGCGGCTGCGGCGGAATCCAGCCCGGCTTCGCGGCCGGACCACCGGCTGGACCGGACCGATCCTGATAGGGAACGAAAGGGTTGTCGCCATTGACGTCGTACTGCTCGAAGGCGCCGATCGCCGGAGGATGCAGGGATGCGAGGGCCAAGGCTCCACCCGGCCGGGTGGTCGCTGGCACGACGATGGGCGCCGGCCTGGCCAAGACCAGCCAGACGATGGATCCCACGAGGACCACCGCCGCCCCCACCGCCAGGATGGGTTCGTGCGTCCTCACCTGCCGCCGATCACCAGGCGGTACTGGCGACCGCTCTCGTCGGCGAACAGCGCCACATTGCCGTCCTCGATCGCGGTGAAGCTCCAGCGCCCGGCCTGCTCGCCCGGCTTCATCAGCCTGGGCCGGGTCTCCCCCGGCAGGTTGACCAGCACCTCGACCGAACCATCCGGCCGACGGGTGAAGCCGACCACCTTGGGCGCGTCGCCGCCGCCGCCGCTCTTCGGCGGCAGCTTCAGCACCGGCGGTGCGATCGGCTCGATCTTGGCCGGCGGCCTGGGCTTGACCACCACGGCGGCCGGTTGCTGCAGCCGCTTCTTCTCAGCCTCGCGCTCGCGCCACGGCACGAAGGGGTTGTCATCGTTGACGTAGAAGGTGGGGAACTGCCCGATCGGCGGCATCGTGGCCGAGAGCGGCTGGAAGGCGGCGCCGCGGTGGCCAGGCACCGGCGCGCGCGGCGGTTCGAGCACCGTCAACCACCACCAGGCACCGACCCCGGCGAGGACGGCGCCGGCGAGCAGGGCCATGGCCGGCTCCCACAGGCCGCCCCTCATGGCCGGGCCCGCATCGTGCTGGGCGCGCGCGGCGCGGCCTGGGCCGGCGTCCGGCCGGTGTCGGGGAGGAAGGCCATGCCGGCCAGCTCGAAGGTGGCCTCCAGCTGCTGCACATCGTCGCGCACCCGATTGTTGGAGCTGGTGATGGTCAGGCCGCGCAGGATCAGCGGATAGTCGCGTTCCGAACGGGTGCCGTAGCTGTGCAGGATCCACAGCACGGTCTTGAGCGAACCGCGCACCTTCAGCGTCAGCGGATACTCCTTGAGCAGCGGCGGCCGCGACACCGGCCCGGTGTCGTACGGCTTGCCATGCGAGATATCGAACCATTCGACCGGATCCGGCGCCGCCAGCACCACGGTCAGCGCCTTCTCGGTCAGCTGCAGCATGTCGAGCAGGGTCTGCGCCTCGTCGTCGGGCGGCACACGGTCGTCGGGCGGGAAGCCGAGGCGCTCGTCGCTCTCGATCCGCCGCGCCACCGCCTTCTCGCGCAGGGCCTGGCGCACATCGACGAAGCGGTTGAGGAAGAACTTGCCCTTCTCGTTCTCGTTCGGCGGCACCTTGAAGCGCTCGGCGGTGGTGAAGCCGGCCTGCGCCTTGAGTTCAGCGATGTTGGCGCGCAGCTCGATGTTGGCGGCGCGCTGGCGCTCGACCCGCTGCTTCAGCGGCTCCTTGCCGGCGATCTTGGCCGAGGCCTCGCGGGCGGCGGTCAGGCGCACGTCGACCGCCGGCTGGTCCGACCAGGTCCACCACACCATGCCGCCGGCGCCGAGCAGCGCGGCGAGCAGGGCGACGATCCCGCCGCGGGCGGCGGAGGAGATGTCGGGGCTCATCAGGGCTTCTCCACCGCTGGCGGAGTCGCGGAGGGGGCTGAGGCCTGCGACACGGACGGCGTCGCCTCGCCCAGGCTGGTGAGCGGGAAGAAGCAGCGGAACTTGAACACGAACTCGCCGCCCTCGGCCGCACCGGCCGCACCGCTGCCGCGCTCGACCCTGCGATGGGTCAGGATGACATCACGGAACAGGTTGACGCCCTCCGGTGTCGGCCATTGCGACAGGGCCTGCTGGTACCGCTCGCTGAAGGCGACCATCTGGGGATCGGTCATCTTCTCATCGAAGCGCACCCGTCCACCGATGTCGACCGCACCGCGATCAATCAGCGAGTCCTTGGTTACCGGCTTCGGGCCTCCGGACAGCAGCGGACGCTTGGTCGGCACCGGAGCCTCGGTGTCGTCACGCCCCACGCCGACGGTCTGGAGCGAGGTCACCCAGAGCTCCTTCGACTTGCTGGTCTGCTCCTTCAGCGCCCGCACGGTGTAGAGCAGGTCGCGGGCGGCATGGATGCGGCCGGCGATGGCGCGCAGATCCTCGCGCGCGGCGTCGCGCTCGGCCTCGAGCGTGGCCAAATCGACCGACAGGCGCTTGTGCTCGGCGACGGCGGCCTCCAGCAAGCCGGCCTCGATGTCGTCGCGTTCGATCTGCTCGGTCAGGCCGAGGGCGGCGATGGCGCCGGCCACCAGCAGGCAGGCGGCGGCGAACCACGGCCAGATCAGGCGGCGGCGCCAGACCTCGCGCCGCAGGTCGGTGTCGGGGCGCAGATCGCAGCGCGGCACATCGGCCCCTCCGGCGGCAAGGGCCAGGCCGTAGGCGCGGGCCCACTGCCATCCTTCGCGTCCGGGCGCGCCATCCTGGCCAGCGCAGGGATCGAAGCGGTCGACCGGGGCCTGGAAACGCCGTGCCAGATAGGGCTCGAGCGCGGCGAGACCGGCGCCGCCGCCGCAGATCAACACCTTGGCGGGCGTCAGTTCGCTGCGCTTCAGCTGCGCCTTGAAGAAGGCCAGGGTGGTGGCGAGCTGGCCGTAGAAGCCCTCGGCGGCGCGGGTCAGCTGCGGGCCGAGGGTCACCGACGCCATCTTCATCGTGGTGACGCCGGGCGCCTTCGGCTGATCATCGAGTTCCAGCTCGAGCTCGGGCTGGGCTTCGGCCGGTGGTGGCGGCGGTGCGGCAGGAGGCGTGTCGAGTTCACCGAGGCCGTCGTCGAGGGACGGCAGGGCGTCGAACGCCGGCTCGGCCGGCAGCGGCGCGGGTGGCGCCTCCGGTCGCGGCTGCGGCGGCAGCACCGGCTCGGCCGGGGGCGGCAGGATCGGGGCGGAGGCGCGCTTGGCGCGCTCGGCCTCGGCCGCGGTCAGCCCGGTCTCGACCAGGGCCTGGGTGAAGTGGTCGCCGCCGATGGCGAGGCGGCGGCAGGCCAGCAGGCGGCCTTCGCCGACCAGCGCCACGTCGGTGCCGGCAGCCCCGATGTCGATGACCAAGGCGAGCTGGTCGCCCTCCAGCGGTACGCGCGAGGCCGCCGCGGCCAGCGCCATCGGGCCCCACGAGATGGTGCGCGGGCGGACCCCCGCGCGGGCCAATTCGCCCTGCAGCAGGCGGACGGCGCCGGTGTCGACGACCAGACCGAGGTAGCACAGGTCGTCGCCATCGGCCGCCAAGCGTACCGCGTCGAGGCACGGCGCGGCCCCCTCCTCGGGTGACAGTTCGAGCCGGATGATGCGTTCGAGCCGCGATGGCGGCAGCGGCGCGACGTGGAGGAAGCGCGCCAGCACCTCGAGGTCGCTGGACGCCACCGCGCCGGAGCGCGCCAGCGGCACGGACTCGCCCAGGTCGGCGACGACGGTGGCCAGCGGCCGTTCGGTGCCGTCCTCGGCCCGTCGCGCGACCGCGGCATGGGCGACGATGCGCGTGCCGCGCAGGGCGATGGCCCGGACGTGGTGCGTACCGATGTCGAGACCGACCGACAGGGCCATGGGACGCTAGCGGCGCTGCCCGGTCCGGCCGGCAGGCGGTGCGACCGGCTTGCGCTCGGCCGCCTCGTTGGCCTTGGCTTCGGCGTCGACCGCCTCGGCGGCGCGCTGCGCCTCGACCACGCGCAACTCCGCCTCGGCCAGGCGCACCTCCTCGGGCATGACCACGGCGGCGGTCTCGCGCAGGCGGCGGATGTCCTCGCCGATCTTGGCGCCGGACGGGTCGATGATGTGGGCGGTGACGAAGATCATCAGGTTGCGGCGGTCGACCGATTTGGCGCTGTGGCTGAACAGGCGGCCGAGCCCAGGCACGGTGCGCAAGCCGGGCACGCCGCTGTCGCTGTTGTTGCTGATCTCGGTGGTCAGCCCTCCAAGCACCACGGTCTGCCCGTTCTTGACGTGCATGGTGGTGCCGAGCGACCGGGTGATGAATTCCGGCTGGCTGACGAAGAGGGTCTCGGTCTCCGCCCCGGTGCTCGGCTGGTAGCTGATCGGAGTCTGGTTGGTGTTGCCGGAACGCTGGGTCACGGTCGGACGGATGTCGAGGGTGATGGTGTCGTCGTTGCGCGCGATGGACGGCTTGATGCGCAGGGTGAAGCCCTCCTGCACCGTCTTCCACACCGGCTGCGGCACGGCCGTCTGCGCGCTGGTGGTGGTGCCGTTGTTGCCGGTCTCGGCGGAGGTGGTGATGTTGTTGAAGTTGTAGTTCTCGATGAAGCTCACCGACTGCAGCAGCTGGATGATGCCGACCGCATTGTTGAGCGTGAGGATGCGCGGCTCGGCCAGGCCCTGGGCCTTGCCTTCGGATTCCAGCATCGACAGGGACGCGAAGATGCCCGGGCTGTCGCGGCCTTTCGGCGAGAACAGGATCTGGGCCAGGAGGCCGCCGCTGAGGGCGCCGGTCGCATCGGAAGCCACTCCGCTGATCGTCGCGTTGGGTGCCGAGCCCTGGCCGGGTGTGATGCCGTTCGCGCCGAAGGAGCTGCCGCTCGGACCGGTGACGCTGACCCGTTCGCCAAGCGAGGCCCCGCCCCAGTCGACGCCGATGCGCCGGGCGGCCTCCTCGCTGACCTCGACGAACTTCGTCTCGATGAGGATCTGCGCACTCTGGTAATCGAGCGCACGCAGCAGGCGCTTCAGTTCGGAGACCGCTGCCGGCGTGGCGCGCGCATAGAGGGTGTTCGACTTGCGGTCGAGGTAATATGTGCCGCTGCCCCACCCAGCGACGATCTCCGGCACCTTCTCGAGGAAACGCTCGAGGTCGCTGGTCTGCTGGCCATTCTGGCCCTGCTGGCCCGGCTGCTGCTGCGGCAACGCGCCGCCGGCGCCACCGGTGGCGGACTGCTCGTTGCCGATCGGTACCGGCAGTTGCGGCTCCGTCACCACGTCGGTCAGGCCCGACGACAGGCGGATGATCTCGCTGACCATCACCTCGCTGTCGGCGGCGCCGATGAACACCGTGTTGGCCGAGTAGTTGTAGCGCACGTCGACCAGCTTGGCGATGGTCTTCAGCGCGTTCTCGACCGTGTCGTCCACCAGGTGCAGGGTCAGGGTCTCGCTGGACAGGGCGCGGTCGAGGATGACGTAGTTGATCCCGGCGATGGCGAACAGCGGCTTGAGCACCTCGCCCACCGCCACGCCGTCGTAGTTCAGCGTCACCTTCTCCTGCAGGCGCTTGCGCACCGCCGCGCGGTCGGCCTCCTCGACGTCCTCGTCGAAGACCCACACGGTGCGGGCGAGCTTCGGCCCGTCCTTGGGCAGGACGCCGCGCGCCTGGGCGTCGGCGAGGCCCTCCTCGGCGCGGTACTGGCGCTCGCGCTCGAGCATGGCCCGCTCGCGTTCGACCATCGACATGAGGATGCGGTACTTCAGCCGCACCGTCGCCGGCTCGTGCGGGTGGTCGACGAGGATGGCGTTGCAGGTGTCGACGGCGCGGTTGTAGTCGTTGTCGGCGAGGTGGTATTCGACGAACTGCAGGCGGCGGCGTACGTCGTCGCTGGCCCGCGCCTTGGCGGCGGCGTAGTCGGCGTTGGCGGCGGCGCCGGCCGGGCCGGCGACCTTGGCCTGCTCGTCGACCAGGCCGCGGATGGCGGCCTCCAGGGCCCGGATGCGCGCGCTGTACTCCTCCGGCGTGGCGGTCGGCTGGGCGTCTCCAGCCCACAGGCCGGCGGCGAGGATCAACAGACTCCTTGCGGGATGGACCCAGGGACGAAGCTGATACGCCCGCCCCGGGGGCAGTGTTGCCCCAAACCCTGATCCGCAAAGGCCCGACATGCCCGAACGCACCCCCCTGTACGCCGCCCAGGCCGCCGCCGGCGGCAAGATGGTCGACTTCGCCGGCTGGGACATGGCGGTGCAGTTCGCCGGGATCCAGGCCGAGCACACCGCCGTGCGCACCGCGGCCGGCATCTTCGACGTCTCGCACATGGGCCGCCTGCGCCTGGTCGGGCCGGGAGCCGAAGCCTTCCTCAGCCGCCGGGTCTGCCGCCGCCTGCGCGACATGCGCGCCGGCCAGGTGCGCTACGGCCTGGTCCTGGCCGACGACGGCACGGTCGAGGACGACGTGCTGGTCTCGCGCGAGGGCGACCACCAGTTCCATGTCGTGGTCAACGCCGGCAACCGGGCCAAGATCCTCGGCCTGTGGCGCCCGGCGCTGGACGCCAGCGTGGTGCTACAGGACCTCTCGGCCGAGCAGGCGATGATCGCGGTGCAGGGGCCGAGGGCCTGCGCCATCCTCGCAGGGATGGGTCTCGATCCTGCGGCCCAGGCGATCTACAGCTTCCGCGACGCCACCTGGCAGGGCCACGCCGTGCGCGTCAGCCGCACCGGCTACACCGGCGAGGACGGCGCCGAGCTGTTCTGCCCGGTCGCCGCCGCCGCGCCACTGTGGGGCGCGCTGCTGGCGGCTGGCGCGTCGCCCTGCGGCCTGGGCTGCCGCGACACCCTGCGCCTGGAGGCGGCGATGCCGCTCTACGGCCACGAGCTCGACCGCACCGTCACCCCGGTCGAGGCCGGCCTGACCTTCGCCATCGACCCGGCAGGCGGCTTCATTGGCGGCGAGCGCATCGTCGCCCAGCTCAAGGCCGGCCCGGCCAGGCGACTGGTCGGCCTGCGCATGCAGAGCAAGCGCGTGCCGCGCCAGGGCTATGCCGTGCTGCACGCCGGCCAGCCGGTCGGCGCAATCACCTCCGGCACGCTCTCGCCGACCCTCGGCGATGCCATCGGCATGGCCTATGTGCCGGCGGCACAGGCGGCGCCCGGCACCGCGCTGACGGTCGATGTCAGAGGCCAGGCGATCGAGGCGGTGGTGGTGCCGCTGCCGTTCTACAAGCGCAAGCGCTAGCGGGGCTCCGCCCCAGCCCGGGGCTGATTCTTGGCGTCGCCCCGCTAGCTGGCTGTTGCTGCAGGGGCTGCGCCAGTCCGCGTTCTCACGGACTCGAGGACGATCTGCGCCGCGTCACTCGTCCTTGAGCGAGTGGCGCTTGGTGCCGGAGGTGTCCACGACGAAGGCCTCGAAGGCGTTGGCCACGGCCTCGGCGCGGAACTTGTGCTCGTCGGGGGCCTGCACGTAGAGGAAGACGAAGTAGCCGTCCTGGCTGTCCTTCAGCTCGACCTTCATCATGCATTCGCTGTCGGTGTAGCGGAAGGTGTAGGTCGCAGCCTGCTTGAAGCCGAGCGGAGCGAGACGCTTGCCGAACCAGTCGACATGCTCGGCGAAATCGACCGCCTCGTCGGGGTCGATGCTGATCGCGAATTTACGTACGGTCGAAGTATTCGGCATCGCGGGGAGACTAATCAGGTGTCCTCGCCCGGGCAAGGCTCGGTCACGGTCACCTGCATGGTTAGGTGGAACGGGGTCCGGCGTCACCCGGCGAAACGCGAACGGTGCGCCCAGAGTCCCAGGGCTGGGTTGCTGACGTAGAACAGCCGCTCGCCAGCGACCTCGTTCCAGCCGTCCTTCAACTTGGCGGGGTCGTAGCGGCGGGTCTGCTCGGCCAGGTCGCCCCAGGCATAGCCGACGCCCTCGATCTCGGCCCGGGTGAGGTGGCCGGGGCAGTAGCGCACGGTGAAACGGCCCTCGCTGGAGCCATGGATGAGGTGCGCCGCCGCCGACAGGCTGCCGGCCAACGCGGGATCGGCCTCGATCGCGGCCATGATCTGCGGGGTGGTGCGGTAACCGTGCGTGCGGATGAGCTGGTCGATGCCGGGGTCCTCGCCGAAGCCCTTCACGCCGGGCGCCAGCACCACCAGCTCGCCGCCGGTCGCGATCGCCATGCGGGTGCGGTAGATCGCCTTGTTGCCCAGCCAGGTCGAGTGGAATTCCTCGGGATCGAGGTAGCAGACGACCTTCTTGGGCTCCTCGTCGAGCTGCTCGAAGTTGACCGCCTGCGACAGCGCGGACGCCTCGGCGAAGCCATCGAGGCCGCTGCCGACGAACACGCCGCGGGTGACCAGGCCATGATCGGAGGTCTCACCCGGACGCGCCTTGCCGACCACGGTGAGGATGAAGACGATCGGCAGGTGGGTGCAGTACTGCAGCAGCGCCTGGTTGAGGATGCGCCGCACCGGGGTGTCGGCGCGGCCCATCATGCGCTCCATGCCGTAGGCGGCGCCGATGAAGTGGCTGGCGTCGATGCCGAGCTTGCCGCCGCAGCCGACGAAGAGGTTCTTCACCCCGTTGGCCATGCCCATGACCTCGTGCGGCA